>JBGAQU010000037.1:0-25855 GCA_044220535.1 Alphaproteobacteria bacterium | reverse complement strand
CTTGTAAAATCAGCCATTGGACACACTCCTCATTTTTTTGTTTGTATCTAATTTGTAACAACGCCCTAAGACACGAGTCAAGCTTTTTACGAACCGACTCGTTTCACTATTAAGAATAGGGTCGGACGTAGGGGCTGATTGCCGCTGGTTGAACGGGTTTGTCAACAATCCGTATCCAGGACTTGCCTTCTCTGCGTGTCCAGACGTTACCTTGAACCTCTACGACATTAAGTCTCGGTTCAGCAGTATCCGCTGCTTCAAATGCTTGCGTCAGTTTATCCAGTTCGGTTTGAGCAATCTGGCGTTCCGTGCTGTGAACAACATATTGTCCTGTCAAATCTGCCTCCATGGGTTAAGATTATGTATAAATAACCACCCGAACGCCAAAACGCAAGAAAATTAATCACTCTGCAATTCCCCGATATTTCTATATATATCAAGCGCTTCAGGGTTGGCCAGCGCCTCCTGGTTCCGGATCGGCTTGCCATGGATGATGTCCCGCACCGCCAGTTCGACAATTTTGTTGGATTTTGTACGGGGAATATCGGACACCGCAATAATCTTGGCCGGAACGTGCCGGGGGGAGGCCCCAACGCGGATGGCTTTTTTAATCCGGTCTTTTAAGTCATCCGTCAGGGTTTTGCCGTCTTTAAGCCGTACAAACAAAATAACCCGCACATCGTCGCGCCAGTCTTGGCCGACCGCGATGCTTTCCTGCACCTCTTCGATCTGTTCGACCTGGCGGTAAATCTCTGCCGTGCCGATGCGTACCCCGCCGGGGTTCAGCGTGGCATCGGAGCGGCCATGGATGATATAGCCGCCATGCACCGTGCGTTCGATCCAGTCGCCATGGCACCACACATTGCGGAAGCGTTCGAAATACGCCTTGCGGTACCGCTTGCCGTCTTCATCGTTCCAGAAACCGACCGGCATGGCTGGAAACGGCTTTGTGCAGACCAGTTCACCCGATCCCGCGCCGGGGGGTAAAGGCTTGCCGTTATCATCGAACGCATCGACCGCCATGCCTAAACCGGCGCACTGGATCTCCCCGCGCCACACAGGCGATATCGGGTTACCCAGCACGAAGCAGGACACGATATCCGTCCCGCCGGAAATAGAGGCGAGATGCACATCTTTCTTGATCGCAGCATAAACATAGTCAAAGCTTTCATGCACCAAAGGCGAGCCTGTCGACGTAATGGTGCGGATGGAAGAAAGGTCATGCGTATCCATCGGCCGCAGCTTCGCCGATTTCAATGCGTCGATATATTTGGCCGCCGTGCCGAACAGCGTGCATTGATGCGCCGATGCAAATTCCCACAGCGTGTTGCCGTCCGGATAAAACGGCGACCCGTCATACATCAGCAGGCAGGCATCGGACGCCAGCGCACTGACCAGCCAGTTCCACATCATCCAGCCGCAGGTGGTGAAATAGAAGACGCGATCATCGCGTTTGACATCGCATTGCAGCCTGTGTTCCTTCAAATGCTGCAGTAAGGTGCCGCCATGGCCGTGCACAATGCATTTTGGCACGCCTGTGGTGCCGGACGAAAACATGATGACCAGCGGATGATTAAAGGCGACGCGTTCAAAGGCGATGTCTTCCGCCTCGAATGCTGCGGTAAAAGCATCAAGCGTCACCGTATTCTGAAGACCTGCAAGATCCGGCATATCCTTGAAAAACGGCACGACCACGGTTTTCTGCACTGTAGGCAGGCGCGGCTGAATGTCCTTTAGCTTCGGCAAACAATCCAGTTTTTTACCGCCATACAGATAACCGTCCACCGTCACAAGAATTTTGGGTTCGATCTGCCCGAACCGGTCGATCACGCCCTGCACCCCGAAATCAGGGGAGGCGGATGACCAGATCGCGCCAAACGAAGCCGTCACCGCCAGCATCGCAATCAGCGTTTCTGGCATATTGGGCATAAATCCCGCAACGCGGTCGCCTTTCACCACACCTGCCTTGCGCAAAGCCTGCGCGAAACGGCTGACCTTGTTATACAGGCCGATATAGCCAATGGTGCGCTCATTTTTTTCTTCATCCCTGAAAATAATCGCAGGGGCATTGTCGCGCGGCGCAGCAGATTTTCAGCATAGTTGATTTTCGCATCCGGAAAGAACGAAGCCCCCGGCATGCTTCCCGCGTCTTTCAGCACGGCATTGCCCTTATCCCCAATCACGCCGCAGAAATCCCACACCGCCGACCAGAATGCCCCTGGCTTGTCGATCGACCATTGCCACAGCGTCTGGTAATCCGCCCCCGCCATGCCGATTTTCTCCGCAAAGGCGCTCAGCTGCGTGGCGCGAACGCGTCCGGCATCCGGTGTCCATAAAGGCGCGTCGTAACTCGCGGCATAGGGGGCAGTGTATCCGGTCATGGGAACGCTTCTTTCGTTGTTCAGATTGTCGGGGGACAACACAAGAGAGTCAAGCAGGGTTAAGAAGCGGTTGCCTGCGGCCCGTTCTGATATAAACTCAATATATGAGCCGCTCCTTCTTTTCCAGATCGCTGTTTATCCTGATGCTGTGCCTCGCCTGCGGAACGCAGGCTCTGGCCGCGGACGCACCTGCGCGCCATGTCAAACTCACGCTGATGCCTGAACGCTCACCTGTAAAAGGGAACGAAGCGATCCTGATCGGGATTGAACAGACCATCGAACCCGGCTGGCATACTTATTGGGCCAATCCCGGCGATTCGGGGGAGGCGATGCGGATCAAATGGACCCTGCCGGACGGGTTTGAAATCTCCGATCTGCGCTGGCCCGTGCCGCATGTCATAAAAATCGGCCCTCTGGTCAATTACGGATACAGCGACAAGGCGATGATCTTTCAGGATTTGACCCTGCCGGAAAACCTGCCGGACGGTCCCATCAAACTCACCGCCCATATCGAGACGTTGGTCTGTGCCGATATCTGCATTCCGGAATATGACGACCTGACCCTCACCCTGAATGACGGGCAGGTTATTGATAACGGATTATCCTTCGAACCTTATCTCGACCGCCTGCCTTCCGATGTCAGCGGTATCCAGAACGCAACCTTCGGCGAAAAACAGCCCGGGCAGTTTTACCTGAACCTCTCTCTCACCCAGCCCGGCCTGATCATGCCGGAAAATAAAGACAGCGTGGCCTTTATCCCGCTGGACTGGGGTGCGATTAAAAATACATCCGCCCAGACCGTGACTCTGGACGGCGAAACCCTGACAATCGAGGCCGAGCGCGGCGAGCGGCCTTTGGCAGACCTCAAAACCCTGACCGGCCTGCTGATTTACAAGGAAAAAGATATCGACCGGGCTTTAACCGTCACCGCAGCACCGGCGGGATTAATATCGGCGCCTGCCGCTGCACCAACGCCAGTTGTATCTACGCCGGCAGTTGAAAAACCGAAGCCTGCATCACCGGGATTTGCCAAAGCTTTATGGCTGGCGCTTTTAGGAGGGCTGGTCCTGAACCTGATGCCCTGCGTCTTTCCGGTTTTGTCGATGAAAGGCCTCAGCCTTTTGCAGATGCCTGATAAGGATCGTTCCCATGCGCGGCTCTATGGCGTCGTTTATACACTCGGCATTCTGACCTGTTTTCTAATGATTGCTGGGCTGCTGCTGGCCTTGAAATCCGGCGGCGCGGAAATGCGGCGCGGAAATCGGCTGGGGTTTCCAGTTACAGAATCCGCTTATTGTACTGGTCCTGTCCTGGCTGCTGTTTGTCATCGGCCTCAATTTCTCCGGCTTGTTTGAAATCAGCGGCAGCTTCACCAATGTCGGCGCGGGACTGGCAAAACACGAAGGGTTGAAAGGCTCCTTCTTCACCGGCATGCTGGCCGCGATTGTCGCGACGCCCTGCACCGCGCCGTTTATGGGCGCGGCCATTGGGTACGCTTTGCTGCAACCCGCACCGCTGGCACTGGCCGTGTTCATGGCGCTCGGTTTCGGCCTGGCACTGCCTTACCTGCTGATCTGTTTCCTGCCGCCATTGCAGCGCCTATTACCCCGTCCCGGCCGCTGGATGCAGACTTTGCGCGAATTCCTGGCTTTTCCCATGTTTGCTTCCGCCGCCTGGCTGATCTGGGTCTATGTCTCGCAAGTCGGCATCAACGGCGTGTTGACCGGACTCACAGGCTTTATCCTGCTCGCCATGATCCTGTGGCTTCTGACCCATGTACCGTCACGCGGACGCGGACGATTTGTGGTCACGGCACTGGCCGCAATCCTGATCGCGGGCCTGGGCATAATCGCCTGGACGGCGAAAACGCAACCCCGTATGCATCACGACACAGCCGCCGCGACAGAGGCGGGACAGGCGCAACCTTTCACCCCGGAAAAACTTGAAGCCCTCCTCCAGGGCAACGATCCCGTCTTCGTCAATATGACCGCCGCCTGGTGCATCACCTGCAAGATCAACGAAAAAGTCGCCCTGAAAAGCGACGAAGTGGAAAAACTGTTTCATGATATGAATGTCCAATACCTGAAAGGAGACTGGACCAATCAGGATAAGGACATCACCGCCTTCCTGGAACGCTATGGACGCAACGGCGTCCCGCTCTATGTGTATTACGCCCCGAAAGGCGCGAACGGCAAACGGCCGGACGGCGTTGTTTTGCCACAGATTCTAACCCCTGCCATCGTCCGTGAGACGATAGCAGGAAAATAAATCCTAACCATAAAGAAGGACCATCCCATGATCGCGCGCCTGTCCCTGCTTTTCTCCCTATTGATGCTTGTTTTTGCCTTCCCTGCCCAGGCTGCTGTGCAGATCGGCCAGATCGCGCCGGATTTCACCCTGAACGGCGCGGACGGCACGCCGCATCGCCTGTCCGACTTCAAGGGCAAGACCGTGGTGCTGGAATGGACCAACCCAGGCTGCCCCTATGTCAAAAAACATTATGAATCCGGCACCATGCAAAAACTGCAGAAGGACGCGATGACCGAGTACAGCGTCGTCTGGCTGCGCATCAATTCATCGGCGGAAGGCAAGGAAGGTTATCTGGACGCTGATGCCGCCCGCAAGCTGCTGATGACCGACGGATCGGCGCAGACGGCCTATCTTCTGGATGCAGACGGTAAGGTCGGGCATTTGTATGACGCCCGCACCACCCCGCATATGTTCGTAGTCGACGCCAACGGCACGCTGGTCTATATGGGCGCGATCGACGATGCACCGTCCGCCGATGCCGCCAGCCTGCAGAACGCGAAAAGCTATATCCGTGAGGCGCTGGACGATATCCGCCGCAAACAGCCCGTGCGCACCGCCGTCACCCAGCCCTATGGCTGCGGTGTGAAATATTCGGATTAAATCCGGATAAATCCAAAAACCGGATTGTGAGGCCGCTTGTGATCAATTATGTTATTCACACATGCGTCCTCCTCTAACCATCTCTTCAAAGCATGTCCACACCGATATTGTTTCATAAGCCGCAGAACCGCGGCACAGCGCATCCGGACGATCAGCCGCGTTTTATGGCGGATGAACGCGGCATTATCGTGCACGCCACGCCGACTCTGGCCGAGACGGTCGGCCTGACAGCCGCGCCGGAAGGCAAACCCCTCTCCGCCTTGTTTGAATTCTGCGAACCCGAAGACGTGTTCCATGCCGGCGGCATGTTCCGCGCCGGCCAGAGCGGGCATTACATCGATACGATCCGTGAAGGCGTGCATGGCGTTATTTTAACAGGCCGCCAGGGCGAAACCGCTTTGGTCCGTTTCGATCGTGTACGCATGAAAAACGGCCGCAAATTCCTGGTCGGTTCGTTTGAAGTGGACGGGGAACCAACCGAAGGCCCCAATCTTGAACAGGAAGTCGCGCAATGGCTGAACAGCGGGGCGGCTGAAAAAGAACCCGACGTTAAAATATCTGTCCAGACTGAAGACAGCGAACTGCGTCATTTCCTGAACATGTCGAACGACGTCATGGCTACTGGGTCACGGATTATCTATGCGCGTCAATCCACCTTCAATGACGCCGGGGTATGAGAGATGCAGTTGCGGACGATGAGTTGATGACCGGAGCAACCGAAGACCGCGCCCGCATCCGCAGCCGCCAGAACAGCCTGATGCTGACCTGGGCTGGCGACATCATTGACTTCGAGGCCAGAGTCCTGACCAGCACCGGCGATCTGCGCGCCATGGAATGGCGGCAGAAGCGCAGCAACGGCTTGATCTACAGCGTCGGGCGCGACGTCACCGACATCAAGACGCAGGACATTGCCCTGAAAACCCAGGCGCGGCATTTATCCGAAGCGCAGGCCATCGGCCATATCGGTCACTGGCAATGGACGGTGTCGTGATGAAGCCTGCCTTTTCCGGACGAACGCACGGATTTTCGGCGTCGACCGGCGAAACCTTCGTGTTGACCCTGACGCTGTCAACGCCCTGCTGCACAAGCGCGATGTCGGGCGTTTGCTGCAAGCCTTCCAGCGCGCGATTATCGAGCGCAACAATTACGACATGGAATTCCGTATCCAGCGCCCGAACGGCGATATTCGCACCATACGCTGCGAAGGCGCTGCGAACTGGATCACACGGCGACGCTGTCGCCCTGTTCGGCATATGCAGACAGCGACCGAACGCACCAACCATGAAAGACAATTGCGCCAGGCCAAGGACGCCGCCGAACGCGCTATGCCGCCAAATCCCAGTTCCTCGCCAATATGAGCGCGATCCGCATCGCTGCTCAACGCTGCCATTATCGGCTTTTCCGACATGATGGAAGCGGGCAACTTCTCGGCCCTATCGGCACCGAACGGTATCTGGATTACATCGCGGGCATCAGGGAGTCCGGCGAGCATCTGCTGGACCATCAGCGATATCCTTGATATGTCGAAGATGGAGGCCGGGAAATACGGAACTCAACCCTCGAAGAACTGAACGCGGAAAGTCATCCGCCTGGCTGTCCATATGATCAACGGCCGCGCCCAGGACGCAGGAATCCAGCTGGATGTCGAAATGGGATCTGAAGCCATGCAGATCGTCGCCGACCGCCGCGCCGTGATGCAGATCCTGCTGAACCTTCTCTCCAACGCCGTAAAATTCACGCAGCCCGGCGGCGTGGTAAAGGTGTCATGCCTGCCAAAGCCCGATCACTTCCTCCTCCGCGTCCAGGACACCGGCATCGGCATTCCGGCCAATAAGCTGGCCCCCGTGGGCCGCCCCTTCGAACAGGCCGCCAACCACTACACCCGCGAACACGAAGGCACCGGCCTCGGCCTGGCCATCACCAAGGAACTGGCCGAACTGCACGGCGGCGCGCTGTTTATTGAATCGACATTAGGGGTGGGCACAACGGTGACAATCAAGATGCCGTATAACGCCTACACGCATGTAAAGGCGCAACGCGGGAAAAATTAACCGGAAACGCTCTCCCCATCGGTAAAAGACACCAGGCAGGACTGGACGCCTTTCTTCTCCGCCTCCAGGCATGCCCGCAAGCCCGACATGTAATCCGGATGCTTCAAGGCGATACCCAGCTCCTGCTTGATCCGGTCATTCTTCACACGCTTGTTGTCCGCATAGAAACTGCGGGTGATCGGGGCCATATCGGCTTCGTCATATTGCATCAGCGGCGGCGGCTCCAGCCCCAGAAGCTCACAGGCATATTTAATGACTTCATGGCTGGGCGCGGCCTGGTCGTCGGCGAGGTTATAGATGGCACCCGCATTCGGTTTGTTCATCGATGCGACAAGCGTTTGCACTATATCGTCGACATGGATGCGGCTGAACGCGTGGCCAGGCTTGTTGATGCGGCGGGCAACGCCAGCGCGGACTGAATCCAGTGCGCTGCGCATCGGCCCGTAAATCCCCGCCAGGCGAAAGATATGCACCGGCACGCCTTCATCGCGATACAGCGACATCCATTGCTGCTCGGCAATGGCGCGGCGCGTGCCGCGCTTGGAATTGGGACGCAGTTCGGAGTGTTCATCCACCCATTCCCCTGTCCGGTCGCCATAAACGGCGGTAGAGGATAAATACCCCACCCAGCGCAATGTCGGGATGCTGGCAATATCCTCGCCATGGATGATAAAAGCCGGATCGCCGCGATCATCCGGCGGGGTGGAGATCAGGAGATGCGTGACGCCGTCCATATAGCGGCGCGCATCGTCCAGCGGCATGTCATGGTCAAAAAGATAGGCCTTGATGGTGTGATCTTTCATCAAGGCCTTTTTATTCGCATCACGCGTGGTGCCGGACAATGTCCAATGACCCATACGCTGGAGCGTACAGCCCAGATAGTCGCAGCAATAGCCGTAACCGAAACAAAACAGATGGGACTGCTCTGACATGCTCATGGGAATGATATAGGTCAGAAGTCGACGTTTTCGTAGTGCTCGACCGGCGTAAAGCCGGGGATCCGGTCATCCAGCAGCGGCTGGAAGCTGGCGCGGGATTTAACCCGGCCATACCATTCGCGGGCGGCCTGATGCTCCTCCCACGGCACATCGCCGATATAATCGATGGCGGAAAGATGGGACGCTGCGGCAATATCGGCCAGCGAAAAACTGGTTACCGGCGAGCCATGTGCGTTTTTCGGTCAGAAAACCGATATAGTCCAGATGGTAATGGATATTGGCATGCCCGGCGCGGATCGAAGGCCCGTGCGGCTCGCCCAGCTTCAGGAAGCGCTTCATCAGCTTTTTCGCCGACCAGGTTGTCCGTCACTTCGCGGTTGAATTTGACGTCAAACCAGCTGACCAGACGGCGGGTTTCCGCGCGCTGCACCGGGTCTTTGCCCAGTAAATCGGCCTCAGGGTAAACTTCCTCAAGATATTCGCAGATCACCTGGCTGTTGGCGAGGGTGGTGCCGTCGGGTTCCACCAGCACGGGCACGTCGCCTGCAGGATTCAGCGCCAGGAATTCCGTCCGGCGCTCCCACACTTTTTCGATCTTCAGGTCGAAATCGAGCTTCTTTTCGGCAAGGACAATACGCACCTTGCGCGAGAAGGGATGCAGCCAGAGGTGAAATAAAGTTCTCATAAGAAAACATTACCTCAGACCAAAAGTGAAGAATACCCCCTAAATGACGGGATTGATCGTTTTCTGATAGAGTTTCGGAAATAAATGGTTTCAGCCAATTCTGAATTCAGGGCTAACCACCCATTGTGCGCCGGATCTCTTCAGAGAAACATTCACACGCTTCAAGTTGATGTCAGGGCAACCTTTATCATCCGGTCCCGTAATGCGCAGCGTAAGCCCGTTGGCCGCAGCAATTTTTTTCATTTCCAGTAAGACAGGGTCCAGTTTGAATACCCGGAATCGGCTGCGTGCCTCTGCCGGGCTTCCATAGCTTCGGCGAAATTCATAAAAACTTTGCTGCGCCTCGACAGGTAAGCCTGCAAATCGTTCAAATGCCGTGCAGCAATCGCTCATGGTTTTTTCTCCGTTGCGGTCACGCTGACCTTGATGGAAACGCTGTCACCAACCATTGAAGTATCTTTCCATTCCCCCTGCCCCACGCCGTAATCGAGGCGATGGAGGGATGTTGTGCCTTCCGCATGGGCGGTCTTGACGCCATCCTTTGTCTCTACCTTCAGGGTAAAGGGCAGATCGAGCGGCAGGGTGACATCGCGCAGGGTCAGCCTGCCATGCGCGACAAAATGCCCGTCCGCCTGTTTTTCAAACGATAAAATATCATAGGTGGCAGCGGGAAATTTATCCGCCGCAAACCAGGCATCGCCGACAATGTATTTATCACGGTCCGGACTGTTGGTCGTGGCGGATCCCATCTGGATTTTGATCTGCGCCTTGCCGGTTTCCGGATGGTCGGGATCCAGCTGGATCGTGCCGGAAAACTCCCCGAATTTGCCATCAAACCCGGCTCCTTGCTGCGTGCCTGAAAAACTCAAACTGCTTTGCTCCGGCGCAATCTGCCATTGCGGGATTTTATCTTCCGCATGTGCAGCCAGCGGCAGGATCATCAGGAACAAGAACGCGAGCAGGGTCTTCATACAACATCTCCTTTAATTTTTCCGAACGGCAGCATGCGCAGCAGCGTCGAATCCTTATCGATCACATGATGCTTGAGCGCGCCCGCAATGTGCAGGGCCAGCGCGCCCATGACAACCCACGCCAGAATATCGTGAAACTGCACGGCCAGATCGGCCAATTGCTTATTCGGCGCGACCAGGTCCGGCATGGTGAGCAGGCCGAACACGCTGACATGAAAATTCTTGGCGGAAGACATGATCCATCCGGATAAGGGCATCGCGAAAATCGCGAAATATAAAAATCCGTGCATCAGATGCGCCAGCTTTTTTTCCCACCATTGATGCGTCGGCAGGTCATGCGGCCTGATCGTCACAGCCTTCCATGACAGGCGCAGCACGGCCAGAGACAGGATAATCATGCCAACGGACTTATGCAGTGCGTAGAGCGAAAACACGCGCGGCCCCATCTCCAGGCTGGTCATGTAGAGGCCAAGCGCCAGCATGAATAAAACCAGCACACCGACCGTCCAGTGAAAAAATTTCGCGATAACGCCCCAGCGTTGCGGCGTGTTTGTCCAGATCATCGATTATAAAACTCCTGCCCGGGGGCCTCGACGCGGTTGCCTTCAATCTCAAGATGGATCTGCACCTCATCCCCGACCAGCGGCAGGCCGCCGGTCATGCCGAAATCGGAGCGGTTGATCACGCCATCGCCAGACAGTCCGGCGACATATTCTTCCTTGAACGGATGGCGTCCGGTCTTGTTCAGCGTCACGGTAAATTTCGCGGGCTTCGTCACGCCCAGCAGGGTCATATTGCCGTACACATCCGCTGTGCCCTGCCCGGTCCGCACCACCTTCGTGCTGCGGAACGACATCACCGGATAGTGCGCGACGTCAAAATACCCTTCATCCTTGACCGCATTGGTCCAATCCGGATCGTCCATCGTCACGCTGTCGGTACGGATATCGACATTGACGCTGGAGCCTTCGAGGCGTCCGCGATTGAGCGTGAATGTGCCGCTATAATCCGTGAAGCGCCCGTAGGAATGGCTGAACCCCAGATGGCTGACCGAAAACAGCACCTGCGTGTGCGGGCGGTCAAGACGGTACGTTTCCACCTGCGCCAGCGCCAAGCGCGGCAGCAGCAGGCAAAGGATAAAAGCGATACCAATGACGATCTTATGTGACATGACAGGAAACGATGAACGTCCTCCTGATCCCAACCATAGACCTTTTCAATCCATCTGGCAAAAAGATGGTTTATGGCAATAAAAACCAGCGCTCATAAATCATCATCGCCGCCGCCATGGCCAGCAGCGCAATCAGCCAGTTCAGGGTACCGTATTTCCAGTGCAGGCCTTTATTATCCATCAGTTCCTGCTTTGATTTACCGGCAAGCATGCGCGACAGGATCAACTGCCCGAACATGAAACCCGCAATAAAACCGATAAGGCCGACGACATAAAGCATAAGGAATTTTTATCAAACGGACGAAAGCCGCGCCAGCACGATTTCTGTATCGCCATAGCTTCGCTGGCTTAAAATTTCCATGGATGAGGGCCATGCCAGGCCGGCATGCCTTTCCGTCTCCGCCACAATCACGGCACCTGAAGACAGCCACCCGCCCTTGATCAGCGCCTGCAAGGCAGGCTCGATCAGGTTTTTACGATAGGGCGGATCAAGGAAAACAAGGTCCGCGGGCATGATATCCGCGGGCCGGTCTTTCAATTTTGTTGCATCCATCTGCAGCACTTTTGCCTCAGCCTTCAGCGCAGCAATATTGGCCCGGCAACTCTGCAGTGACGCCGCAGCACTGTCTATAAAAACACAAGATTCCGCGCCACGCGACAGCGCTTCCAGCCCCAGCGCCCCGGTGCCGCAAAACGCATCGATCACATGCGCGCCGTCCGGCAGCCCATGCTGCAGCAAAATATTGAACACAGCCTGACGCACCTTGTCGGATGTCGGCCTTACATCCATGCCCTGGGGAGCGATCAAAACCCGTCCGCGATATATGCCGGTGGTAATCTTCAAGATTTGCCCTTGCCGAAATAACCGCTCAACTTCTTCCGCAGCTGGTGGTGATTAACCTCCTCCAGTGCCCCCCGCGGCAGCTTGGCCAGTTCGAACGGGCCGTAGGAGGTGCGGATCAGGCGGTTGACCGTCATGCCCAGCGCTTCCATCACCTTCCGGATTTCGCGCTTCTTGCCTTCGGTCAGGGTCAGGGTCAGCCAGACATTGGTGCCTTCATCCTTGTCGATACTGGCGTCAATCGACCCATAGATCACGCCGTCCACCGTCATGCCCTTCGCCAGCCGTTCAACCGTGTTGGCGGGCAGGCGTCCATGGGCACGTACCCTGTATGTACGCTTCAGCGCATTGGCCGGCAGTTCCAGCCACCGGGCCAGCTCCCCGTCATTGGTCAGCAGCAAAAGCCCTTCCGTATTCAAATCCAGCCGCCCCACGCTGACCATGCGCCCCAGCTGTTTCGGCAGGCCCTCGAACACGGTCGGCCGCCCCTTTTCATCCTTGGCCGTGGTGACCAGCCCGGCAGGTTTATGGAACAGGTACAGCCGGGTTGTTTCAGCCTTGGGCATCGGCTTGCCGTCGACGACGATCGTATCGTCCGTTGAAACCGTAAAGGCAGGCGTATCCAGCACCGTGCCGTTCACGGCCACCCGCCCTTCGGCGATCCAGCGCTCGGCATCCCTACGGGAACATAGGCCAGCCCGCGCCATGACTTTGGCTATACGTTCTTTTTCACTCATGCCTATTGTTTAACGCGAAGACCCGAAGACCCGAAGCTTTATTTTTTTC
The DNA here is from genome assembly GCA_044220535.1 of Alphaproteobacteria bacterium. Classification (GTDB taxonomy): domain Bacteria; phylum Pseudomonadota; class Alphaproteobacteria; order Micavibrionales; family Micavibrionaceae; genus JBDHTS01. Next base: position 13,121 of record JBGAQU010000037.1, on the reverse strand, counting down.
TTCGTGTCTTCGGGTCTTCGCGTTAAAACCTTCTTATGAACAATTTCATGCAGATCGCGCTGGAAGAGGCCCACGCCGCCGCCGCTCGCGGCGAGGTGCCGATTGGCGCCGTCTTGACCGATTCGTCCGGTACGATCCTGGCCAGAAACGGCAACCGTACCCTGGAATACCACGACCCCACCGCCCATGCCGAAATGCTGGTGATTCGTGAAGCCTGTAAAAAAACGCGCGCGCAACGTATCCCCGATTGCGACCTGTACGTCACGCTGGAACCCTGCACCATGTGCGCGGCGACCATCAGCTTCGCCCGCATTCGCCGCGTGATCGCGGGCGCCATCGACCCCAAGGGCGGCGCCCTGTGGCACGGAGCAAAATTCTATGACCAGCCCACCTGTCACCACAGGCCGGAGATCGTGCATGAATCGTTGGAAGACTGCGGGCAGATTTTGAAGGATTTTTTTCAGGCCAGAAGACAGCGCACTGATTGATTTTCAAATCACCGACGGCGTGGGTATGGCTACAGGCTCGGCTTTAACGTTAAGCAGATAATCGAACGCCGTATGGATCGTGCCCCAATGATCATGGGACGTATCAAAAAATTTCAGGTCATATTTTTTACATTCATCCCGCAAATAACGGCTGTATTCAACCTCAGCCGCCACGATTTTCAAAATATATTCATCGGGCTTGGCCTGAAGCCAGTTATTGGCCGCGCTGGCAAATGATTTCACGTTGTCTTTTTTTACATGGGGAAGGCAATCTGGATATCCTAAAAAGCAGATACTGACCTTATCTGACCCGAATTTGTCTCTGAATTCTGCCGCATGAGAAGGCAAAAGCGCATGCCCCTCCAATGCATAATGGGATTCAGCATAATCGATAGCATCGAGCATTGACCTCACGAAAGGCCAAAGCCTATGGGCGCGTTCCTTGATTTCCAAATCATGTGATATACCAAGCTGAGGCGCAGTTTTATGAAACATATGTGTCAAATAATCCAGGCTGAAACAGCTGATACCCATGGATTTAAGCCCTTGGGACAGAGTCGATTTCCCCGCTCTCGATGCGCCGCCTATCAGATATAAACTCAACCGAAGGTTTTATCTCTAAAGTATGGATAGCCAAAGTGCTTTAGCCAAACCGCATCCACGGCCGTCTGCACTCTGGCATTTATACGGTCCGCTTCTTCACGAGACATATGCGAAGCAGGATTTCGTGGAAGATCACCTACCGGCACCGAAACGGTTTGGCCCTCACCCAGCTTAGATCCTGAAAATATTCTACTTAAGTTAAACATGTCTTTCTCCTACTTAAATTATTTTATATAAGATTTTAAAACATTTTCTCTAAAAACGCAATTTATTCACTGACCTTCCATCATGCTTCAGAGAAACATTCAAAAGCAAGAAAGATTAACTAAGGAAAAACCTGAGTGCAGTTGATATTGGCCAGATGGATCGGCTCCAGCAGGGCGGGCTTCCACTCCGGCTCGTAAGGATAGAAAGGCCATTTTCCTAGCCTAAAACCGAGTCCGTTGCAGCCACCCACAGCATTGCAGTCCCAATTAAAGCCAATTGCTGTTTTGCGCTCATTCAATCTCCATATTAAACATATTATTTTATAAAAATGCCATAAAGTAAAGTCAAATTTACCCAGTCCGCCAGCCGATATCCCGGCGGCAAAACATTTCTTCCAATCGAACTCATCCAATAGGCAAGCAAATTAATTTGACATAATTTTACAAATCCTGTAATGATGTTCCTCCATAAAATAAGACGGTATAAAATTCATATGTTGAATTTTAAGTCCATTTTTTCTTCATTCCGCAAAGCTGTCTTGGACAGGCTTGCGCCCGTTCCCATGCAAAGAGCTTTAACGGGCGAAGACGCTCTCAAATGGTTGTCGCAGGAATTAAATTTGGATGAAGACACCATCAAAAAAGGGTTACTGCGGCCCGGCCAAAACGATTGGACAATTGACCCATCCGACCTTGTCCTCGATTTGCTTCAAAACGCCCAAGGCGTTATCCGCGCGGAACAACATATGATTGCTGTCACAAAGGCAACGGGGTTTACAGCCATGTCCATTCCTTGGTCTCTGGCATTTATGGCGTCTCCTGCCACTGCATGGCTCGCCATGTTTTTCGGCAGTGGCCCCTTGATCATGGGTGCGACGCTGGTGGTGGACAGGCTGGAAGAGGGTAAAAAATCCGCACTGGATCAATATACGGCAGAAAACCTGCGTTTAAAAAACCTGTTCACGGCAAAGGCCACGGATTTCGACCGGAGGCATGGCGAATATCCTTTATCGATAGATGTTGAAATGGCGGGAGCGCTGGATATACCCGCAAGACCGATTGATGATTTGTACGTAAAGCCAAAAACGCAAATCGCAGCGGAACGTTTTATGAAATGGATGATCCCCTAACTTTCAAAAAACGTTTATATCGCCCGCCAGCCGATATCCCGCCGGCAGAACCCTTCTTTCCAGTCAATCTCATCCACTGCCTTATAGGCCAGCGCCTGTGCCTCCTGCACAGTCTTGGCCAGCGCCGTTACACCCAGCACGCGTCCGCCCGTGGCGATGACATGGCCTTTATCGTCTTTGGCTGTTCCCGCATGAAACACCTGTACGTTTTCATGTTTCGCCGCACGATCTAACCCTTTGATCGCCGTGTTCTTCACATACGACCCCGGATAGCCATGCGCCGCCATCACCACGCACAGCGCGACGGCGTAGCGCCAGACGATCTGGCCTTCAACCTCCGCCAGCCTGCCTTCGGCACAGGCCAGCAAGATCGCGGCCAGGTCACCGTCCAAAAGCATCATCAGCGTCTGGCATTCCGGGTCGCCAAACCGTGTGTTGTATTCCTTACGGTCGGCAGGATGATATCAGCCATGATCTTTTGCTCCATGCCGTCCTTCATCACGCGGCTATTGGCCGGGCTGTAAGCGCCCATGCCGCCGGTGTTAAGGCCCGTATCGCCCTCGCCGACGCGCTTATGGTCCTGCGCCGATGTCAAAGGCAGACAGGTCGTGCCGTCGCTGAGCGCGAAGAAACTGACCTCCTCCCCGTCCAGAAACTCCTCGATTACCACCCGCGCGCCCGCCTGCCCGAACGACGCGCCGGACAGCATTTCGGTTGCGGCGGCTACCGCCTCCTGCTCGCTTTGCGCGATAATCACGCCCTTCCCGGCGGCGAGGCCGTCCGCCTTCACCACAATTGGGGTGCCGGTTTTTTTAATAAAGGCATGCGCCTGTTCGATATCGGTAAACACACCGTAAGCGGCAGTCGGGATGCCGTACTTCGCGCACAGATCCTTCATAAACGCCTTCGACCCTTCCAGCTGAGCCGCTGCACGGCTCGGCCCAAACACCTTGATCCCTTCAGCCCGCAACAGATCAGCCAGCCCCATGACCAGGGGCGTCTCCGGCCCGATCACGGCCAGGTCGATCGCCTTGTCCTTCGCAAATTTTACAATCCCATCGAGATCATCCACCTGGATGGCGACACACTCAGCCACCTCCGCTATCCCCGTATTGCCGGGTACACAATAAAGCTGGCCGCATAAAGGCGATTGCTTCAGTTTCCAGGCCAGCGCATGTTCCCGGCCGCCGGAGCCGATAAGGAGGATGTTCATAAGACCTTTAACCACGAATTCACACAAATGAACATTCATATTCGTGAGAATTCGTGTCCATTCGTGGTTGAAACTTTACTCTTGCAGCGTCACCAAACTCGCATTCCCGCCTTGACGCGTCGTGTCGATAGAGACGACCTTCTCCGTCGCAAAGCGCGGCAGATAATGCGGGCCGCCTGCTTTTGGGCCGGTGCCGGAGAGGCCATGACCGCCGAAGGGCTGCACGCCGACCACCGCGCCGATCATGGTGCGGTTGATATAGATATTCCCGGCATGGACGGTTTCGGAGACATGGTCCATCACCGTGCCGATGCGGGTATGCAGCCCCATGGTCAGGCCGTAACCGCTGGCATTGATATCGGCGATGATGGAGTCCATCTCGCCGGATTTGAAACGGATGACATGTAGCACAGGACCAAACACTTCCCGTTCCAGCTCCCGGATCGACCCGATTTCATAGGCAACAGGCGCAAAAAATGTCCCCGATGCGGTTTCCGGCGGCAATGGCGCTTCGGCGATTTTACGCGCTGTCCGGTCCAGCTTCGCCTTATGATCCTGCAGCATCTGCAGCGCATCCCGGTCGATCACAGGGCCGGTATCGGACGCAAGATCCATCGGATCACCCACAAGCCGCGTCGCCATAGCCCCCTGCAGCAAAGTGATAAAACGGTCTGCGATATCCTCCTGGATATACAGCACGCGCAGGGCGCTGCACCTTTGGCCGGTCGAACCGAAAGCGCTGACGATCACGTCATCCACGATCTGTTCCGGTAAAGCCGATGAATCGACGATCATCGCATTCTGCCCGCCCGTCTCGGCGATCAGCGGAACAATCGGCCCATCCTTCGCCGCCAGCGCGCGGTTGATGATGCGCGCGACATCGGTTGAACCTGTAAACGCAACGCCTGCGACATCTTTATGCTGCACCAATAACGCTCCGACATCCCCCGCACCGGGCAACAGGATAAACGCATCATGAGGCACGCCCGCCTCGTGGATTAGCTTCGCGGTAAAGGCCGCAACCAGCGGCGTCTGTTCCGCAGGCTTGGCAATGACGGCATTTCCCGCCATCAATGCAGCGGTAATCTGACCGGTGAAGATTGCCAGCGGGAAATTCCACGGGCTGATGCACACAAATACCCCGCGCCCCTGCAGCAACAGGCGATTGGATTCCCCCGTCGGGCCGGGCAAGTTGACGCCGTCCTCATCAAAATCCTTTTCACCCTGTTGCGCGTAGTATCTGCAAAAATCCACCGCTTCCCGCAATTCGGCCTGGGCATCGTCGATCGTCTTTCCTGCCTCCCGCACGCACAGCCCCATCAGCGTATCGCGGTTGCGCTCCATCAGATCGCCCAGTTTGCGCAACGCGACTGCCCGGTCCGCAGCCGGTGTTTTTGACCAGGTGGCATGGCCTTTTTTGGCAGCATCGAACGCGCGACCAACAGTTCCGGCATCCGCATACCAAACATGTCCCAAAATCCCATCGTCATCCCGGCGAAAGCCGGGACCCATAGGCTGCTGGGTATTCTCACCACCGGCAGAAATTGTCTGCACAGTTTGGGATATTTTATCCATCGTATGGGTCCCGGCTTTCGCCGGGATGACGGAAAAAGCGGGGTTGATAACGGGAACAGGACTTCCCGTTTTCACCATCTGCCCGCCGACCAGAGGCGCGGACTCCCACATCTTGCCATCCACCGCCTGCTTCATGCCGCGCAGCAAGGGATCGCATTCCGCAGGTTCGGTCAGGTCGATGCCCCTGGAATTTTGCCGCGCTTCCCCGTAAATCGCATCCGGCATCGCGATGTGCGCATGGCGTTTCGTTTTGTGGTTCGCGGCATCCCGCACGGGATCGGTCACCAGTTCAGTGATCGGCGTATTTTTATCCAGGATTTTGTGCACAAAAGACGTGCTGGCGCCGTTCTCCAGCAGACGCCGCACCAGATAGGGCAACAAATCCTCATGGCTGCCGCACGGCGCATAAACCGCGGATCCCGCCCGCCCATCGGCCAGCACCGCATCATGCAGCGTTTCACCCATGCCATGCAGGCGCTGGAATTCATACCCGCCATCCTTGCCCGCCATATCCAGGACCGCAGCAATTGTGTAAGCGTTATGCGTCGCGAACATCGGATAAAATACGTCGCGAGCCTGCAGCATTTTATGCGCGCAGGCCAGATAGGACACATCCGTATTCGCCTTACGCGTGAACACCGGATAGCCGGACAGGCCCTGCACCTGCGCACGCTTGATCTCCGCGTCCCAATAGGCACCTTTCACCAGCCGCACCTGCAGCCGGCGGCGCGTCGTCTTCGCCAGATCAGCAATATGGTCGATCAACGCGAAACAGCGTTTCTGATACGCCTGCACGGCAAGGCCCAGCCCCTCCCAGCCGCTCAGCGCCGGGTCATGCGCGACATTGGCGATGATTTTAAGCGAGGATTCGAGCCTGTCCACCTCCTCCGCATCAATCGTCATCGGGATATTGCGGTCCGCCGCCATCCGCGCCAGCGCAATCACTTTCTCCGACATCTCCGGCACACAGTCATTGGCATGCCTGTATTCATAGCGCGGGTGCAATGCCGACAGTTTCACCGAAATACCGGGCCGTTTCGCGATGTCATCGCCGGCCGCCGCCGATGCCACAGCCTGGATCGCATGGCTGTAGGAATTAAAATACTGATCGGCCGTACTGTGCATGCGCGCGCCTTCGCCCAGCATGTCATAGGACAGGCGGTATCCCTTCTTCTCGTAATCGCGCCCGGTCTTGATCGCCTCCTCAATCGTGCGGCCCAGCACAAACTGCCGCCCCATCATGCGCAGGGCCTCGATAATTGCCTTGCGAATGATCGGCTCCCCCAACCGCGCCAGCGATGAATCCAGCGTCTTGCGTGTCAGCGACAATCCGAACCCCGCCGCTTTCACCAGCAAATCCTTCGTCTCTCCCTGCTTCGACAAAAAGTCAGCAGCAGACATTTTATCCCGGATCAGAAGATTGGCCGTATGCGCATCCGGAATGCGCAGCAAAGCCTCCGCCAGCGTCATCAGCGCAAGGCCCTCTTCAGTGTTCAGCCCATATTGCTGCAGGAACGTCTCCAGCTCCCCCGATTTGCGCTTGGCCGACCGCACCCGCTCGATCAACGCCTTCGCCTGCTTATCAATGCGCGCCGATTTCGTATCATCCCAGGGCAGCGCCTTCAGCAGCCGCTCCACGGATTGCGCTTCGTCTTCATAGAAATAGGCGGAAAGTCCCGGCATGATGGTCCCCGTTGTTTCAGGGTTTATACCATGCTGTGCGGTGCGCAAGACAGGGAGAAAAATTTCTATTATATTATGAGTTTAAAGAATGGCCTTTTACACCGAGCTGTTTAGTCATCCAGCGCACCCGGTTTCCAAAGTCGACAATTTTTTCAATAGGCAAGGCAAAACTGGCCCTGACAAAACAATCCTTTATATCGAGCCCCATCCATGTGCCGGACGCGAATTTCAGCCGGGCGGCATTGGCCAGATGCTCAACACCGTATTCATCTTTGAATTCTGTCACACCGCCATATTGCTTATGTGTAAAAAAATTATCATAAAACTTTCCTTTGCATTGGCTAAAATTCAGAACATGGAAAAACCCTGCATTGGGTGATGTTACAATATCAACGCCATCTATACCTTGCGCCAAATCCCTGCGCGCTGTGCGATCAGAAATTTTTTTAGCCCGCGCATAGGTTTCAATAATATTTTTTCTTTCTTCATCTGACGCTTCGATGTTTTCAAAGCCATTGATTATCGCTTTCATTAATAATCCGTTGGCGCGATAAATCCCAATAGCCTTGTCCAGCGTGTTCAATCGCCATTCGGTAAAAGCCTTGTCATCACTGAAATAAGCTTCCAGTGTATGCATAACCATATCTGACGGCGCATAAGACGTTGTTTTTTGTATCTGGCGCAGTTCCCTTATATCTTTTGAAGGTCCAATTACCATACCCGCACGTATATTGACCAATCCGGCCTTCGACGGACCGACCAAGGTAAAAACATCACGGAAAACGTCATGGAAATCTTCGTGATTTAAAGCACCGAAAGGAAAAGCTTTTCCTGCGTCAGGATACTCAAGGCCAGCATAAACCATATCGTCTATAATGCGGACGCGCGCGATAGAATCATCCCAATGCATCCTTTTGAATTTTCTATTATGGTTGTTTTGATAGGTTTCGCTTAAATCATGAATAACTCTATACAGCGCAGCCGTTTCTTCCTCATCTCGCACCAATCCAAGCGGGTTATGCGGGTTAGAATCAAAGAAAGCGATAACGCGTTTTCCTTTACGATCCAGCTTTTCAAAAACATCTGCCAACACTGCTGGATCCAGCTTTCCGCCGTTGGCCATGTCACGCTGCACTTGCTCAATCTCGAAACCCCAGTTCCGCGCATTTTCAAAAAAGAACCCGTATGTGGGAACAGGCATAACGATCACAGGTTTGATATCGCATTTTTCCTGCTTGGCTAAGGATTGGACTTCCTGTGCTAGATATCGGATCACCAGCTCGTAAGCTTCCGTCGTGCCCCCGCCTGTCATCAACAGGCAATCATTGCCAAGACCTGTATAATTTTTTGGATATAGTCCGCGATCCGTAAAATAATCGCTTATTGGGCGTAAAATGCTTCCCAACCTTGTACCCAGGCTGAAATCGCCTGGAAAGCGATAAAGATTTAAATTTTCACACGATTTTTGAAAAGCATAATTGGCTATCTCTGTCAAAGGGATTAATGGATCGCCTAAAGAAACGTCCAGTTTATATTTAAAAGGATCAAGCATAAATTTTATTAACATAATATAAAATATAAAGCAAGCTTTGGTAGGATTATGCGGCTGTTGTATGATCCTGCACATGGCCGATGATCTCTTCACCCAACCCGCCAAACCCGCGCCCCGCACCAATGTGCCGGAGCTGTCGGTGTCAGAACTCGCGTTTTCCTTAAAGAAAACGCTGGAGGATACGTATGGCCGCGTCCGTGTCCGGGGCGAACTCTCAAAGGTTAAAATTCACACCTCCGGCCATATGTATTCCGATTTGAAGGACGCTGAGGCCTGCCTGTCGGTCGTCTGCTGGAAGGGCACGGTTTCGAAGCTGTCTGTCCGGCCTGAGGAAGGGCTGGATGTCATATGCACTGGCCGCATTACGACCTATCCACAACGGTCCAATTACCAGCTGGTCATCGAATCGATGGAGCTGGCGGGCGAAGGCGCGCTGCTGAAAATGCTGGAGGACCGCAAAAGGAAACTGGCTGCCGAAGGCCTGTTCGATACAAACCGCAAGAAAGAACCGCCCTATTTGCCCGAAGTCATCGGCGTCGTCACCTCCCAGACTGGCGCCGTCATCCGCGATATATTGCATCGCTTGGAAGACCGTTTCCCGCGTCATGTCCTGGTCTGGCCTGTGCTGGTGCAGGGGCCGGGCGCTGCGGATCAAATCACGGCGGCCATTCGCGGTTTCGACGCCATCAAACCGGGCGGCAAAATACCTCGGCCCGATTTGCTGATCGTCGCCAGGGGTGGCGGATCCCTCGAAGACCTGATGCCGTTTAACGAAGAAAACGTCGTGCGGGCGGTTTCAGACTGCCGTATCCCCGTCATCTCCGCCGTCGGGCATGAGACGGATACAACGCTGATCGACTTCGTCTCCGACATCCGCGCCCCCACTCCCACCGCCGCCGCCGAAATGGCCGTGCCTGTGCGTGGCCAGCTTTACGCGCTGGTGATGGATGACGCCGCACGTATGCGCGCGGCGATGGAACGCGCTGTCGAAATCAGGCGCGACCGCGCATCCGCCATGGCGGCGCGGCTGGGTGACCCGCAGCGTATCCTTGAATCCAGAACCCAGCGCCTGGATCATGCAGGTGATCGGCTGGCCGGCATGCTGCGCAAAATCGTTCATGAAAGCGAAGCGCGCCTGATCCGTACCGCATCCCGCATCACACATCCGCGCACGCTTGTCGACATGAAACGCGCCGCGCTGGCACAGGCAGGTGCTGCGCTGGGCACGGCGGCACAGCGCATGGCCGACCGCCTGCATCGCGAATTGCTGCAGAAAAGCGGCGGCCTGCGCGCACCGAAAGCTGTGCTGCTGGAACGTGAAGGCCGCTTTAAAATCTGGGGGGAACGGCTGGCGGCTTCAGGCGAACCTGACCGTTTCTTGAAGCCCCGGCAGGACCGGCTGACGCAATTCTCCGGTCTGCTCGAAAGCTATTCATTCGAAAACGTCCTGAAGCGGGGGTTTGCGGTGGTCCGGGATGATAAGGGTCAATTAATCACCGATGCTGCGTCCACCAGAACCCGTCAGGCGGTTGAATTGCAGTTCCGGGACGGTCGGGTCGCCGCCACAATTGTTAAAGATAAGACGTGAAAACGGTTTTCTTTGCCTTTTAGGTCAAAAGCCCTTATTCCATGCTATGAATAAGGCTGAAAGGCATTTTAAGGTTTGCTCCCATGCGCGCGACTTTGAACGAATTGATGGACAAGATGGGCGTCGGCTATGTGCCGGGCGCCTACGAAACCGTGCCCTGGTCGTATACGGATAGTGAGAAGGGCATTACCTGCAGCGCCGAAATCCGCACGGGTATGGATCTGGAGGACGTCGATGCGGAAATCCAGATGTTGTTCGACGACCCGCCCCCCGGCAAGGGCCCGATGGACCAGATCTGCAGCATGCGTTGCGCCCCCGTTTCCGACGGCGCATGGACGGTGACGACGCTTCTGATCAAGGGCGCACCCTTCGGCAAGGATATCTATGACTGGGAGGAAAAAGCCTGCCTGTTCTTCCAGCTGGTGGTGAAGGAGATCAACATGGGCAACATGCCCAATATCGACGATCTTCTGGACGAAGCCTTCATGAAAACCGAACGCTTCGCCGGCCAGCGCGGCGGTTCAAGCAAATCCCCCAAAATCAAACCCGGCAAACTCCTGAACCCCGGCCAAAAGGGCGGCAGGGGCTTCTAATAAAAAAACCCGCCTGTCCGGCGGGTTTTCTGTTTTATTCTGCGGCCTGCGCCATGGCAGTCGATGGATCAATCCAGCCGATATTCCCGTCCGGCCTGCGATAGACCAGGTTCAGTTCGCCGTGCTTGGCGTTCCGGAACAGCAAAGCCGTCTGGTTGCCGAGGTCGAGGCGCATAACAGCGTCTGATACGCTCAGCTTGTCGATATGCGTGATCATTTCCGCGACGGTGACGGGATCGTCGCCTTGCGGGACGGCATCGGTTTCATCCTCATCCCGCGCGTTTTCGGCGATCACGTAATATGGCACCTTCGCGCCTTCGGTGCGGTCGATGCGTTCATTGTGGTCGCGCAGGCGGCGTTTGTAACGGCGCAGCTGTTTCGCCACCTTGTTGCTGGCAACCTCGAAGCTTAAATACGGATCGTTTTCAGCGGCCTCAGCTACGACCGAGATGTTTTTACCGACACGCATGGCAATATGGGTTTTGGTCAACCCGTGGCCATGCCCCTCCCGTGAAAAGGTTACGGTGCCGTCGGTCGCGTGATTGAAATATTTCGCGTTGATCTCATTGATTTTTTCATTCACATGCGTCCGCAGGGCGTCGCCGACATCCATCTGTTTGCCTTGAATGGTCATTTGCATGGCAGTTTTCCTTTCCATTTTATTATCGAAACGCGTCTTGAAAACAATCTCTTACCTATATGGGTATTCACCAACCTATCATCAATGCGTTGACAAGTGTTTAACCGAAGCCGTTCAGACTTATTCGCTGCCCTGCTTCATTCGCTTGCGCTGCACGGATGAGGGAAGGCCCAGCATTTCGCGGTATTTCGCCACTGTACGTCTGGCGATCTCAATCCCGTCTTTCGCCAGGATTTCCGCGACTTTGTCATCGGACAACGGATCGTCCGCGGGTTCACCGTCAATCATGGTCTTGATTCTGGATTTCACCGATTCGGACGAATGCGTCACGCCCGATGCCCCGGCCAGAGCGGTGGAAAAGAAATATTTCAGTTCGAACACGCCGCGCGGCGTGCCGATGAATTTATTGCTGGTAACGCGGCTGACCGTGCTTTCATGCATGTCGATCTTTTCCGCGATGTCTTTGAGCGTCAGGGGTTTCAGGAATTCGATGCCGTACAGGAAGAACGCTTCCTGCTGCTCGACGATCTCCCCCGCCACCTTGACGATCGTCTTGGCGCGCTGGTCCATCGCCTTGACCAGCCAGTTGGCGGAGTTCATCTGCTGGTTCAGGTAATCCTTGTCCTTGCGCTCCTTCGCCTTGCTGGCGACTTCGGTGTAATAGGTCTGGTTGATCAGCACCTTCGGCAGCGTGTCGGCGTTCAATTCAACGCGCCATCCGCCGCCTAGGTTTTTCGGCAGGCGCTTCATCAGAACATCCGGCACCACGGTCTGCACCACCAGATGGTCGAAATCCGCCGCAGGTCGCGGATTGAGAGCGCGGATTTCCGCGACCATATCGCGCAAATACGTATCGTTGACGCCGCACCATGTCGCGAGATTTTTGAAATCGTGCGCGGCAAGGCGGTCCAGCTTCGCCAGCAGCTTTTTCATCGGCTCATCCAGCCGGCCCTGCTCTTCCAGCTGCAAGGCCAGGCATTCCTGCAAATCTTTTGCAAACACGCCCGTCGGCGTAAATTGCTTCATGCGGCCCAGCAGATTTTGCAAACGTTCGGATGGCAGGTTGAGGCGGTCACGCAGTTCCTGATCGCCCTGGCGCAGATAACCCGTTTCGTCCAGCAAATCGATCAGCAGCGCGCCAGCCATCTGGTCGCGCGGGTCCTCAAACGCCATATGCAATTGCTCCAGCAGGTGTTCGCGCAAGGTCTGCTGACGTACAATATTGTTTTCAAAGCTGTTTTCATCCCCGTCGAACGATCGGCTGCCGCCCGCACCCACCGTCGCCATCGACGATCCGGCGTCGAAATCCTGCAGGCCTGAATCCTTCTCGTTACCTGTCCAGTTCTGGTCGAATTCGTCCTGGAATTCATCCCGTTCGGATTTTTCTTCCGCCTGGACCGGTTCACTGTCCTCATTTTCCCCTTTTTCCAGCAAAGGGTTCTGCGACAGCTCTTCCTCGATATATTCAGCCAGTTCGACATTGTTCAGCTGCAGAAGCTTGATTGCCTGCTGCAATTGCGGCGTCATTACAAGGTTCTGACCCTGGCGGAGGTCGAGCTTTTGAGAGATCGTGGTCATGACTCTTCCATTTTACCACGATTTGGGGGTGGATTACAGCCGCAGAAGTTCCTTAAAAAGACTGATCATATCCTTTTAAAAATTGTTAATTTTTTTTAATTTATGGAAAGTTTTATCAGTGGCGCTTTAGAACTTAGATCGGAAAAGACTTTATCCTCTATATAAGCAGCTGGGTTCTTAATCCACTGCGCCATATAAGAAATATCTTCGGTGGGCATCACCGTATAAGGAAATATTTCTTTTTTGCGCGCTTGAATTTCTTCCTGTTCAGT
>JBGAQU010000036.1:0-24555 GCA_044220535.1 Alphaproteobacteria bacterium | reverse complement strand
CAGGATAAGCTGTTTTATTACATTGCAAAATGTCCGATCATACAACAAAAACAAATCAGGGTATGATCCATGGATGAACCTTCTGTCAATCCGGATCCTGCCTTCTCGGAAATCCTTCTGTCCATCCGTCGCGATCCTGCAAGCTGGGATAAATGGTCGTGCCTGAGTTTATCGCTGCAGAACCATTTATGGGGAAAAAATTCTGAAAGGATAGAAAGCTGCATACGTTCGAATTTTGGTCATCTCGATGGCCGCATATTCATGATGCAAGATCAGATTTATATTGTGTGCCGGAATATACAAGCGCATATCCTGAACGATCTGGGCAGGCAGATATGTAAGATTCGTATAGATGGACGCACCGTGTTCCAGTCGCATGGCGCATTTAACCTTGGCGCGGACGCAGACATGTTTCTTTCCGGTTTTCCTGCGTGGGATATGTCGGGATGTATCATGGAAGTTAGTAAAAAAATATCTTCCGGATCTGGAAAAGACAAAAGAGTTTTATTGGTCGATGATGATCCTGTTTCCTGTCGCCTTGTTTCCAATATACTGAGCGGAAAATACGGATTTGCGTCTGCGGCGTCTGGTGGAAGAGCGTTCGAGCTTTATGAGACATGGCGTCCAGACATTGTTTTCCTGGATATAGGATTACCCGATAGGGATGGTTTTTCAGTTCTGCGCTGGATCAAGCGTAAAGATCCTGATGCGAATATAATCATGTTCAGTGGACGCGGCGATCTGGCCAGCATCGCATCGGCCTTCGATCAGGGGGCGAAAGGTTTTATCTCCAAGCCTTTCAGGCCCGATAAGATTCTTCATTATATCGAGAAAGATTTGCATGAAGTTTTTACTTCAGGAGGATAAATCTATGGACTCATCATTTATCAATCCGGATCCGGCTTTCGCGCATATTGCATTTTCTATCAGTCAGGATCCCGACAGCTGGGACGGATGGACGTGCTTGCAGATAGGGGTGCGCAGCCAGATAATGGCGCATGGCGGCGAAGGAAGGGCGGCGCTGGAATCGATCATGGCTTCCTGCTTTGATGGCATGGATGGGAAAGCGTTTTTTATTAATGAATATATTTACGTTATTTGCCGGGGGTTATCAAAGATGCTGCTCAATGACCTTGGGCAGCAAATTTGTGATATGCGGTTTAACGGCCAGGCGCTTTTTACAGGATATACGCTTTATGAATTCAGCAAGGATGCGCAGGCATTTATAATGGATCTTCATGCCAAGAAGGTGCATGAAGATCACACATATCTTCTTATGAATCCGCTGCATGAAGGCAGTAAAGGACAGCAGGCTCGTGTTCTGCTTATTGAAGACGATCCTGTCGCGCGCTGGATGGTTAAAAATGCTCTGAAAGACAAGTGCGCTCTATCAACAATCAACTGCGCCAACAAGGTATTTTTACAATACAGAAACCTAAATCCGGATATTGTCTTCCTGGACATCGGTCTGCCGGATAAGGATGGAAGGGATGTCCTGGACTGGATCATGCATAATGATCCCGGCGCAAATGTTATCATGTTCAGCGGGAACGGCAATCTTGAGACGATAACATCGGCGCTTGAGCATGGAGCCAAAGGTTTTATCTCCAAGCCGTTCGTTAAGGAAAAACTGTTCCATTAGTATCAGGAACTATACCGGAATGGTCTGAAAATCGGTGGAAATAAGATATGATAGATCTGAGCGTTTATAATAAGGCATGGGTTTATATTAACGAAAAAGGCGGTCCAGCCGCTTTTGGGTTTTAGGTTAGTATTCTGATCGCCTTAGTCGCTTTGGGCATTGCGTCTTGTAAACAAAAATACAACGCGGATTATGTTTTTGCTATTAAAAATTATAAAGATCTGGAAACATGAAGCTGAAATAGCGTCTGATAAGACCAGGGATGCATTTGGCCGCATCGAGAAAAACATTCGTACAATCAGCTTTTTGCCCGGTGTTCGTAAAATCGATAGGCATGGGAAATATAGATCCTGATGCGCCTTAATCTATACAGCAAATATATAAATGGATCATAAGCACGTGGTGATGTGTCGGAACTCTACATCGTTCCTGTTGATTTTGATCCAGATAAGATAGATCCAAGGACGGGAAAAAACAGGCTCCTATCCTTATGTTTGATGAATTTATTCTTTCATCCAGCAGTATTAGAATGACTAAGGGGCATCATGAATCTGCTCCAGAAAATCAGCCGGAGGATGAAACGCATGAATATCTGCAATTGCAGGATACTATGCGCAATTTAAAGAAAAATTATCCAAGCATCCATTCATTTAACGACCTGAATCTTCCTTTGGTGACAGGGCCTGAGATTATTACATGTGACAATACAGAATATGATTTCACATTAAACGATGAAGACAGGAAGGGAATCATTATATCCGTTCCATTTTATAGTCCAGAAGGAAAGTTGAAAGGAACGATTTCGGTGATTGTAAGGACAAACGCCATAAGGCGTTTGTTGCCAGATAGGGATTACGCATTATTAAATCGTTTCCATCGTTATGCTATCATGACCGGAAAGGCGGGGCAGGAAAGAGAATCTGAGCAATGGGTAAAGGCATATAAGCCAGATCCGGATTTAATTTTTTCTAGTGTTTTCTCTCTTAATATTCCGGGTGCTCCAGATACATGGATGTTTTGGGCCGGTCATTCAAACGATCAGTTTTTTAAAAGCCCTGACATGCGCGCCTTATATAGCTTCGCATGGGCTGGATATGCCCTTGCTGCGTTTTTGTGGCTCGTGTGTTCCATGGCGTGGGGAATGGCGCATCGCCGGACGGAACTTGAAGATAAAGCAAGGAAAATTACCAATCAGTATGCAGAAAAAGAGCAAATGGAGAAAAAACTTCGCAGCTATATTGATGAAGTTCGTGCGGCGCATTCCAGGGCTATGAGGGCAATTGATGAGGCGGAGCGGGCGAATAATGCAAAGTCAGAATTTTTAGCCAATATGAGCCATGAGCTGAGAACCCCCATGAATGGCATTATTGGTCTGAATGAACTTTTGATGGATATGAATCTGACAGCGGACCAGCATGAATTGGCGGAAGCAATTCACTCATCGTCCCGCAATCTTCTTATCCTGTTAAACGATATACTTGATATTTCAAAAATTGAGGGCGGTGAACTGACACTTGAGCGCATTCCCTATGATCTTCATAAAAGTATTGAGGATACGATCAATCTTCTTAAGCCCATGGCTTCGCGCAAGCGTATCGTTCTTGACCGCATCGTCAATCCGCTGGTTCCTTCTTACATTATGGGGGATCCAACACGATTGCAGCAGATACTGATGAACCTGATTGGGAATGCGGTAAAATTTACCGAAAACGGATATGTGCGACTGGATGTTACAAGTATTCGAAGGGATGGGCAATGCAGACTTCTTATTCGTGTTGAGGACAGCGGTATAGGCATTCCGGACGACAAGCATGAAATGATCTTCTCGAAATTCACGCAGGCTGACTTGTCAACTGCAAGAAAATACGGTGGAACCGGACTCGGTCTTGCTATCACTCGTCATTTGGTGGAAATGATGAAGGGTGAAATCAGACTGGAAAGTGTTCCGGGCAGTGGGAAACGACATTCTATGTGGATTTGCCTATAGAAGTTTTAGAAGCGGTAAATTCGGCAGATGGGGAATCATCATTGCTTGCCAGTCCATCGTTTAAAACCGATGTTTCTCTTCTGGTGGTTGACGACCATCCTGTCAACCAATCTCCTGTTTATGCGAAAAGTATTAAAGAAGCTTGGCTTTGGTAATGTCGATGAGGCGCGTAGCGGATCTGAGGCTTTTGAAGATTATGCAGGAAGGACGGCATTACGATTTAATTCTGATGGATTGCCAGATGCCTGAGATGGATGGTTTCGAGGCAAGCAGCCGCATCCGCGCCTGGTGAAGCGAATGGGAACGTCCATACAAATATCGTCGCCATAACTGCCGATGCAATGAAAGGCGTGCGCGAAAAATGCCTGGCGGCATGAATGATTATATCAGCAAGCCAATCGACATGGATAAAATGCGTGCAGTGCTAAGCACGTGGCTTCCAGGCAATCATTCAGCAGATTTTAAGCCGATTGCGCATCCAAAGGAGGATACAGAGAAGGCCATTCTTGATTGGGAAAGACTCAACTTGTTTACAGATGACGATCCTCAGGAAAGGGCTGCGCTCGTTGATCTATTTACAACTTATGCTGAAGAATCCTTAAAAATTTTAGAAGAAAATTGCGCTAGTCAATCATATGATGAATGGAGAAGGGCTGCTCATAAATTGAAGGGTTCCGCAGCAAATCTGGGCGCAGAACAACTTTCTTTCCTTTGCGCCATGGCTGAGCAGGATTGTGAAAATGGTGCAGAAAAAAGGCAGGATATGTTTAGAGCTATACGGAAAAGCTATGAGGATGTAAGGACGCTTTTATGCACTGAACCCTGATGATTATAAGCTTTCCGTGTCTTTTTTATAAAGACGCGAAATGACGTCGAAAATGAAGGCGGTTGTCCAGCCGAACAGTATAAATCCGTTTGCGCCTTCTATTGCCCCAAGCATCCTGAAGCGATGTTCAAGCACAATATCACCATAACCCAGCGTAGTATAAGTGGCAGTTGCAAAATAAAGAGCATCAGAAATGTTTTGCAAGGGCGCGCAATTCAACAGCAGATAGAGCGTGGCCCAGAGCCATATATGAACGATTTGCACGACAAAAACGGATACGACGATTGTTCCTGCCATTAGCGGACGCCAGAAATAAAAGGTAAATTTACGCAAGATAAATTCAGCGATATAGGCACGAGCAATAATAAAATCGAGCGCCAGGGCGTTAATGGCGACAGTCAGTCCAATCATGAGGCCGCCTATGAAAAGCATTAATATTAAATTCATAATATGCTCATCGGGATTTTGTCATCGATTTGTAACAAATGCGTCATTCGTGTGCAATTCATAAAGCATACCATAAATATAAAGAGATATTGTTGATGGAGCAATGATCATGGATGCAGCGAGTGGCGGCAAGATTTTTGTTACGGGGCATGAGCGCATTTTTGATAAAAGCGATATTATTGTCAGTAAGACGAATCTGAAAGGTCATCTGGTTTATGCCAACCGTCTTTTCATGAAGCTCGCAGACATGAACGAAAAGCAATTACTGGGCTCGCCCCACAGCATCATTCGTCATCCGGAAATGCCGCGGTGCATTTTTAAGCTTTTGTGGGAAACCATACAGGATAAAAAAGAAATCTTTGCCTATGTGGTTAATCGTTCTGCCAATGGGGACCATTATTGGGTGATCGCGCATGTTACACCATCCTTTGACGGCTCTGGCAACGTAAACGGATATCATTCCAGCCGCCGTGTTCCGGACCGGAGGATAGTTAATGAAACAATTGTTCCTCTCTATAAGCAATTGCTTCTGGAAGAAAACAAGCATAGCAACCGCAAAGATGGAATGAACAGCGCATTTTCTATCCTGCAAAAAACATTGAAAGAGAAAGGCCTGAGTTATGATGAATTTATCTTCTCTCTCTAAGGGAAAAATTTTAGTCATTCTGGCGCTGTTTACTTCGCTAGGTTCTCTGGCCATTACTGTGTTTTCCAGTAATTTGAATCTTGGAATTTTATCTTTATGTTCGTTTTTATGCTGTGCGGCGGCCTTGTTTCTTATTTTTAAAATTCACCGCGAACTGGTCGATGCAACGGATATTTGCAATCGGCTGGCGAGGGGTGAATTTGAAGCGCGCCTGAATCATGTCAGGGAAAAGGGCGATGTAGGTGCTCTTCTCTGGTCGATCAATGATATGGCCGACCGCATGGATGCCTTTGTCCGTGAATCCTCTGCGGCCATGGAATATGTAGGGAGAAACCAGTATTTCCGACGGATTCTAGAAGATGGGATGAGCGGCCTTCTTTTGAACGGCAGCCGGGTCATTAACAGGGCCACTGAAACCGTGAAAGAAAAAATGACAGGGTTTACTAATGTTGCGAATGATTTCGACCACTCCCTGAAGATTGTTGTCGATGACATTAATGATACTGTGAGAAATCTTGGGGACATGGCGGACGTTATGGATTCAACAGCCTCTGTATCTCGTAAAGAGTCGAGGAATGCAGTGGAAACATCGACAGAAACGTCATCAAATGTTCAGATCATTTCCTCGGCAGCTGAAGAAATGTCAAGTTCCGTACAGGAAATCAGCCAGCAAATTACGCATACATCACGCATAAGCGAGCAGGCTGCGGTAGAATCCAAGCAGGTTGAAGAAATCATGAATCAGCTTGTCCAGACGTCGGACCGGATTAATTCGGTGGTGCAGCTGATTGAGGAAATCGCAGGGCAGACTAACCTTCTTGCACTGAACGCCACTATAGAGGCCGCGCGTGCCGGAGACGCTGGAAAGGGTTTTGCTGTGGTCGCCAACGAAGTAAAAGCCCTGGCGAATCAGACGGCTTCCGCTACCGAGGAAATCCGATCCCACATCGGCAACATGCAGAACGCCACGGGAAGCGCCGCAAAAGCGTTCAAAGGCATCGATAAGGTGATCAGCGAAATAAAGCTGTCAGCGACTGCTGTGGCGGCCGCGATTGAGGAGCAGGCGGCGGCGTCCAAGGAAATCGCGTCCAGCGCCTTGAAGGCTGCGGAAGGAACAACCGCCATGGCCAAAAATATCGGGGAGATCGATCAAAGCATCGGTCAGGTTGCCTTGTCGGCGAATGACGTTAAAGGCGTAACCAATCATCTGTCTAAAGATGTTACGGCTAATGTCCGGAGCCTGCTTGATAAGATGAATGTTTTCATGAATGAACTAAAGAAAATCGCATAGAAAATGAAGTTATCTCGGGGCAGGCCAAAATCCCCGAAGTCCTACCGCAAAAATCGTAAACAGAGAGAAAACAGCATCATTCGCGTACTTCTCTTATCAACGGCTTGTCTCCGGTCGGATATCAAATGAAAAGCGCCGGAAAAGCATGGTTCAGGGCATTAATGTGGGATCATCCCTGTAAAAGGGAAAATACTGGCGGTGTGTGTAGTCATCTGTGAACCGTTCTCTGCAATATTCCCTGATATCAGGGAAAAATACAGGGAATTTTGAAATTTCCGGATATGTCGAAGATTGCCTGCGGCATTATAAAATCCTTAGATCAGATCTTCCATATGCGAAGCCAGCATCCGGTCTTCGTCGGCGGGAATGACGAGCGTTTCGAATGGGCCGAGGAAGCGGAGGCGTTTCAGGACAGACTCCCGCACGGGCGCGGCGTTTTCGCCGATGCCGCCGGTGAAGACCAAAGCGTCGATGCCGCCGAGGGATACGGCCATGGCGGCGGCGAACTGGGCCGTTTTCAGCGCGAGGAAATCGAGTGCGAAGGCGGCGTGCGGGTCGGGCGAGGCGAGGAGCTTTTTGACGTCGTTGGTCGCGCCTGAAAGGCCCTTGAGGCCGGAATCGTTGTACAGCGCGTCCTCCACGTCCTCCGGCGCCATGCCAAGTGCGCGGATCATGTACAGCACCGCGCCGGGATCGAGCGCGCCGCAGCGCGTGCCCATGGGTAGGCCGTCGAGCGCTGTCATGCCCATGGTGGTGTCGATGCTCTGGCTGTTATGCATTGCGCACAGGCTGGCGCCGTTGCCGAGATGCGCGGCCACCACCTTGCCGCGCGCGAGAGCGGGATGGTCCTTCTTCAGGACCCTGGCGATCCATTCATAGGACAGGCCGTGAAAGCCGTAGCGCCGGATTCCCTGCCGCCGCAGATGCTCGGGCAGGGCGAAGCATTTGTGCAGACCGTCCTGATGCGCGTGGAAGGCGGTGTCGAACGCCGCGATTTGCGGCAGGTCCGGCTTCAGGCGGCTCAGGATTTCAATGGCGGCGAGGTTGTGCGGCTGGTGCAGCGGGGCGAGGGGGACGAACGCCTGGAGCCTTTGCAGCACGTCGGGGGTGACAAGGACAGGCTCGGTGAAATCCTGCCCGCCATGGACGACGCGGTGCGCCGCCGCGGTGAGCGTCCAGCCTTTCCCCTGTGCCGCGATCCAGCGCAGGATATGGGCCAGCGCATCCTCGTGCGTGCTGGCGGGAGGCAGGGCCTGTTCGTGTTCGGCGTTGTCGCAGGAAAGCGTGAAGACCGGGGATTCGCCGATATTTTTAATATGGCATTCGGCCAGCAGGGGCAGGCCGCTGCCGCGCGCGAACAGGCTGGCCTTGACGCTGGACGATCCGGCGTTGACGGTAAGAAGCGTATCGGTCATTTAATCACGCCGTTCCGCCGCGCCGCCGCCAGGCGGACCGCGAGAGCGCATGAAAAGATTTTTGTCCGCACGCTGTCGGCGCGGCTGGTGAGGATGACGGGGATGCGCGCGCCGAGCACGATGCCCGCGGCCTCCGCCCTGGCAAGGAACGTCAGCTCCTTCGCCATGATGTTGGCGCTTTCTATGTCCGGCAGGATCAGGATGTCGGCGTCGCCCGCCACGGGCGAGACGATGCCCTTTTCCCTCGCCGCGCCCTTGTCGATGGCGTTGTCCATGGCGAGCGGCCCGTCGAGAATCCCGCCTTCGATCTGGCCGCGGTCGGCCATCTTGCACAGGGCGGCGGCGTCGAGCGTCGCCTGCATATGCGGGTTGATCGTTTCGACGGCGGCAAGGATGGCGACCTTTGGCTTGGCCGCCGTGCCGTAGAGGGCGCGCCAGAGGTTGATCGCGTTGCGGCAGATGTCGGCCTTGACGTCGAGATCCGGCGCGATATTGATGGCGGCGTCGGTGACGATCAGCGGTTTTGGATAGGACGGCACGTCCATGACATAGGCGTGCGACATGCGCCATTCCGTGCGCAGGCCGGAGGACGGCACGACGACCGGAGACAGCAGTTCGTTCGTGTGCAGCGCGCCCTTCATGATGGCGTCGACATCGCCGCTTTTCGCCATCTGGGCAGCCTGCGCGGCGGCGGCATGGCTGTGTTCGGCGTCCGCCAGTTTCCATGCGTCGATGGAAACGCCCGCCTCCAGGGCCGCCTGCCTGATCCGCGCGGCGGGGCCGATCAGGACCGGCTCGATCAGCTTTTCAGCAGCCGCTTGCGCCACGGCCTCCAGCACATGCGCCTCCACGGGATGAACGATCGCGGTTTTCAGCGGCGGCAGATCGCGGCAGAATTCGATCAGCCGGGCCAGATGGCCGTTCGCGCTTTCAAGGGGTTTTTCAGGCATGAGGGTCCTATCGTTGATAGACATATGTGCCGGGAGCGTCGGCCAGGGATTTTGGCGCGGACGGCGGTGCAATTTTATCCTTCGCCGAATGTTTCGCAAGCCATTCGTGCCAAGCCGTCCACCAGGAGCCTTCGCGGAGCGGCGCGGATTCAAGCCACTGGTCGGGCGCGATATAGGGCGCGCCCGCTTTGTGCTCCAGGTAGCGATAGGAGGCATGGGGATGCCCCGGCTCGCTGACGATGCCCGCGTTGTGGCCGCCGCCGGCCAGGGCGAAGGCGACGTCGCCATGCGCCATCAGGTGGATTTTATGGACCGAGCGCCATGGTGCGACATGGTCTTTTTCCGTCCCCACGGCGAAGACGGGGATTTTGATGTTTTCAGCCGCGACCGGCTTGCCTTCGAGCATAAAGCGGCCTTCGGCGAAATCGTTGTTGAGGAACAGCTTCTCCAGATACTCGCCGTGCATCCGCGCGGGCATGCGGGTGGCGTCGGCATTCCACACCATCAGGTCGATCATGCCGCGCCGCTTGCCCTCCAAATAATCGTGGACGATCTTCGACCAGATCAGGTCGTAGGAGCGCAGCATCTGGAACGTGCCCGCCATCTGGCGCGTGTCGAGATAGCCTTGCGTCTCCATGATGTTTTTCAGGAAGGCGACTTCGCTGGGGCTGACGAACAGCATCAGTTCCCCCGCCTCGCTGAAATCGCCCTGCGCCGCGAACAGGCTCAAGGATTTTAACCGTTCGTCCCCGTCGCGCGCCATCGCCGCCGCCGTCAGCAGGGCGAGCGTGCCGCCGAGGCAATAGCCGGTCAGGTGGATTTTCGTGCGCGGCGATTCTGCCGCCACGGCGTCGAGCGCGTCCATGACGCCGTGCCTGTAATAATCGTCGAGGCTGAGATGGCGGTCGTCCGCGTCCGGGTTTTTCCATGAGACGATGTAGACCGTGTGCCCTTGTTCCGTGAGCCATTTCACCAGCGAATTGTGCGGTGACAGGTCGAGGATGTAATATTTCATGATCCAGGCCGGGATAATCAATACCGGCTCCTTGTAGACTTTCGCGGTCGACGGCCTGTAGCGGATCAGCTCGATCAGGCCGTTGCGGTAGACGACGTCGCCGGGGGTGACGGCCAGGTTGACGCCGACCTTAAGAGCGCTGTCTTCCGGTTCCCCGGTAAGGGCCCGGCGAAAATCCTCCATCGCATTCATCGCGCCCTGCATCAGGTTCGCGCCGCCGGTGTTGAAGGTGGTGAAGGCGAGATCCGGATTGGTCGCGGGAAAATTGGCCGGGCACAGCGCGTCGAGCGCCTGGCGCGCGGCGAAGGCAACGGCCTGGGCGGAATGTTTATCCAGCCCGGGCACTTCCGTCGTAGCGCCTTTCCACCATTCTTCAGTCCGCAGGAAGTTGTCGCGGCAGGCCGACCACGGCCACAGGTTCCAGCCATCGGCCTGAAAACGCGGATCGTTCGTGGCATTCGTTTCAGCATGGGTCAGCGGCCATGCGGCCAGTTCGGCAACCTTGCCCGGCGCCTGCGCCATGTGGTTGATCCAGGCGGTGAAGGAGTCCGCGACCGCCGCTGGACTGACTCCGAGCGTGAAACGCCCCAGCATCGCCTGCCACAGCGTGTTCAGTTCGCCGAAGGGCGGTTCATTTGAATGCTGCATAGTGTTGCTTCCAAATAGTTAACGAACAGGATGCCCCTGTTCGCCGGAATAAGATTTGATTTATATCAAGGAAAACGACCCCTCCTTTCAATAATATACAAGAAGAGGCGTATTTTTCATCGTGGAGAACGGCACGGCGCTGGGCAGGATCTTCACCAGTCCGCCGCGTTCCAGGGGCATGCGCCGGGGTGGGATTACAACACGTTCCTCGATTGCCTTTATTTTTCGGCATCGACCTATACGTCGCTGGGGTTCGGCGATCATGGAGCATCACGGAGACATGATCCATGAAAAAAGGCAGTGAAACCGACGAAGAAGACGGCAGCGAGCGTGGCCCGTGGACGTCTCTCTATTTTATCTTCCGCTTCTGGATATCCATGGCGGCATCCTTGTTCAGGGAAGCGGAGGATCATAAAAAGGGCAAAAAACGCGATCTTTGATTTTTGTCAAAGGCTCTTTCCCTGATATCGGCACAATGGGGGCAGACATCATCAAGGAGACAAGGCATGTCCTTCACCTGTTTTATGCCTTACCGGTTCGGTCTTGAAAGCCATTGCGCGTCTTCTTTACAGGAGAACGGCGGCGCGCCGCACGGGCCGCATCAGGCCCCGCGCGTGTGGATATTGACGATTGATTCCCATCATGCCCGCGTCTTTGAAAAGCATGGTGAGAAGCTGGCGCTGATCGCGGAAATGTCCAAAGGCGGGCGGCTGGAATTGACCGCGGAGGCGGGTAAACGGATTTTTCATGCCAATGAGAATCTGGCCGGACATCATGGTCATGATCTTCAGTTTAAAAACCTGGTAGATTGGCTCGGCCTGGTGACGAAAGACAATTCTTTCGACCGTCTTATCCTTGTCGCGCCCCCCAAGCTGCTGGGCGATATGCGCAAGGTCCTGCCGCACGCCGTCCAGACGCGGATCGTCGCCGAAATCAACAAAGATTTGGCGGGTTTCAACGCTGAAGCGCTGAGGAAGGAACTCGATAAGATCGTATGGTTCTAGTCTTTGCCGTGACTCGCCTTGCAGCAATCGGCAAGGCCGCAATACTCACGCGAGCCCCGGCATTCGCCGGGTTGGGCTGAGCAGTGGCCGCAGCTGAAATCAATCAGGCGGTTGAAGCTGTCGATACGGATTTCCGACCCCGCGACGATGACGCCGAACGGCTTGAGTTGCGCCAACGCTCTCGAAAACGTTTCCGGCTTCATCCCCAGCCGCGCGGCGGCCAGAGATTTATCGTAAGGGAAGGAGAACGTGCCTCCGCTGCCGATCATGCCGGACGAGAGTTGCAGCAACAGGCAGGCGACGCGCTGCGGCGCAGACATAATGGAGAGATGCTCGTTTTCCATCTGCAATTTATGCAGTTCGCGCGACATCGACGCCATGACACAGTCCATTAGCACAGGATAAGTCTTCGCCAGTTCGCGCAGCAGCGTTCCCGGTATTTCGATCAGTCGCACTTCCTCCGCCGCCTGCGCGGAAAAAGGGTAATCCGCCTGTTCGAAGATAGCGGCCTCGCCGAACGCGTCGCCGCGCGTGTAGAGCGCCACGACCGCTTCTTCGCCCTCGCTGGTGCCGCGGTAAAGCTTGATCCAGCCGTCCAGGATGATAAAAAAACGGTCCGCCTTGTCGCCCAGCAAAAACAAGGTCTTGTTTTTGGGATACGTCTTCACAGGTGCCGATTGCAGCAGCCGCGTCACGGCAGGATCGGCAAGACCTGAGAAAAAGGGCAGGCTTTTAAGAAAATTGCCGATAGGTTCGGTGATGGCGGCCATGCGTTCGATCCAGGTTGGAACCACTGCCTTTTTAACATGAAACGCGCCGGATTTTCAAAGATAACGAATGCCGTTCAGGATGGGGAAATAATATTTCTTTATTTGGAATGGATTGATTAAAGTCAATATATTCAATGGCTTTTTATGTTTTTAATGAAAAATGAAAGGAGGTATCCATGTCACATAATAAAGAGAAATCGTCCCGCCATGCCCTCATCCCGGTTTCGATCCCGGTGCATGATGCTGTACTGGAAGGCGAATTAAGCATTCCGGAGAACGCCAAGGCTTTGGTTGTCGTCCTGGATGAGGAACGGCATAAAGCCGGATGCCGGGACATCGCGCATGTGCTGAACACGCACGATTTCGCCACTCTGGTCGTCACGCTTGTGACAAGGGCGGAGCGCGAAAACGGAACGGCCCACGCGGTGAGCCGGGACATCCCGCGCCTGTCGCAACGCCTGCAGGATGTAACGGCATGGGCGAGGAACGCGCCGGAAACGCGGCGCTTCATGATCGGCTACATGGCGTTTTCCGAAGACGCCGCGCCCGCCCTGATCGATGTGGCGCGCCATCAGGATATTGTCGGCGCCGTCGTCGCCTGCGCGGGCCGCACCGATCTGGCGGAGCGTTTCCTGCCCTTCGTCAGAAGGCCGCTCCTGCTTGTCGCCTGCGGCCACGATCCGGATAATCTCGCCGTGAACCGCGAGGCGCTGGAGAAGATCAATTCGACCTGCGAACTGCATGTTCTTCCGGATGCGGACAGCGTGTTCGCAACGGTGCGCGCCCTGAACGAAACCGCGCAAAAGGCGGCTTCCTGGTTTGACGCTTATCTGCATTGATGTTTATGGATGCCGGGCGGGGATGGCAATGATCCGCATGCCGGGATATGAAACGGGCTTATGAGCGGCGATCAGGACGGTCTGGCCGCGCTTTGCCGCCAGGACAAGCACTGAACGCATCACTTCCGCCTCCCGCGCCGGGTCGAGTCCTTCGCCGGGTTCGTCGAGGATAAGGCAGGGGGCGGGTTTCAGCAGGGCGCGGGCGAGGGAGAGGCGGCGGATTTGTCCGCCCGACAGCTTCAGCCCGTTTTCGCCGATATAGGTATCGTAGCCTTCGGGCAGGTCGCGGATAACATCGGCCAGCCCGGCGGCTTCGCAGACCTCGTCGAGCATCGCTTCGGTCGCGTCCGGATCGGCAAGGCGGAGATTGGCGCGGATCGTGTCGGCGAAAATATAGGGTTTCTGCGGCGCGAAGGAGAAACGGGCGCGGACGGATTCCGGATCGCAATCGCCAATGTCCCGCCCGTTCAGCAACAGCATGCCGGGACCAGGCCGCCAGAACACGGCCAACAGGTTGAGCAGCGTGGTCTTGCCCGCGCCGCTGGGGCCGGTGACCGAAGCGATCTCTCCGGCGCGGATCTCGAAAGACAAATTTTTCAGCACGGGCCGGTCGCGATAGGCAAATGACAGGGAATCGGCTTTTAAGGAGAATGGTGTTTCCGGGACGGTGCGCGCAGGCGTTGCGTCCGGCGTGCGGTCGGTGATGTCAAAGACGCGCATGGCGGCGGCACGTGCGGCCCCCAGGGATTGCAGCGCAAGGGGCGCGGCGAGCACGGCGTCGAACCCGGCAAGGCACAAAAGTGCGATCAGTCCAGCCTGCGCGCCCGCGAACGCGCCCGAATCCGCTATCGGCGCGGCCAGCCACAGCCCGGCGGCGAGGGCGCATCCCATGGCGAGCAGCGCCGCCGAATGTGCCAGCGCGTCGCGCCGGGCCATGCGCAGCTGGAGGGCGGCGAGATTGCCCGAGATTTGATCGAACGATGCCGCGCGGGACTCCGCGCCGCCATAGACCAGCCATTCGCCCATGCCTTGAATCGTGTCTGCCATGTCCGCCCGGGCGCGGCGCAGCAGGGCGTCCATCTTCGCCTGGTCCGCGCGTCCGACACGTCCCAGCAACAGAGGAATGCCGAATCCGGCGGCGGCGAGCAGGCCGGCCTCGATGCAGCCCAGCGCGGGGCTGTAGACCGAGAGCGCCGCGAAAACGCCAGCGCCGCCGATCGCGGCGGTGCAGAGCGGTAGGAAGCCGTTCAGGTAAAAACGCTCCAGCGTGTCGATGTCGCCGCGCAGGCGGGCGAAGATCTCGCCGCTGTGCAAATCCTGTAAACGCGCCGGGGCCAGCGGTTCCAGCCGTTCGTAGAACCATTGCCGGAACGACGCCGTGACGCGCAGGGCGGCGTCGTGGTTGACCAGCCGGTCGGCGTAGCGCCCGCCGGTGCGGAGGATGGCGCAGGCCCGGATGATCGCGGCGGGCGTGAAATAATTGAGCGTCAGCCCCGCCGCGCCCGCAATACCCATCGCCGTTATGAACCAGCCGGAGAGGGCGAGCAGGCCGATACTGGCGGACAGCGAAACGGCGGACAGGGCGATGCCGAGAAAAACCTGGGCGCGGTAAGGTCGGTACAGCGCGAGGAAACGGGAAAGGTTTTTCATGCCGCCCTCCGTTTTGTTTCAAGGACGCCGCCGTTCGCGATGGTCAGGACGCGGTCCGCCAGCGCCAGGGAAGCTTCGCGGTGCGCGGCGAACAGGACGGTTGCATTACCCTTGTGCCTTTGCAGCGCCGCGTGGACGAGGCTTTCGGTTTCGGGGTCGAGATGCGCGGTCGGTTCATCGAGCAGGAGCAGAGGCGAGCCGCGCAGGAGCGCCCGCGCCAGCGCCACGCGCTGGATCTGGCCGCCCGACAGGCCCGCCCCGTTTTCGCCGACGGGGTTCGCCGCAAGGGGGCGGATGCCGCAATCGTCGATGAGCCGGTTGATGCGCGTGTTCGGCGAATCCGGCGCGGCTAGGCGGATATTGTTTTCCACCGTGCCGCCGAACAGGCGCGGCCTTTGCGGCAGCCACGACAGGCCGCGCCGCCAGCTTTCGGGGTTGAGCGCATCGAGTGGTATTTCATTGATGAAAATGCGCCCGGCCTGCGGCGCCAGGAACCCGAGCAGAAGCAGGATGATCGTGCTTTTCCCCGCGCCGGACAGCCCGGCCAGCGCCACTGTTTCGCCCGGTTGGATAGAGAAGGTGGTGTTGCGCAGGACAGGGGCACGCCCAGGATAGGCGAAGGTGACGGCCTCGAAACGGACCGACACGCCGTCCGCCGCGAACGGCGCTCCTGTTGCACCTGCGGGGTTTTCCATCAGTGGCGCGAGCGTCTCTGCGGCGGCGACGGCCTCCATCTTTGCGTGATAATGCGTACCCATGCGCCGCAGGGGCAGATAGAATTCGGGGGCGAGCAGCAGGACGAAAAAACCGGCGCGGAAATCGACCTCGTGCCAC
Organism: Alphaproteobacteria bacterium; assembly: GCA_044220535.1. GTDB lineage: Bacteria > Pseudomonadota > Alphaproteobacteria > Micavibrionales > Micavibrionaceae > JBDHTS01. The sequence continues at coordinate 8,591 of JBGAQU010000036.1, read as the reverse complement.
AGCAGGCGGAATCCGATCAGCACGGCGATCATGGCGATGCTGACCGTCGCGAAAAATTCCAGCGCCAGCGACGACAGGAAGGCGACGCGCAGGACCTCCATCGTATCCACACGGAAATCATCCGCGATTCTGCGGATCGCGGCGGCCTCGCGTTTTCCGGCGTTGAAGAGTTTCAGGGTTGAAAGGCCCTGGATCGCGTCGAGGAAATGGCCGCTCATGAAGGTCATGCGACGCCACTGTTTTTGATTCAAAGCCTCCGCCCCCCTGCCGATCCAGATCATGAAGACGGGAATCAGCGGCGCGGTGACGATCAGCACAAGTGCCGACATCCAGTCGGCGGGCAGGACGAAGAAAAAAATCGCCAGCGGGATCAGCGCGGCGGTGACGCGGGCGGGCAGGGTCAGGGCGTAATAGCCGTGCAACGCCTCCACCCCCTCGACATAGGCGTTGATAATGCCGCCGCTTGTATCCTCGGACAGCTTTGCCGGGCCTCGGGCCAGCAGGGTGCGGAGCATATCGCGCCGCACCGCGCTTTTGACGGCAAGCGCGCCGCGTGCCGCGTGGTCGTCGGCGAGAAAGGACAACAATGCCCGCGCGGCATAAAGCGCGGCCAGGAGGATAAGGCCCGGCGCGATCGCATTTTGCGCCGCATGATGAAAGGCCAGGTCGCGGACTAGGCCGGAAAAAACCCAGGCCGCCGCAATCATCGCCGCCGCGTTCAGGCAGGCGAAAAAAACAGAGGCGCGGACAAAACGCCGCGCCTCCGGCATTTTCGCTTTTAGGAAAGCCTGTCCGTTATCCGGCGTTATCCCGTTCGCCATCGGGCTTGTAGGCATCCTGCGCCTCATACCACATCACGTTGATGATCCCGGCGGCGAGCGCCGCGAAAACCCCGAGGATCCAGGTGAAATACCACATTGCTTTCTCTCCTCAATAAACCGAATGGCTCTGGCGCGCGATGCCGTCTGCCGTTACGCGTCCCCACATGCGGACATAGGCCCATATGGTATAGCCGAGGACGAAAGGCAGGAACATCGCCACCGCCCAGAACATCAGCATCAGCGTCGTTTGGCTGGAGGTCGCGTCCCACAACGTCAGGCTGGATGCAGGGTTGGTATAGGACGGCATGACGAACGGGAACATCGACAGGCCCGCCGTGCCGATCACGCCCGCGATGGCCAGCGAGTTGCAGATGAAGGCCAGGGCTGGCCGCCGCGCGCCCGACAGAGCGAAGGCGAGCGCCGCGCCGGCAAGGCCGAGGACCGGGCCGGCCAGGGCCGGCGGGAAGGTCTTGTAAATGTCGAGCCATGCGCCACGCGTCATCTCGACCGTCTTGCCCAGCGGATTGGAGGCCTCGCCGTGCGCCAGCGTCCCGACGACGCGAAAACCGTCGATGCCATAGGCGATCCATGCGCCGCCCAGCGCGAACAGGATAAGGGTCAGCGGCGCGAAGATTTTCACCACCGCCCGCGCCCGCTCGGCCACCGGCCCGTCGGTGCGCAGTTGCAGCCATAAGGCGCCCTGCGCCGTCAGCATGGCAAAGCTCAGGACGCCGCAGAGCAGGGCGAAGGGGTTCAGCAGTTCGAGCAGCGCGAAGATGAAATGCTTCTCATAATGTGGCATGAACATATTGTCGATATGGAAGGGCAGGCCCTGGAGCAGGTTGCCGAAGGCGACGCCGAAGACGAGGCTGGGCACGAAGCCGGAGGCGAAAATCGCCCAGTCCCAGGCGGACCGCCAGCGTTTATCCTCGATCTTGCTGCGGTAATCGAAGCCGACCGGACGGAAGAACAGCGCGAACAGCACCAGCAGCAGCCCCATGTACAGGCCGGAGAACGCCGCGGCGTAGACGAACGGCCAGGCGGCGAAGATGGCACCGCCCGCCGTGATCAGCCAGACCTGGTTGCCGTCCCAGTGCGGGCCGACCGCGTTGATGATCTGCCGCCGCTCCGTGTCGGACTTGCCGAGGAAGGGCAGCAGGCTGTTGACGCCGAGGTCGTGGCCGTCGAGGATCGCGAAGCCGATCAGCAATATGCCGATGAGCAGCCACCAGATGAGTCTCAGGGTTTCATAATCGAAGATCATTTTACACTCCTTGTCCGGCTTCATGATGATAGCGGCCGAGATGCAGCGAACTGGGGCCGCGCCGCGCGAATTTCACCATCAGGTACATTTCCGCCGCCAGCAGCACGCCGTAGAGGGTGAAGAAGGACAGCATGCTGAATATGAGATCCGCGTGGCTCAGGTCCGACACCGCCAGGAAGGTCGGCAGCACGTTGTTGATCGACCAGGGCTGGCGGCCGAATTCCGCCACGAACCAGCCGATCTCCGCCGCGATCCACGGCACGGGTATGCTGATAACGAACAGTTTCAGAAGCCAGCGTTTTTGCTCGATCACGCGCCGCGCGTTGAACCAGAAGGCGAGGATCATCAGGCCCAGCATATAAAATCCAAGGCCGACCATGACGCGGAAGCTCCAGAACATGGGCGCGACGGCGGGAATCGCCGCCCGCGCCGCCTGCTCGATCTGCGCGTCCGTGGCCATCGCCGGGTTCTCGACATAGCGTTTCAGCAGCAGGCCGTAGCCGAGATCGCCCTTCACCTTGTCGAAGGCGTCGCGCGTGTCCTGCGACTTGTCGCCGCCGCGCAGTTTTTCGAGATAGCCGTAGGCGACGACGCCGTTGCGGATGCGCCGCTCGTTATCGGTAATGATGTCCTTGATACCCATGACTTTCGTGTCGGTGGAACGCGTGGCGATCAGGCCGAGCAGCCACGGGATTTTCACCGCGTGGTCGACGCTCAAGGTCTGGTCGTTCGGGACGCCGATGGCCGTGAAGGCGGCGGGCGCGGGCAGGGTTTCATATTCCGCCTCGATCACCGCGAGCTTGGTCTGCTGCGCCTTGCCGACGGAATAACCGCTTTCATCGCCCAGCACCAGGACGCAGAGGACGGAGGCAAGGCCGAAGCCGCACGCCACCGCGAAGGACCTCTTGGCAAAGGCCAGGTCGCGGCCTTTCAGGATGTACCAGCTGCTGATCCCCAGTACGAACATGCAGGCGGTGGTGTAACCCGCCGAGACGGTATGGATAAATTTCGCCTGCGCGACAGGGTTCAACAATACGTCGGCGAAATTCACCATTTCCATCCGCATCGTGTCGGGGGAGAAGGCCGCGCCGACCGGGTTCTGCATCCAGCCGTTGGCGATCAGAATCCACAGCGCCGACAGGTTGGAGCCGAGCGCCACGAGGAAGGTGCATCCCAGATGCTGCACCTTGTTCAACCTGTCCCAGCCGAGGAAGAACAGGCCGACGAAGGTCGATTCGAGGAAGAAAGCCATCAGCCCTTCGATGGCGAGCGGCGCGCCGAAAATGTCGCCGACATAATGCGAGTAATAGGCCCAGTTGGTGCCGAACTGGAATTCCATGGTCAGGCCGGTGGTAACGCCGAGGGCGAAATTGATGCCGAACAGCTTGCCCCAGAATTTCGTCATGTCGCGGTAGATTTCCTTACCCGTCATGACGAAGACCGATTCCATGATGACCAGGAGCCAACTCAGCCCCAGCGTCAAAGGCACGAAAAGGAAATGGTACATGGCGGTGAGGGCGAATTGCCACCGGGACATATTGACCAGAAGTTCGTCGATCATGGGAACTCTCGCAGGTTACTATTGACTTGGGCCCGATGATATAAAATTTTCCGCCAACTTTCTTGATAAATATCAAAGCATGGAAAATTCGCGCGTGAATAAGTTTGTAATATGAGAAGGCATTCCGGTTTTGATATAGCAATCGTCGGGGGCGGCCCGGTGGGTTTGGCGCTCTCGGTGCTGTTGGCGCGGCAAGGATTGTCGGTTGCCGTGGTCGACCGGCAGGCACGGGAAACTCTGGAAAATCCCGCTTATGACGGACGCGAGATCGCCCTGACCCATGCGTCCTGGGCGGTATTGGAGCGGTGCGGCGCGGTCGAGAATATGCATGCGCATGAAATCTCATTGATCCGCGACGCGAAAGTGATCGACGGGGAATCGCTTTATTCAATGAATTTTTCCGCCCGCGAAGCTGGTGAAGGCCATCTTGGACACATGGTCGCTAATAACGTCATACGCCGCGCTCTTTACGAAGCCGCGGCGGCCATGCCGAACATATCCTTGATATGCAATTCCGAAATCAGCGGCGCGGAGACGAACGGGAATTTTGCCAGATTGAGTCTGGAAAACGGCGAAAACCTCGCCGCCCGCCTGCTGGTCGCCGCCGACAGCCGATTTTCGGCCATGCGCGGTTTCATGGGTGTCGGCGACGACCGCTTGGATTTCAGGCGCGTCTGCATCGTCTGCCGCATGACGCATAAAAAGGATTTGCGTCTTACCGCCTATGAATGCTTCGGCTATGACAGGACGCTGGCGGTCCTGCCGCTTCGGGACGGCGCGTGTTCGGTGGTGCTGACCTTGCCGGAAAGCAAGGCCGCCGTCGTCATGGCGATGAACGTGGAAGACTTCGCCGCCGATCTTTCACGCGACCTGGGGCGGTATTGCGGGGCCTTGCGCCTCGATTCGCCGCGCTTCGCCTATCCGCTGGTCGCCGTCTATGCCCGAAAGTTCCAGGCAAACCGGTTCACCCTGGCCGGCGACGCCGCCGTCGGCATGCATCCCGTCACCGCGCACGGCTTCAATCTCGGCCTGCGCGGCGCGGATACCTTAAGCGCCCTGGTCGCGGACGGAACGGCGAGGGGATGGGATATCGCCGACCGGCGCATCCTGGAACGGTACGAGGTCGTGCACCGCCGCGCGACGCTGCCGCTGTACCATGCCACCAACGCGCTGGTGCGGCTTTATACCAGGACCGGTCCCATCTCCCGGCTGGCGCGGCAGGCGCTGTTGCGCGCCGGTAATCATATTCCCCCCGCCAGGCGCGCCATCCTGCGCGGTTTGACGGACAGAAGGGCCATATCATGAAAATAGGAATCGTCGGCTGCGGCCATGTCGGATCGGCCAGCGCATACGCCTGCGTGATGGGCGGCGTGGGGACGGAGCTGATGCTGGTCGACAGCAACGCTGCCCTGGCGCGGGCGCAGGCGGAGGATATCCTGCACGCCACGCCTTTCGCCAAGCCGATGCCGGTCCTGTCGGGCGATTACAGCCGGCTGGCAGGTGCGGGCATCGTCATGATCGCGGCGGGGGTCAGCTCGAAGCCCGGCGAGACGCGGCTGGATCTGCTGAAGCGCAACGCGGATATTTTCGGCGCGGTCATTCCCGCCATTTTGAAAGCCGCCCCGGACGCCCTTCTCCTGATCGCCAGCAACCCGGTCGACATCATGACGGGCATGGCGGCGCGTTTCGCGGCGGAAGCCGGGCACGCGCCGGGCAAGGTCATCGGGTCCGGCACCATCCTCGACACGGCGCGTTTCCGCACGCTGCTGGCGCAGCATCTGGGCGTATCGTCCCATTCCGTGCACGCCCATGTGCTGGGCGAGCACGGCGATTCCGAGGTGCTGCACTGGTCGGGCGCGAATGTCAGCAACCTGGACGTCCATGAATTCGGCCTGCAAGCGGGAAGACCTCTCACCGCCGATATAAAGGCAACGATCGACGACGCGGTGCGCAAGGCCGCGTACCGCATCATCGAGGGCAAGGGCGCGACCTGGTACGGCATCGGCGCGGGCATGGCGCGGCTGGCCCGGGCGATTATCGAGGATGAGCATGCCGTCCTGACCTGTTCGGCCCCGACGACGGGGGTGATGGAAGGCCTGTCTCTGTCTCTCCCGCGCGTCATCTCGGCGCGGGGGATCGAGCGCATCCTTTATCCACGGCTGTCAGAGGCGGAGGAGGTGGGTTTGCGCCGCAGCGCGGAGATCCTGCGCCGGGCCATGGACTCCCTGACAGGCGCGTGACAATGAACATGAAAGAACAAATCCTGAAACTCGACGCCGCCGTGCCGCGCTACACCAGCTATCCGGCGGCGCCGTCCTTCCAGCCCGGCTTTCCCGAAAGCGCCTGTCGCGGCTGGCTGTCTGCCGCCGGTGACGGGCCTTTGTCGCTCTACGTCCATATCCCGTTCTGTTCGCGGCTTTGCTATTACTGCGGCTGCAACACCCATATCGCCAACGATTATGGCCGCGTCGAATCCTATGTGGATACGCTGGGGCGCGAGATCGGCATGGTCGCGGATTTTCTGAAGTCCCGGCGCGTTTCGCACCTGCATTTCGGCGGCGGCTCGCCGACCCTGCTGCGGCCCCCGGCGTTCGCGCGCCTTATGAACGACATCCGGGGGCGTTTCGAGATGCCGCCCGGCGCGGAAATCGCCGTCGAGGCGGATCCGCGACAGATGAGCGAGGCGCGGATCGCCGCCTTCGCCGCGAACGGCGTGACGCGGATCAGCCTGGGCGTGCAGGATTTCGACGAAGCCATTCTGCGCCGGGTCAATCGCCCGCAAACGCCTTCGCAAAGCTGGGAGGCCGCGCGGCTGTGCCGCGCCTATGGCATCCACGGCATCAATTTCGACCTGATGTACGGCCTGCCCGGCCAGTCGGTGCAAAGCATCGCCAGGACGATTGAGATCGCGCTGACCATGAAGCCGGACCGCGTTTCCTTTTTCGGCTACGCCCATGTGCCTTGGATGAAAAAACACATGGATTTGATGGACGATTTACCCGGTCCCGCGCTGCGTTACGATCTGTACGAAGCGGGGAGCGGGCTGTTGAAAGACGCCGGTTACGTCCCCGTCGGCATCGACCATTTCGCTTTGCCGTCCGATTCAATGGCGATCGCTTTGCGCGAGCTTACTTTGCGCCGGAATTTCCAGGGTTATACGACTGACACCGCCACGACGCTGATCGGCTTCGGCGCGTCCGCCATCGGCCGGTTCGCGGAGGGATACAGTCAGAATATCGCCGACCTGCGCCTGTACACCCAGGCGGTCGGGGAGAGGCGGCTGCCGGTGAACAAGGGCTTCGTCATCGACCCGGCCGACCGGATTCACGGTGAGGTGATCGGCGCGCTGATGTGCTTCATGGAAGCAGATCTCGACGCCGCGCGGGCGCGTTACGATATGCCCCGCGATTATTTCGCGCCTTACGCGGCGCGGCTGGAGCCCTTGATAGCGGCGGGCCTCGTGGCGCTGGAGAACGGTGTCGTCCGAATCCTGCATCCGCACGCAGCTCGTCTGGCCGCCCACGCTTTCGACCGCGCCGCGTCCCCGGGCCCCCCGCAAAAACGGCATTCACAGGCGGTATGAAAAAGCCCGGGCAAACCCGGGCTTTTATATTTTTTAAACAACGCCGCTTAGAAGCGGTAGGCGACGCCCGCGCCGATCAGCCAGGGATCGACGTCCAGCTTGCCGTGGACCGCGCCGTTGACGGCGGTCACGTCCACGTCCTTCAGGAAGATCTTCTTGACGTCGAAGTTGAGGCCCCAATGGTCGTCGATCCAGTAATCCGCCCCGGCCTGGAAGGCATAGCCGATATGGTTGCCGACATCGACGTCCGGCAGGGCCTTGCTGTTCTCGCCGTAGAAAATCGAATAGTTCAGGCCCGCGCCGACATAGGGGCTGAAGGCCTGGTCGGGCGTGAAATGATACTGCGCCGTGACGGTCGGCGGCAGGATCCAGGTCTGCGCCGCCACCGATCCGCCGTACCGCACCGTGTGCCGCGCCGTCCCGGCGATCACTTCCGCCGCGATATTGTTGGTGAAGTAATAAGTCAGGTCCAGCTCCGGCGTCATCGTGTTGCTGACCTTCAGCTTGCCGGGCACGTTCAGGCTGGAATTCTCCTGCGGCACGACCCCGAGGGCGCGGGCGCGCAGTTCGAAACGGTTCGGCGACAGCCAGTCCGATCCGTCGACGTTCCAGGTGGACGTCTGCGGCGCGGCATAGGCCGGATGCACAAGCGCGAGGATCGAAACGGCGGCGGCAAGGGCAGATTTGAAATTCTTCATGTTACTCTCCGGAACCAGTTTGCGTTCTTAATCGGAGAGTGGATCAAAACGGCGCGCGAAGACTTGATTTTCGTCAAGCGAGGTTTGTTTTATTGACGCAGAAATTTGAAACCTGCTTTCAGATTACAGCGACTTGAATATCTAAAATTTCATACAGGACCTTATCGCATTCGCTACGGAAAATAAGGTCAGTAATTTGACTTTTGAACCCGAAATCTGCTTCTATTTTTATAGCCGGATTGTTATCCGATGATGAGAAACGAAGACACTAAGATACTTAGAGACAAAGCCCCCTAAGATTGATGAGACACGGAGAAACCGTCGGGTCGGCAGGCCCATCTCGCGGCAGCTTTGGTTCTTTTTTGCCAAATGCGTAGGAGGGCCAGCTTCCGCACAACTCTTACCAAGGCCGAAGATAGGATCAGGATTTCAACTCTCTCGATGCGCAGCGCGAATCCTGCCTCGCCTATATCGCTAGCCAGAAATCCGAAGGCTATGTTGGGCATGTTATCCCTCTGGCCTTCCTAGGTTCTGTGGACAAAAGATTTATTTAATAAAAGATGGCCCAACCTTGCATGGAAGGACAGTCACTTCCCTCCATACATCCTGTACGACATAGGGTTCAGATTTAAGCCAGGCGTCTAAATCCTCACGAGTTGGAAAG
>JBGAQU010000035.1:0-23575 GCA_044220535.1 Alphaproteobacteria bacterium | reverse complement strand
GGTCTCCGGGCCTCCGCGTTTATTCTTTGCCTATTGCGAAGCTGCGCTATTGTATGGGTCCCGGCTTTCGCCGGGATGACGATGGAGAGGGTAGCGATTCAACGGGCAGGGATAGCGCGCTGATGTGCGGCATATCCGGATGCAGGCTGAACCGACCGCTCACCGAACAGGATATCGCCCTGTTGCGGGCGATGCGCGACGGCGTGGCGCATCGCGGGCCGGACGGGGCTGGGGAATATATCGACGAAGGCAAGGGGCTGTATCTCGGCCACCGCCGCCTGTCGATCATCGATACGGCCAGCCGCAGCGACCAGCCGATGAAGGCAGGGCAGGCGGTGATCGTTTATAACGGTGAGCTGTATAATTATAAGGAATTGCGCTCGCTTCTGCCGCCGGGGGATTTTCATACCGAAGGCGATACGGAAGTGGTGTTGCAGGCCTGGAAAAACTGGGGGCCGAAAGCCCTTCATCAGTTTGACGGGATGTTTGCGTTTGCTTTGATGGATGAGCTGGGTGTTTTGCATCTGGCCACCGATCCGTTCGGGGAGAAGCCGCTTTACCTGCTGCACAGGCCGGAAGGTGTTTATTTCTGTTCGGAAGCCGGGCCGCTGATCAAGGCGTTCGGCTTGAAATTTGAACCGAGCGAGGGGCAGAAGGCGGACCTGTTGTATCTGGGGTATATCCGGCCGCCGGAGACGGGCTATGCGGGGCTGGAATCCGTGGCGCAGGGGCAGCATATCACGGTGGGGCGGCATGGGGATGTGAAGCAGCGGACTTATTATTACAAGCCTATTCCGCATATGGGACGCGGCAAGGTTGAGGCGCTGACCGAGAAAGAGATTGATAAGGTTCGCGATGCGCTGTGCCAGTCGCTGACGCTACGCCTGCGGTCGGATGTGCCGTTGGGATTGTTTTTGTCGGGCGGGGTGGATAGCAGCCTGGTCGCGGCGCTGGCGGCGAAGGAGTTGGGCGTCAGTCTGAACAGTTTTACAGTCGCGTTTCCGGATGGGAAAGATGAAAGCCGGGAGGCGGCGCGGATTGCGGCGCATTTTGGGTTGCCGCACCGGATTATTGATAGTGTGGGGGATGAGTCGTGGAAGGATGCGCCGGGGGCGTTGCTGGATCTCTATGGCGTGCCGAATGACAATATGACGGCGCTGGCGGTGCATCAGATGTGCAGGGCCGCGAAGGCGCATCTGACCGTGGCGCTGAGCGGGCTGGGCGGGGATGAGCTGTTTTACGGGTACCGGAAATATGACACGCTGTATCAGCGTCGGATGTTGTACCGGTATGGCGGTTTTCTGAAGCCTTTAAAGTTTGTGCCGTCGCCGAAGTTTAAAAATCTGGCGGAGACGATTACGGGGCGGGCGGATCGGGATTTCATGCAGACGAAAAACGGCAGGGCTTTGCCGTGGATGGAGCGGATTGCGCCATTGCCGGACTGTTTGTTTTTATCCTCACGCCAAACCTGTCATCCTGAGCGCAGCGAAGGATCTGAGCCGGTGAACCTGGCCTAGCAGTGAAGATCCTTCGCTGCGCTCAGGATGACAGAAAAATTCATACGGAAGAGGAGAAAGACCTTGCGTTCAGGGTGCGGGATTTCGATTGTGATCTGTCGATGCCGCAAAGTTATATTCCTGCCATCGACCGCGGCAGCATGCGGGCGGGGGTGGAGGTGCGGACGCCGTTTTTGAGCCGTGCGCTGTGGGATCTGATGGGGGATATGGACCAGCGGGCGCTGATCGGGTTCGGATCAAAGTCAGTCGCAAGGCGTTTGCTGGCGCGGTATATGCCGACGGAATTGCTGACGCCGGGGAAGCAGGGATTTGTCTTTCCGGCGGCGCGATATATGCAGGCGCGGGAGGCGCAGCCGGTTATTCCGGGGTGGAGCGCGGATGCGGTGAAAGATGTGTGGTTGCGGCGGATGGATGGGGCGTTTACGCAACCCGCGCTGCGGCTGGCGGTATTGGAGCGGGCCTATGGCCGATAAGCTGACCATCGCCATGCCGACGCCGTCTTTCTTGCCCGGGCTGGGCGGGATGGAGGTGGGCCTGCATAATATCGCGCGGCGGCTGTCGCAGCGCGGGCATGACGTGCATGTGATTATTCCGGCCAGTCAGTATAAGGCGCTGCATGCGCAGAAGTTTGAAGCGCCGTATAGCATTCATGCCCTGCCGATGAAGGCGATCAGCCTTGCAACACAAGCGCCTGCTGCAGCTATGCCGGTGTTGTCCGGGTTTTTCAGATATTTCGCGTGGCGGGTGCCGGTGGATGTGTGGCATTGCACGATGGCATGGCCGTTGGGCGTGGCGCTGGCGCGGTTGTCGCATCTGCCGAAGTTTAAGGCCGTGATGATGAGGAGCGCGGGGGCAGATATTCAGGTGGATGCCAGTATCGATTACGGGTTTCGGCAGAACCCGGCCATCGACCGGCTTGTACGTGCATGGATTCCGGAGCTTCCGGCGCTGGTAGCCATTACGGATACGGTGGCAGAGGAATACAGAGCACTGGGTGTGCCGGACTCGAGTATAAGGAATATTCCGAACGGGGTGGATGTGACGCGGTTCGCGAAGGCGCAGCCGATTGATGGTTTTCGCGCGGCGCATGGGTTATCTGAGGATTGTTTCCTGTTTCTGGGGGTGGCGCGGAATCATCCGAAGAAGAATTTCGCGGCGCTGATCCCGGCGGTCAAGATTCTGGCGCGGACGCAGAAGAATTTTGCCGTGGTGCTGGCGGGACGGGATATGGAGGCGTTGCGGCCGGAGATGGTGCGCGAAGGCGTGATGGAGCATTTTGTGCTGCTGGATGCGATTGCGCCGCCTGCTTTGAATAAGGATTTTGACCTGCCGGCGCAGGCATTGCTGGAATTATACAGTACAGCGGATTGTTTCCTGTTTCCGTCGCTGATCGAAACATTCGGGATTGCGATTGTGGAAGCGATGGCGGCGGGGTTGCCGGTTCTGACGGCGGATGCGCCGGGATGCCGGGATATTGCGGGGCAGGGCCGGTATGCGCGGCTATTCGATCCGGCGCGGCCTGAAGAAATTGCCGAGGCGATGGGGCATGCGCTGGCGAATGCTGACTGGCGGGAGAAAATGCGCGGGCAGTCGCTGGAACGGGCGGCGATGTTCGATTGGGATAAAATTGTTTCAGATTATGAGAATTTGTATGAAAGTTTGCTGGCTTAACAACCGCCGTCATCCCGGCGGAAGCCGGGACCTATTCGAATGGGCCGCTTCGCTAAAGGCAGGTTTTTACGCGGAGACCCGGAGGCCCGGAGACACGAAGTTTTGTGATTCTGAATGTCTCCGGATCTCCGGGTCTCCGCGTTATAATCTTCGCCGCTTGCCATGCTTTAATATCGCATGGGTCCCGGCTTTCGCCGGGATGACGGGAAGGGGGCGTGCATGAATATCGCCTTTTTGATTCCCACGATGCAGGCGGGCGGGGCGGAACGGGTGGCTGCGATGCTGTGCGCGGCATGGGCGGAGCGCGGGGATCGCGTGACGCTGATGACTTATGCGGAGCAGGAGCCGTTTTATGCGCTGCCGCCGTCCGTGCGGCTGATGAAGCTGGGCTTGCCGGGCGGGGCGGGGAAGGCGGCAAAGGCCGTAGGCGCCAATGTGCGGCGCGTGCGGGATCTGCGGGAGATTTTGCGGGCGGAGAGGCCGGACGTGCTGGTGTGTTTTATGCCGGAAGCGTCGATCCCCGGCGTGCTGGCGGCGCGGAGTCTGGGCATTCCGGTGGTGGCCTGCGAACGGTCAGATCCGCGGTTTATTCCGGCGTCGCGGGCATTAAGGCTGATGCGGGATATGGTGTATCCGCTGGCTTCCGCCATTACCGTGCAGACGGATCAGGCGGCAGGGTATTTCAGGAAGCTTGAAACGCATGTCATTCCCAATCCTGTGCTGAAACCGGATACAGGGCATGGGCAGAAGCCGGACTTTCCGTTTATCGCGGCGATGGGGCGGTTAAGCCCGGAAAAGAATTTCGATGCACTGCTGCGGGCGTTCGCGCTTTTGTACCGTGAGCATGCCGATCTTCATCTGGTGATACTGGGGGAAGGGGAGGAGCGGGACAGGCTGGAGGTGCTGGCGCAGAGCCTAGAAATTCAGGACCGGGTGATGATGCCTGGGTTGTTGCAGATGCCATTTGGGCTGTTGCATCATGCGGAGGCGTATGTGATGCCGTCTCTGTTCGAAGGATTTCCGAATGCCCTGTGCGAGGCGATGGCGGTGGGGTTGCCGGTGATCGCCGGGCGGGATGCGATTGGGGTGCGGGCGGTGGTGAGTGACGGGGTGAACGGATTGTTGACGGATATCACCAGTCTGGAGGCACTGGCGGATTCCATCCGGTATATTTTGAAGCATTCTAGCAAGGCGGAAGAGATGGGACAGAGGGCGATGAGGATTACGGAGACACTTTCGATGAAGAAAGTTCTGGGGATGTGGGATTCCCTGTTTCGCTCAATTTAACTGACGAACTTTGCGGCGCCTTCCAATGTATCCGCCTGCTGCACCGGCTTATCCCATCTGATGCGGTTGATGCGGGGGAAGCGGAGGGCGATGCCGGATTTGTGGCGGGGGCTTTCATGGGCGGAGTCGAAGGCGACTTCGAAGACCAGTTCTTTTTTCACTTCGCGGACGGGGCCGTATTGTTCGATGGTGTTGTTGCGAATCCATTTATCCAGAAGCTTCAGTTCTTCGTCGGTGAAGCCGAAATAGGCCTTACCGATGGGGACGATTTCGTTGCCTTTCCAGACGCCGAAGGTGTAGTCGGAATAGAAGCTGGAGCGTTTGCCATGGCCGCGCTGGGCGTACATGAGAATGGCATCGAGCAGGCGCGGGTCGCGTTTCCATTTATACCAGTGGCCTTTCGGGCGGCCGGCCAGATAAGGGCTTTCCTTATGCTTGATCATCACGCCTTCATGGCCGTGGTCATCGGCGCCCCTGCGGCGGATGTCGCCGAGTTCGTCCCATGTTTTGAAGTCGATGATGGGGGAGAGGTCGAGGCGCGTTTGCGGGTTGTTGTCCAGCCATGTTTTGAGGCGCTGGCGGCGCTGGCTTAAAGGCAGGTCGCGGATATCTTCATCGCCGTCGAACAGCATGTCGTAGACGCGGACGAAGGCGGGGAAGTCCTGCAGATGGGATTTGGCGACGGTCTTGCGGTTCAGGCGCTGTTGCAGGGCGTTGAAGGGCATGGCGTCGAAATCTTTCCCGGCCAGCAATTCGCCGTCCAGAACAGCGGAGCCTTTCAGGGTTTCCATGACGTCGGGGAAGGTTGAGGAAATATTATCGCCGGTGCGGCTGAACATGCAGCGGTTCTGTTCATCAAAGACCAGTTGGACACGGATGCCGTCCCATTTCCATTCGACCTGGAAGTCTTCGGGCTTCAGGGTGAGGAAATCTTTTTCTTCTTCGATGGGGTGCGACAGCATCATCGGGTGGAAGGTGTGGTTGCGGTGGATTTCGGGCGCTTCGGCGCGGCCTTCCAGCCAGGCGAAAAGCGGTTCATAGGGGGCGCTGACGCCGTGCCAGACTTTTTCAACCTGTTGGAGATCCATATTGCCCAAAGACGCGAGCGCGGTGCGGGCAAGGCGGGCGGAGACGCCGACGCGCAGGCCGCCGGTGACGAGTTTGATCAGGGCCAGGCGTTCGGTGGCCGTAGCGCGGCTCAACAGATCGTGCAGCAGGGCCGGGATGTCTTTTTTCGGCGTGTTTTCCATCAGTTCGATGATGGTGGCGACGCCGGGCAGGTCGCCTTCCTTGTGATGCGGCCAGATCAGGGCGATGGTTTCGGCAAGGTCGCCGACATAATCGTAGGAGATTTCGAAGAGGGTGGGGTCGACCTGTTCCAGCACCAGGGTACGGAGGGCGTTCGGTTTCACCTGTTTAAGCGTCAGTTCGCCGGTCAGGCATGCCAGAGCAAAGCCGCGGTCGGGATCGGGGGTGGATTTGAAATAGGCTTCCAGCGCCTCCAGCTTGCGGTTGCGGGAGGGGGTGAGCACGAGGGTTTCGAGGAGGGCGGCGAAGGCGCGCATTAAGCCTCGCTTATTGTTTTATAACACGTGTCATCCCGGCGAAAGCCGGGACCCATACACATTTGATAGGGCGCTGCCGTATTAAATTTTTGGCGTTTTGGTTGGGCGGAACGGTTGCTTGGGGCCGGGCTTTCGCCGGGATGACGACGTCGGATGGATTGCTGATTAATCTTCATTTTCATCCTCATATTTCAGGGCGAGGGGGCGGGCTTTCAATCCCTGTTTCCGGCATTCATAAATCAATGCGTCGTCGCGGCCGTGGGTGACCCAGATCTCTTCGGCCTGGGTGTCCTTAATCGTCGTCAGCAGTTCGTTCCAGTCAGCGTGGTCGGAGATGACCATGGGGAGTTCGACGCCGGCCTGTTTGGCGCGCTGGCGGATCATCATCCAGCCGGAGGCGTTGCAGACGACGGGGTCGTTCATGCGGCGGGCCCAGCGGTCCTGCAGGGCGGAGGCGGGGGCCAGCACGATCTGGCCGTCGAAGGTTTCTTTCGGCAGGCCTGTGGCCTTGATCAGAGGACCGAGATCGACGCCGAGATTTTGATAGACGTTGCACAGGCCTTCATGGGCCCCATGCAAATAGATCGGTGTGTCCCAGCCGTTTTGGCGCAGCAGCTTGATGACGCGCTGGCATTTGCCCAGGGAATAGCAGCCGACGACATGGGTGCGGTGGGGCTGCGCCGCGACGCTGGCGATCAGTTTTTTTGCCTCGCCGTCCGGATCGGGATGCTGGAACACGGGCAGGGCGAAGGTGGCTTCGGTGACGAAGATGTCACAGCGCAGCGGTTCGAAGGGCTGGCAGGTGGGATCGGGCGTGCGTTTGTAATCGCCGGAAACGACGATGCGCTGGCCTTTACATTCCAGCAGCACCTGGGCGCTGCCGAGGATGTGCCCGGCGGGGTGGAGGCTGACCGTGACACCATCCATGTCGATTGTTTCGCCGTAGCGCAGCGGCTGGAAGGATTTTGCGCAGTCCGGACCGTAGCGGTGTTTCATGATGGCGATGGTTTCCGGCGTGGCCAGAACGGCGTCATGTCCAGCGCGCGCATGGTCGGCGTGGCCATGGGTGATGATGGCGCGATCTTTGGGCCAGGGAGGGTCGATAAAGGCCGCTGCCGGTTCTATATATAAATCATGGCGCAGAAAGCTCATGTTTAGAGAGATAGTCTGCGCTTTCAGGATATGAAGTCAGAATTTAAGGGCTGACAGGTTTTAATGTTTGCCGATTTCCAATGGCGATGGTCTTGCTAGTCTCTGGATAATAATTGGCTTCTATGGATACAGTCTGTCCTTCAAGCTTAAGCAGAGCATCTCTTGCACCGCCCGTATCAGCTTCAACATGTACATTGACACCATTTGCGGCCTTAACATGGAAATGTCTCCATGCTGAAGGATAGCTGCCGTCTGGACGATTTTGTTGGAGGGCTTCCAGGGTGCCTGTAAAAGTTTGTTTTGTCATTTTATAAGCCTTTTTATTAATGGTTGTTGCCAGAGTTTACATTTAATTTTTATAATATGTCAATAAATTTCCTTTATAAAAATTCAACCTATTTATCTTGAGGTTTTGAAGGCGGCGCAGGGCGGGCATGATGTGCTGCTGATGGCGCCGACGGGGGCGGGGAAGACGCTGGCGGGGTTTTTGCCGTCGATTGTGGATCTTACTTCTACTCTCCCCCCGCCCGCTTGCGGGAGGGGGAATCAAGGGGGGAGGGATTACTTAGCGGTAGATGTAGAAAGAAGCAGTCCCTCCCCCTCTAACTCCCCTTCCCGCAGGCGGGCGGGGGAGGACAAAAAGGGTATGAGCCTACATACGGTCTATATTTCTCCGCTTAAGGCACTGGCCGTTGACGTGCACCGGAATTTAACGCGGCCGATTGAGGAGCTAGATCTGCCGATCCGGGTGGAGACGCGGACGGGGGATACACCGCAGGCGAAACGGCAAAGGCAGAAGACAAAGCCGCCGGATATGCTGATGACGACGCCGGAAAGCCTGGCGCTGCTGATTTCGTATGAGGAAGCGCCGGAGTATTTTAAGAACCTGCGCTATATCGTCGTGGATGAACTGCATGTGCTGATGCACTCGAAGCGGGGGGATTTGCTGTCGCTGGCCTTGGCGCGGCTGGATACGATTGCGCCGCAGGCGCGGCGGATCGGGTTGTCGGCGACGCTGGACGATGCGGGTACGGCGGAGGATTACTTCTGCAGGAAGGGGCAGGGACAAATCGTCCGCGCGCCGGAGCGGATCAAGCCGGAGATCGAGATTTTGCGCACGGATGCGCGGATGCCGTGGGCGGGACATATGGCGATTTACGCGCTGCCGGAACTGTACAGCCGGTTGAAAGACGCGAAAATGTCGGTCGTGTTCGTGAACACGCGGGCGCAGTCGGAACTGATTTTCCAGGAATTGTGGAAGATCAATGATGACAATCTGAAGATTGCTTTGCATCACGGAAGCCTGGAACGTGATCTGCGGCGCAAGGTGGAGATGCAGATGGCGGCGGGGACGCTGGATTGCGTGGTGGCGACATCGTCGCTGGATCTCGGCCTCGACTGGGCGGATGTCGATCTGGTGGTGCAGATCGGCGCGCCGAAGGGCGTATCGCGGCTGTTACAGAGAATCGGGCGGTCGAACCACAGGCTGGATGCGCCGAGCCGCGCGGTGCTGGTGCCGTCGAACCGGTTTGAATTTCTGGAATGCGTGGCGGCGATTGATGCGATCCGGCGCGGGGAGCTGGATGGGCCAGCGCCGAAGCCAGGTGGCCTGGATGTATTGGCGCAGCATATTTTTGGTACGGCGTGCGCCGCGCTGTTCGATCCTGTGGTTTTGTATGACGAGGTGCGGAAGGCATGGCCCTATCGTGAACTGACCTCGAAGGATTTTAAGGATACGCTGAATTTTGTGCAGGATGGCGGGTATGCGCTGAAGGCCTATGACCGGTTTGCGCGGCTGACGCAGACGGAAGAGGGGGTATATACAGTCAGCAGCCCGATGTTCCTGCGCCAGTACCGGATGAATATCGGCGCGATTGTTGAAGCGCCGATGTTGAAAGTGGTTTTGCGGAACAAAACCCTGGGCAAGATCGAGGAATGGTTTGTGCAGGGATTGAGCAAGGGCGATACGTTTTTGTTCGGCGGGCGAATCCTGCGGTTTGATGGATTGCATGATATGATGGTGATGGTCAGCCTGACCAAGGATTCCACGCCAAAAATTCCATCCTATGACGGTGGAAAGCTGCCGATGTCCACGCATCTGTCGTCTATTGTGCGGGCGCTTTTGAACGATCCGCAGGAATGGCGGCATTTGCCCGATGATGTTAGCGACTGGCTGCGGCTGCAGGGGGAGCGGTCGATGTTGCCGTCAAGGGATGGGCTGCTGGTGGAGATTTTTTTCCGGGGCGGGCGGTTTTATATGGTTGCTTACGGGTTTGAAGGGCGGGCGGCGCACCAGACGCTGGGGTTCCTGCTGGCGAAACGGATGCAGCGGTTCGGGTATAAGCCTTTGGGGTTTGTCGGGACCGATTATGCGCTGGCGTGCTGGAGCCTGAAGGAGCCGACGGATATTGACGGGCTGTTCAGCCAGGATCTGATGACGGACGATCTGGCGGAATGGATGCAGGATACGCCACTGTTGAAGCGGCTGTTCCGGGATGCGGCGGTGATCGGCGGGCTGATCGAGCGGCGGCATCCGGGGCATCAGAAGACGGGCAAGCAGATGACCGTGAGTTCGGACCTGATTTATGACGTTTTGCGGAAGTACGAGCCGGATCATGTGCTGCTGCGGGCGGCGTATCATGACGCATCGGGCGGGATGGTGGATCTGGAACGGCTGGGGGCGTTTTTATTGAGGGTTCAGGGGCGGATTACGCATGTGAAGCTGGACCGGGTGTCGCCGCTGGCGGTGCCGCTGTTGCTGGAGGTCAGCAAGGAAACGATTCACAAAGCGACCATGAGCGAGTATTATCTGGAGGATCTGGAGAAAGAGCTCCTCGATGAGGCAGGACTTTAACGAATGACGCGCATCAGTTTCGCAAACCAGCGGTTTACGCTCAGCCCTGAAGGCACGGCTTTCTGGCATGAGGAATCGATGCTGATCGTCTCCGACCTGCATCTGGAGAAGGGATCGCATTTTGCGATGAAGGGGCAGTTCCTGCCGCCTTATGACAGCCGGGAGACGCTGGAGCGTTTGGAACGGTGCGTTACGGCCAGCGGGGCGTCGCGCATCCTGTTTCTGGGGGACAGTTTCCATGACGCGGACGGGCATGAGCGGATGGGCCTGACCGAGATGGATATGCTGGAGGATATCTGCGGCAGCCTGCAGGCCGTGTGGGTGCAGGGCAACCATGACGGCGCCTGGGTGCCGAGCCGTGCCAGCCAATGCGAGGTTTTTACCTTAAACGGCCTTACATTTCGCCACGAAGCCACCAGGGAAGGCCTGGGAGAGATCAGCGGGCATTTCCACCCTTGCGCGGGCGTGACGCACAAGGGCGGGTTTGTCCGCCGCCGGTGTTTTATCGAAGATGGAAAGAAGATGATCCTGCCGAGTTTTGGGGCGTTTACGGGCGGGCTGGACGTGACGCATGTCAGCATCGCCACGCATTTCACGACAGAGTTTAACGTTCATATCCTGGGTATGGACAAGGTTTATTCCTTAAGCGCGGACCGTCTGGCCGCCTGAAGTCTTTTTACGCAGCATCCCGATCATCAATCCGCGCCATGGCCCTGGGATCCGGGGTGCCGGTGCGGAATTCGGCCTGCGCTGCAGGCGCCTGGGTGCGGGTGGCGCGGTAGAGGGCAAAGGCCGTGGTGCAGAGGAAGGTCGTTGCGATGGCCGGGAAATAGGATCCGGTGCCGAACAGGTTCATCAGGTTGGTGGCAAGCAAAGGGCCCAAGATTGCGCCCATGCCGTTCACCGTCAGCATAGAGCTGGAGGAGGCGACATACTGGTGGGGTTGCAGGTGGTCGTTGGTATAGGCGATGCACAGGCCGTAAATCGTCATCGCGGATCCGCCGAGCAGGAAGGCGCTGACGTAAAATATCGGGCTGGATTCAGTCAGGAAGCAAAGGAAGGCGCTGGCCGCCGAGGCGATGCTGATGATGGTGATGACTTTGCGGCGGTCCATGCTGTCCGATAAATGACCGACCGGGATCTGGAAGGCGACGCCGCCGGCCAGCATGGAGGCCATAAACCAGGAAATCTGCATATGGTCAAATCCCCGTTCGGCAGCGTAGACCGGGCCGATGGACAGTATCATGCTGCTGGCGAGGCCGCTCAAGGTGATGGCGAATACGCCGAGCGGAGAGGTCGCCCAGAGCGATTTGATTGGCATGACGGCGGGCGTGCTGGATTCCGGTGCGGGGCGCTTGCTGAGCGCAATAGGAACCAGGGAGAGAACAATGAAGATCGCGGTGCAGATGAACAACGAGTCGGTCCGGGGATCGGCAAGGTTCAGGCAAAACTGCCCGGCGACCATGCCCAGATAGGTCAGGAGAAGGTAAAGCGCCAGGATCTTGCCCCGCGTATCCTTGGTGGACATGTAGTTTAGCCAGCTTTCGACGACGATATAAAGCCCGGCATACGCGAATCCGGTCATGACGCGCAGCGGAATCCAGAGGAGCGGCGTGACGAACAGGCCATGCATCAGAACAGATATGGCGGCGATGGCGGCCAGCGCAGTGAACACGCGGATATGGCCGACGTTTTTCAGCATTTTGGGGACGAGCCAGGTGCCGCCCATGAACCCGGCATAGTACATGGACATGACAAGGCCGGTGACGACCGTGCCGAATCCCGCCTCTGTTGCCCGGACACCGAGAAGAGTCCCCTGCAGGCCTGACCCCGCCATCATCAGGGTCAGGCCGAAGAACAAGGGCCAGGCGGACAGAAGGGCGGATTGCAGGGGCATAAAGGGGTCCTTTTAAAAAACACGGCAGTACAAAAAATTGATGCGGCCCTGACATTGGTCAAAGGCCGCATCAAATTTTACTCAGAAAAGCGAAAAAAGCTTACTTCTTCTTTTTCGCTACTTTTTTCTTGGCAGCAGGCTTTTTGGTGGTTTTTTTCGCTACTTTAGCAGCGGATTTTTTAGCCGGCTTTTTCTTGGCTGTTTTTTTAGCAACTACTTTCTTAGCGGTTGCTTTCTTAGCGATCGTTCTTTTCTTCGCAGCAGGTTTTCTAACGGTCTTTTTCATTTCAGTGCTCCATAAGGTTTTTAAAGGTTCCCCCCGAACGGGAGGTTTGGACAAGTGTCATGCCCGTTGCAGACATGATATACACACATTCTGTAATGAATTATTAATTCTTGCAAGCACTTAATGAAAACGCGGCGTCTTGAGTCGGGCGCCGCGTTTTTTTGAGCTATAAAATTTATGACTTCTTGATTTTAATTTTTTGCGTGAAAGCCAATGTTTCCTTGTGTTTTTCGATTTTATTTCAGAGAGGGCATTGCGTATTTTGGGCGAAAGTCTACGTTTGACGTTGAGTCGTCCGGAAATTCTAAAACGGCTTCAAATTGCCCATAATTCTGTTTGATGTGATTCAGGTTTTGCTGTTGATGGTGTTTTTCAGGTCAGAACACTTTTACCGCGGAGGCGCGGAGGTCACGGAGAGGAAGTTTTCAGCTGGAAAGGCGCGAGGACTTAATTAAGCGCAGCTCATTAACAATAGTAATCATCAGACGTCATCCCGGCGAAGGCCGGGATCCATACAAAATTGCGGCTAAAACTAAAGGGCAGTCATAGTCATGAAATACGCTCTATGACGTTGATAGCCGTTTGTGTTGCTGAAAGAGCGTATGGATCCCGGCCTTCGCCGGGATGACGTGGAGTAGGGTATCCTTTGCACACAAGGAGGGTACGCTAAGATTGATGGGATTGTTTCTAAAGTTTACGCGATATTAACATAATTAAAATACGCTCAATGTAACATATAAGAGGGTGCGGATGATTAAGCGTTGCGATTTCCTGCTCGGGATGAATGAAACCATCGTTATTGTGATCCCGGAAAATCTGCCCAGGGCGGAAACCTATACAGTTTCAGTCAGCGACAAGGATATACGCTTCCGCGCCGATTACGACACGATCGGGGAAATGCTGTATCAGGGCGGCGATATCTTTCAGCGCATCGCGAGTTCGTTTCAGGTTGGCCTGGTGGAATACCCCGGGCCCGGCGAATTGCCGACCCATATCACCAATATTGCCTATGTTGAAGTGCGGAGGGCCGCGTAATGTTGAACCCTCCTTCTTTAATTGAAGCTTTGGGTGGCGCATCCTGCACATTGGCCTCATGTGACGGAGAATTGAATGCTTCCCTTGCCCGCGGGCTTGCAGATAACAGTATCAAGGTAGGCCTGAGCGAAATAAAGCCTACACTTTCCAATAGTTTTGCCTTGAGCGGCATTAATATGAAGCTGGGTCAGGGCAATGTCCTGCAGGACCGTGCGGAACCCGGCATGGGACCAGCACAACCGGTTGTATCACAACAACGGTTGCAACCGTTACAACGGCAGTTTTCTTAATAAGCCCGACCTGATTTTCTATTTGCAACCGTAACGGTCTTCAGGCATACCTTTGAATGTTCAAAACATATCGATGTGTGTGCATTCATGGGTCACGGCATTCCCAGAACCGCCCTGATTACCGGCATTACGGGCCAGGATGGCGCGTTGCTGGCGCGGTTTCTTCTCGATAAGGGCTATACGGTCCATGGCGTGCAGCGTTATGCCGCCAACGACCATACGCTGCGGATCAAATCCCTGCTGAACCGCCCGCATTTCCATCTCCATTACGGCGACATGACAGATGGCGGCAGCCTGTTTGCGCTGTTGCAACGCCTGCAGCCGCAGGAAATCTATAATCTGGCGGCGATGAGTCATGTGAAGGTGAGTTTCGAATTGCCGGAATATGCCGCCAATGTCGACGGGCTGGGCACGCTGCGGATGCTGGAAGCGATCAAGACTTTGGGGTTGAAGGACAAGACGCGGTTTTACCAGGCTTCCAGTTCCGAAATGTTCGGCAATGCGCCTGCGCCGCAGAATGAAGATACGCCGCTTCTGCCGTGCAGCCCTTATGCGGCGGCAAAGCTATACGCCTACTGGCTGGTGCGGACGTATCGGGATTCTTACGGCTTTCATGCCAGCAACGGCATTTTGTTCAATCATGAAAGTGCGATCCGGGGTGAAGAATTTGTCACCCGCAAGATTACGAAGGCGGTCGCGGCGATTGAGACGGGGCAGCAGGATATGCTGACCATCGGCAATCTGGATGCCAGCCGTGACTGGGGTCACGCACAAGATTATGTCGAAGGCATGTGGATGATGCTGCAACAGGACATCCCGGGCGATTATGTGCTGGCGACCGGGAAAACCCACAGCGTGCGCGATTTTATCACGGCGGCCTTTGCCTGCACGGGAATCCAGATCGCCTGGCGCGGCGAAGGGATTGAGGAAAAAGGGTATCATGCGCGCAGCGGAAAGTTGCTGGTCGCGGTCGATCCCAAATATTTCCGCCCGGCAGAGGTTAATAAATTGCTGGGCGATGCAAGCAAGGCCCGCCGCGAATTGGGCTGGCGCGCGAAAACGCCGTTTCACGCGCTGGTGCGGGACATGGTGATGGCCGACCGCGCGGCGTTGAACGGAAAGCAAGACGATGCAGGATTTTTCCTGGAAGCCGCAGAATAAACGGATTTGGATCGCCGGTCATAACGGCATGGTCGGGCGGGCGCTTGTCCGCCGTTTGTCTTCACAAAATTGTAGGATTTTAACGGCTGACCGGCAGGTGGTGGATCTGCGGGACCAGCCCGCCGTCCAGCACTGGCTGGGCATGGAAAAGCCAGATGCGATTGTTATCGCCGCCGCCACGGTGGGCGGGATCGGCGATAACGCGGCACGGCCTGCGGATTTCCTCTACGACAATCTGATGATGGCGGCGAATATCATCCATGCGGCACATGAATGTGACGTTGATCGGCTGCTGTTTTTAGGATCGTCCTGCATTTATCCGCGCGACGCGGCGCAGCCGATTGAGGAAGATGCGCTGCTGACCGGCGTGCTGGAGCCGACCAACGAAGCCTATGCCATCGCCAAGATCGCAGGGATCAAGCTGTGCCAGGCGTATCGGACGCAGCATGGACGGTCTTATATTTCGGCCATGCCGTGCAATCTGTATGGGCCTTATGACCGGTTTGATGCGTTTAAATCCCATGTTATTCCGGCGCTGATCGTCAAGATGCATCAGGCGAAGGCGGAAGGTGCGGATGTGGTGAATTTATGGGGAACGGGCGCGCCGTTGCGGGAATTTTTGCATGTGGACGATCTGGCGGATGCGCTGGCTTTGGTGCTGGAGCGGTATGACGATGCGTCGCCGGTCAATATCGGCAGCGGCGATGAAATCAGCATTGCCGATCTTGCGAAGCAGGTTGCGGCGGCGGCGGGGTTTGACGGGAAGATCGTGTTTGACCCGTCCATGCCGGACGGGACGCCGCGCAAGGTGATGGATTCGGCGCGGATGCGGGCGATGGGCTGGGCGCCGCGCATCACGCTGGCGGAGGGCTTGCGGGACAGCCATGACTGGTATGTCCGGCATATTGTGCAGGCGCGAAAGGCAGCGGCTTGACGGTTGCCTGTCACAGGCGGGCCGGATATCCTGTCCTGCATGAAACCGATTTCACTGATTCCATATATATGCGGCGCGGGGGCATCCAATACCGGGGCGGAGCAGGCCTTTGCCGATCTGGAGCGGCGCGGTCTTGAGAAAGATTTGCGTGCGCTTGGCATGGATGCGGAGTGGGTGCGGACGTTGCCGCTGGAGCAGGGGCTGTATCAGGATTTGCCCGCACGCGGGACAAAAGAGCGCGACCGGATTGTGATCGACCATTGCGTGTCGATCCGCGATGCGGTGGCCGATGCGGTGACAAAGGGCCGTTATCCAGTGACGCTGGGCGGCGACCATTCGATGGCAGCGGG
Organism: Alphaproteobacteria bacterium; assembly: GCA_044220535.1. Classification (GTDB taxonomy): domain Bacteria; phylum Pseudomonadota; class Alphaproteobacteria; order Micavibrionales; family Micavibrionaceae; genus JBDHTS01. The sequence continues at coordinate 7,576 of JBGAQU010000035.1, read as the reverse complement.
GTCTGTATCAGGGTTTGCCAAGGCGACAAAAGCGCATGGGAAGACCGGGCTGATCTGGATTGACGCGCATGCCGATATCAATACGCCCGCGACATCACCGTCTCAATCGCTGCACGGCATGCCGGTGGCGGCGCTGCTGGGGCATGGGCGTCCAGAGTATGTGGCGATGACGGGCGGGCCGGTGATCAGGCCGGAACATGTGTTTTATATCGGGTTGCGCGCCGTGGATGACGGGGAGTGGGATTTTATCCACGATAACAAAATCCAGTACCGGACGATGGAGGATGTGAGCCGGATCGGGTTCGAGCAGGCTTTTGCGCAGGCGCTGAAAGCATTGCCGGGCGTTGAGCATCTGGTTTTATCCCTGGACATGGATGCGTTCGATCCGGACGATGCGCCGTCCGTGGGATCACCGGTCAAAGGCGGGCTAAGGCGGGATGAGGTTCTGGCGGGGTTGTCGTCTTTCACGCCGTCCATGCTGGAGATCGCGGAATATAATCCGGCCTTTCCGGGCACGGACAAGACCTATGCGCTTTTGAAAGATGTGCTGGGCGCGGTGTTGAAGCCGTCTATCAGCAAGCCGCACAAGCTGGTTTCATGCTTCTAGCATGTTTGTGAACCGGTTCATAACCGCTTCGCGTTCGAAGACGCCGGGTAGCAGGGACGGCCTGTAGGTTGTCCTGTTTGATGCGGTAACGCAGGCCATGGCTTCTATAAAATCATTCATCGTATCGCACAGCGTGACGGCGTTGTTTGACAGGGCTGCGATTTCGCCGATGCCGCCTGCTTCCTTCATCGCAATGACGGGCGTGCCGCAGGCCAAAGCTTCCAGCGCGACATTGGGCAGGCCTTCGAAGCGGGACGGCAGCAGAAAAGCGTCTGCGGCAGCGTAAACCGGCCACGGGCAATCGTTCAGACCGGGCATGCTGACGCGATGATCGAGACCATGCGTTTGAATCAGGGATTCGAGGAGAGGACGTTCGCTGCCTTCGCCCAGAATGGTCAGGTGCCATGGGCGGTCTTTCGGCATGCTGTTTAGATGCGCGATCAGGCGGTCGAAACCTTTTTGCGGGTGCAGGCGCCCGGCGGCGATAAAGTGCACTGTGCCGTATGGCAGACCGGACGGCGCGGCACGGCCATCGCCGCGGGCGCGGATTGTGTCGACCGGATTGTAGAGCAGTTTATGGGGCAGGGTGTTCAGACCCAGAAAGGCCGGAAATTCTTCAATCACGATTTGCGCGGGGCTTAAAACCAGATCGGCGCGTGGATAGAGGGCGCGATAGGCCTGACGGATCAGGGAAGCGGCGCGTTTTCGGCGATTCAGGATATAGGAGGGTGTGATGGATTCCCGCACGATAAAGCGTGTTTTGGGAAAAAGCGGGCGGAGCATCAGTACGGCGAAGTTCATATGCGCCATAGTGGAGACGATAACATCAGGGCGTGCGCGTTTCAGATGTTTGTATAAGGATGGAATGGCCCGGAAAACGCCCGTGCCTTCGCCGAGTGCAGTGAATGGGATATGGGTGGAGATCAGGGGTTTCAGGGATCCTTGATCACTGATGCATAAAAATTCCGGTGCGAAACGGTCGCGATCGAGGCCGTTCATGAGTTCGATCAGCACGCGTTCCGCGCCACCGGCGACCAAAGCAGGCAAGACGAACAGGATTTTGCGGCGGTGTGCGGGGTTAGACGATGCCATGCCTTATATTTTTGAAGAAAAAACAAGAATCGACAAGGTTTATTATGCGGAGGGCACAGGTACGGGAGCACCATTGGACTTAGGCCGTTGACCGATGGGATCGTTTGCGGGGATTAGAAGCGTCCGCGAAGGGTTGTTTTGCGCCAGGGCGGTCAGGGCGCCATTGGACAGCGTGTAGACGATCAGATTTGATTCAGGTTGACCAGGCAGCATGCTGTCGATCGGCAATCCCAACGTATCCATCAGAACGGACTTCATCAATGGGTCGTTTTCGCCCGCATGCCACCTGAAATACGTCAGTTTGTTTGTTTTGGCGAATTTTTGAGCGGCGTCAATCAGGGAATGAAGCACGTTTTCTTTTTGAGCATATCCATCCAGAAAAACCGGTTGTTCAAGGTGGATGCCCTGAGTCAGCTGGAAAGTGGACGTATGAATCCACCCCGGCGTCAAGGCTACCGGATCATTCGGATTGCCTTTTTCAAAAGTGACGAACCCGCGGAAGAAGCTCATGTCACCTGTTTTACGAACGATATCCGGCAGATTAAAGGGTTTGGTCCAGTCGGCATCAGTGAATTCATAAGTATCAAATTTTTTCCTGTCCCATTCAGGTTTCAAGGATGAGAGGCTGCCGGGAGTATTCAGGAGTTTTGTCGCCGATATAGTGATTATGGGTGGGTGAACAGCACCGAGTTTCTGCACGTAGTTATGAACTGGATGATTTCTGCCGTCTGTCGCCCATTGCAGGGCAGTCGCATGTTCTTTTGTGGTGCGCACTGCCAGTTCATGGAACAGGATGCCCGCAGCACCGTAACCGCGATAAGATTCCACGATGAAAAAATCTTCGCAATAGGCAATCCTGTCGCCTTTGTGATCAATCATGGGATAATAGATAGCATAGGCAACAGGATCATTTGCTTCGGTACAAAGAACAAATCCGCGCATTTGATTGGACTGTTTTTGCAACAATTCATCCAGTTTCTTGACATTCATGATGGCGCTGGCGCGGTGAAGCGTGGCCTGGCTTTTTATAAGAAACGCCAAAGTATCCAAAGTGATGGGACCACATTTCCCGCGCCGGATATCATGAATGTCGTAAGTTTTGATATTGGTCGGTACATGGGTCCTTAATGCAGCATTTCCATCGGCTGGACCGCTTGAACCCGAACTAGCATTAAATACCGCAGAAGAATTCACTTACCCACCTTCTTATATTTCTCAGGAATGGTTGAATTCTCAACGAGGTTTTTCGGCGGTAGCATAGAGTTAGACCAGAGCGACATAAATTGCAGGCGGTAGGCGTCCGCCACCAGCGGGAAATTGTTGATGATAATGGTCGGTTCCGGGTCAAACAGGATCACGGCCAGCTTATCGCCATAGACGACGAATGGCACGGGCAGAAATTGCGCAACGGGAATCCAGCGATATTCTGCGTAGTTTTTCGCGGGGAAATAATCGTCGCCTTCTTTTTGCAGGATTTTATAGCGTTTGGATTTCCAAGATTCCATGCGCTGGACATGGGGATACGCCTCTTCACCCAGAACGTCCGCGAATTTCTTGTCGTCGACGTAGGCCTGCAGCACTTCGCGGTCGTCGGACTGAATCGTCTGATAGACATCGTAGGAAAACTGGTGGAAGCCTTCGATGCCGCGCAGGATTGTGACTTCCACGGTTTTAATACGTACACCGTCGCGGCCCATAAATTCGATGCCGCCGTCCTCAAACGCCTTTTGAATGGTGATGAGTGTATTGGCACGCGGTGTGCTGACGCCGTTTTCGATACTGCCGATAGAGGTTGCAGAGATGCCTGTGCGTTCCGCGAGATCTGCCTGGCTCCAGTTCAATATGCCGCGCGCGCCGCGGATCTGGGCTGTCGTAATCGCCATTTCGTCACCTGTTTGTGTAAACGTCCCGTTCTTTTTGCGGGATAGTTTACTTAATGTTTCATCATGGTTCTATCCCAAAACTTCATTTTTTCGCAAATAAAAAAAAATTTAAGTCAAACTTGATTTTTCGCTTGACAAACAATTCATATTATGAAAAAGTTAAGCCTAACTTGGAAATTCAGTAAGTTTCATTGGGCGGCGCTTAAGGGCGCAACTGTTCCCCCACAGGCCCTTAGGACCCATAGAATGCCAGGTGATCCCACACAATCGCCGGGTCTTCCGATTCCCCCTCGGAAGGCCCGGTTTCTTTTTTAATTACGCGGCTTTACCGTCTTTTTTGAGCAGGCCTTCGCGGCGCAGGAGAGAGTCCGGGTCCGGGTTGCGGCCGCGGAAACGGCGGTAGAGTTCGGCCGGGTGTTCGGTGCCGCCGCGTTTTAAGATTTCATGGCGGTAGGCGTCGGCGGTCTTGCGGTCATAGAGGCCGCGTTCCATGAACAGTTCAAAGGTGTCGGCGTCCAGCACCTCTGCCCATTTATAGCTATAATAACCAGCGCCATAGCCGCCCGCGAATAAATGGTTGAAGGCGACGGAGGTCGGGCCGGCGAGGCGCGGGAACAGGGCGGTATCTTTGGTCATTTCATCCTCAAACTTCGCTACGTCTTCCATCAATTGCGGATCGTTGGAGTGCCAGGCCATGTCGAGCAGGGCGAAGGCGGTCTGGCGCAGGCCGCCCCAGCCGGCCATGAAGTTCTTTCCAGCGTTCAGCTTGTCGATGAGATCCTGCGGGATCGGCGCGCCGGTCTGGTAATGTTTTGCGAACAGATCCAGTGTTTCCTTGTGGAAAGTCCAGTTTTCCTGCACCTGGCTCGGCAATTCGACGAAATCCCACAGCACGTTGGGGCTGGAGAGAGAAGGATATGTCACGTCGGACAACAGGCCATGGACCGCGTGGCCCATTTCATGGAACAACGTTTCGACTTCGCCATGCGTGAGAAGAGAGGGTCTGTCTTTCGACGGTTTGGTAAAGTTGCAGACGATGGCGATCAGCGGGCGTTCGATTTTGCCGTTATAGAGGCCCTGGCTGCGATAGCTTGTCATCCATGCGCCGTCTTTTTTGCCAGTGCGTGGGTGAAAATCAGCATAGAGGGTGCCGATGAATTTGCCGTCGGCTTCGTCCGTTACGTCATAGGCGGTGACGTCTTCGTGCCAGACCGGATATTTTTTGCTGGCGGTGAATTTCAGGCCGAACAGGCGGCTGAAATGTTCGAAGCAGCCTTTCAGGACGTTGCTTAAAGGATAGTAAGGGCGAAAGTCTTCCGACGTGAAGGAGAAGAGTTTCTGGCGCAGTTTTTCCGAGTAATAGCCGACATCCCAGGGCTGAAGCTTGTCCGGGCCGCCATTTTCCTTGGCGAATTTTTCCAAACGCTTCAAGTCTTCCAGCGCGGCCGGTTTGTAGGCGTTTTTCAGTTTCTGCAGGAAATCCTGGACGTTTTCGGCCTTTTCCGCCATGCGGCGTTCCAGGGTGAAATCGGCGTGGTGTTTATAGCCGAGAAGTTTCGCGCGTTCGTATTTCAGGCTGACAATTTCCTTCAGCAGGGCGCTGTTGTCGAATTCATCACCCCAGGCACGGGTGGCGAAGGCGCGCCAGACTTTTTCACGCAGGTCGCGGCGGTCGGCGTATTGCACGAAGGGCATGTAGCTGGGGGCATCCAGGGTGAACAGCCACTGGTTCGGCTTGTCTTTTTCTTCCGCCGCCGCCGCCGCGCCCGCGATGGCGGTTTCAGGCAGGCCTGAGAGGTCGGCCTTTTCAGCGATCCAGAGTTCGAATTTTTCGGCGGATTTTTTGACGTTGTTGGAGAAATTGGGGCCGAGGGTGGAGAGGCGCTGACTGAGTTCGCGCATGCGCATCTTCCCTGCCTCATCCAGATTGGCGCCGCTGCGGACGAAGCCGGTATAGGTTTCGTCGAGCAGCATGGCCTGTTCAGGGGTGAGTTTCAGGGTTTTGTCGTCATGCACAGCCTTGACGCGTTCGAATATAACAGGGTCGAGCGAGACATCGCTGGAGAAATTGGCGCTGAGCGGACCGATTTGATCCGCGAGCGCCTGCATCGCATCCGTCCCGGCGGCGGTCAGCTGATTGTAGAAGATAGAGGTGACCAGGCCGAGGGTTTCGGACGCGGTTTCCAGGGCGACGATGGTGTTTTCGAAAGTCGGTTTATCTTTATTGGCCTTAATGGCATCGACATTGCGGCGTGCCTCGGCAATCGCGGCCTCCACGGCGGGCAGGTAGTGCTCCTCCTTAATCTTATCGAAAGGGGGTGCGTGGTTGGGCAGGGTGGAGGGGGCAAGAAGCGGGTTGTCGGTGGCCATAATGTTTGAATCCTGATGATTTGCTTTGATAAAGGTGGCCGGGATATAAGCGTGGGTCAAGAGCTTGATTTACGAAAGATGAGAATGCAGCCGCCTTTCAGTATGCAATTCGGGGATATTTATTTTTCGGCAGAGGACGGGCTGGCGGAGACACGGCATGTGTTTCTGGATGGGAATGGTTTGCCGGAACGCTGGGCGGGCAGGAAACGGTTTACGATTGTGGAGACGGGGTTCGGGACGGGGCTGAATTTTCTGGCGGCGTGGATGTTGTTTGAGGAAACCGCGCCTGCGGATGCGGTGCTGGATTATGTCGCCGTTGAATTATATCCGATGACGGCGGATGAGATCGGCGCGGCGCTGGAGCGCTGGCGTGATGTGTTCCAAGGGCGACTGGAGGCATTGCAGGCGCAATGGCCGCTGCGGATTCCGGGGTTTCACCGGCTGCATTTCCCGCGCGTCCGGTTGACTTTGATTTTCGATGATGTGCAGAAGGCGTTGCCGGAGATTATTGCGCCGCGCGGTGTGGATGCCTGGTTCCTGGACGGGTTTGCGCCCGCCAAAAATCCGGATATGTGGGCGGACGGGCTTTATCAACAGATGGCGCGGTTGAGCAATCAGGGTGCGACAGTGGCCACATTTACGGCGGCAGGATTGGTCAGGCGCGGCTTGGCGGAAGCGGGATTTGCGGTTGAGAAGAAACCCGGCTTTGGGCGCAAGCGCGATATGGTGGTGGCGCGGTTCGAGGGGCAGGCGCGGCCTGATATTTCAGTACCGAAGTCTGTCGGTATTGCGGGAGGCGGGTTGGCGGGGACGGCCTGCGCGTATACGCTCAGGCGCCGGGGGATTGCTGCACATATATATGAGGCTGGGCCGAAGCTGGCGACTGGCGCGTCGGGTAATGAAGTCGGTTTGTGCAATCCGCGTTTCTACGCACAAAGGACGCAGCAATCGGATTTTTATGCTGCGGGATATGCGATGGCGCATGCGGAGTTTCGCAGTCTGGGCTTGCTGGATTCATGCGGTAGCCTGCACCTTATAAACACTGCAGAAAAGGAGAAACGGTTTGCGTCCATGCTGCGGCATTGGGGATGGAATGATGCGCATATGCGGCGGTTAAACGCGCAGCAATCGTCGGAGATTTGCGGTGTTAAAATTGAGCAGGATATGCTTTATTTGCAAGACTCCATGCAGGTCAACCCTGCAGCATTATGCGAGAAATATGCGGATGGCGCGCCAGTGACGTTTGGTGTGTCTGGTTATGGTGATCATGATGCCCTTATCCTGGCCAGCGGGCCGGGGATTTTGTCACAGCTGTCTTTGCCGCTTCATACGGTACGGGGGCAGGTGACGATGGTGGAGGCGACAGCACGCAGCTGGGATTTGAAAACCAATCTGTGTTTCGGCGGGTATATTTCCGCCTGCCGCGACGGGCGGCATATGGTGGGGTCCAGTTTTCAGAAATGGCTGGATCACACCGGTCTGCTGCCCGAAGACGATGCGGATAATCTGGACCGTCTGGCGGAGCATGTTCCGGTGCTGGCGGGAGAGTGGAAGATTTTATCGTCAAGGGCCGGGCTGCGCGTGGTGAGTAAGGATCATTTTCCGGTGGCGGGGGCGGTGCCGG
>JBGAQU010000127.1:0-2793 GCA_044220535.1 Alphaproteobacteria bacterium | reverse complement strand
GCTGACGTCCACGTTCTGGCAGGGCGTGAAAAGCGTCAAGCAATGGCCGTATACCAATGCTTCACGTTTTCTGTTGTGCTGGATCGGCCCGGCCTTTCTTGTGTTCTGCATGATCAGCGGAAAGCAGCTGCATTATATCATTCCGCTGACCAGCGCTTTGGCCATATTGGTTGCGGCTGGCATCAGCCATACGGCAACAGACAGGAAAGTATTTCCTGTGTTTGCTATTTTTTATGCTTTGGCATTCTGCGTACTGGCGGCAACTCCCCTGTTGCCGCATTTGCAGAATAAACAAGACAATCAGGTGATCGTCGGCCTTACGCATTTCGAAAGCTGGCCGTTCCTGCTGGCTGCCGCATTGGCCATTTCCATGGTCTGGCTGCGCGGCAGCTTTATGCGGCAAACAAACATGATTGCGGCGTTCATGGGTGTGCTGCTTTGCATCGTTTCAATACAGGGATCGATGCATTTTTACCGGCTGTTCGACCTTGGTCCGGCGGGCTCGGTTGTGCATATGTACGAACGGCAGGGACATACGTTTGCATTTGCGCCCAAATATGCAGGTGAAATCGGATTTGCGGCAAGGCTTGAACAGCCATTGACCGTTCTGGATATGGCGCAGGTGAAAGAATGGCTGGATAAAGATTCCAAACGGATCGCCATCATACGCCACGAGAACTACCAGCAGCTGCCGGAATTCGAAACGCTCTATTCGACAAAATATAAGGGCGACCAGCGTATTTCCCTGATTAAAAAAGCGGAGTGATTTAAACCCGCTTCCTGTCGAAATTTCTTACCGCGATGGACATCAGGCGTTTTCCGGTCAGGCCGGAGTAAATCAGCACGAAGCCCAGCACCACTGCAAGCCAGGTGAATATGTCACCGATCATGATGCCAAGGATACAGAACAGGACGATCAGAACGCCCATCACCACATCCGCCTTGCCATCCACAGACAGGGTGCCACGCGCGACGAAAGGCGTTTTTGGCTTGTCGAAACCGTCATTCATTGTGCAAATCCTTTCATAAAACGCGTCCGACCCTAACGCCAGGGCAGATAGCAGCTGGTGTTGTTTAACTCACCCATCAATGTTGTTTGCGTACGCCAGATGACGATGTCATCAAAGTAATTGGGGCCGGTCGCCAGGTTTTCCGCATGGCTGACAATATCGATATCATTGTCAAAATTCTCCTGCTCATCCGCGCCTGCAGCCGCAGATGGCACGCCCAGCCGCCCGCCGCCCTCCACAAAAGCACCTATGCCGTTGGAGCCGTGACTGATAATGGCAACCGCAAACAGGTCCTGATTGTTGGGTATGGCTGGCAACGTACTGAACGCCGTTGATGTATCCAGATCGGCGTAATCCGGAGCCCCAGGTCCCGCGGGGCGGCCTATATTCGCCGCCGCGAGGGCGCCGCCAGCATTGTTCAGCACCCTTAAATCAGACGTACCGTCCAGACCGGCGATATCAATCGGCGGGCAGCAAAAAGTCGCTTTTTCAGGAAAAGTATTATGCGGCGCGGCGGCGGCCGTATGATCAAACCAGGGGAAACGGCGGCAACGATCATAAATAACGCGGCCCGGAACGCCCATGGCAGGAATAACGGCTTTATTGATCGCCAGGACAGGGCTGATCCTGTAGGTCATGAAACGGCCCCATCCATCCACCGCGTCAAATTCACTCAGGCCCAGCGTGCGGTAAGGCACGATGCCTTCGGATAAAGGAACCGTGTTACATACCGCCCTTTGCGTGCCAAAAGCCGCAGTGGCGCGCGCAATCGCGGGGTCTGCCGGGCATGGCAGGGAATTGGTGCGCTGGACATAGGCGGACAATTCACGGATCAAAAAATCCTCGCGGAATTTTGTGCGGTAAATCCGGTCCTGCACATCCTGCGTCTGAAAACCGTCAAGGCCGAAGGTCATCAAAATACCGACGAATAGAACCAGCACAGCGACCAGTAACAGCACGGCCCCACGTTCTGGCGACGGCTTCATTACGGGTACTGACATGACAAAGCCCCATGCGCCGCCAGAACGCCATCCTGCGACAGCCAGCGTACGATATCATCGAAATATGCACCGCCAGCCGCTGCCGATACGGGTCCGTCGGTAAATGTATTGTCGCCGTCGGCGTTTTCCGCCTCGGTCGCGCTCAAAAGTCCAGGGCTGAAACGGGCATTCGTATCATTCGCCAGATAAGAACCGTATCCATTCGGACCATGTGAAATCAGGACAATGGCCGGAGCTTCTATGGCGGTTTTATTGATATAAGGCGATTCAATAACATCCAGGTGACCTGGTATGCCGTCACCACCTTCATAATTGAATGTAGGCTGATTCATATCGAAATAATTATCCTGCGGAGTCGTACCCGCGGGCGCGTTACCCACGCGCGTTGGAGATATGACCGTCCCATCGGTAAAAGTAATCCGAAGATCCGTGTTCGGCGCATAGGCGGCCACAAGCTGGTTGGCGCAGCAGAAGCGCGCCTTGATTGCGTTTCTGTTGTCCGGCGTATCAATCGACACCCATCCGAAATGCCGGCAACGCCCGTGTATCGTACCCAAATCATCCTGTCCGGCAGGTGTCAAGGCGGCGCCGGGCGCGAAGGATCCATCATTGGCTTGCGCAAACACCGGGCTTACGGCGTAAGTGAAATAATGGCCCCAGCCGTCGATCGCAGTTTCAGAAGGAAGACCCAGTGTCAGAAAAGGAACAATCCCTTCACGCGTCGCGGCCGCGCATGCCCCTGATGGGAATTTGTCAGCATTGACCCGAAGGTCTGCATTGGT
>JBGAQU010000034.1:0-25270 GCA_044220535.1 Alphaproteobacteria bacterium | reverse complement strand
GTAGCGATTCCAGTGACCCATCCCTGCCCGAATCCAGCCCCGCTCCCTTGAAGAACGCGGTCAGCGGTGATGTGGCAAAGGGGCTGGCAGCCGGCGAGCAGAGCGAATCGATCCCCATTGCCGGGCAGAAGAAGAAAAAGGGCGCCAAGGGTGCAGTCACCGCCAGGGAAGTTCCGCCCGATCAAAGGCATCGCGCGGCGGGACCGGACGGATCTGTGATGATCCTGCAAAAGGAAACCGATAAAACTCCCTACACATTGAAGAAAAAAAGCGGCAGCTATGCAGTGCGTGACCAAAAACTGAAAGGCGTGCCGGACATGCCCGCCATGCCCGCGCCAACAGTTGTCGGCACGCCTATGCTGGATGGGCAAAGCGAGGACGAACTGCTCCAGCGCATGATGGAGATGGAAAAGCACCAGGTGATGACCGGAATTGAGGATGTCGTCAAACGCACGAACACACCATCCAAAATTCCGATGAAGGTGACAGAGCCCGGCAATCCCATCATCCTGCCCGTGCCGGTAAAGAAAAATGCGGCTTTGCCCATGCCAACGCCGATTGCAACCGTTAAACCCGCCCCGCCGCCCGCAAAAATCGCCAAGACACAGCCTGTCAAACCCGTCGCGCCGGTAAAACCGCAAGCGGCGCAGCCAAAGCCTGCAGACAAGAAAAAAATAGTGATTCTGCCGGAAAAGACCAAACCGCCGAAGGAAGAAAAAGTCGACGCTACGCCGTCTTCAGGACCGCTATCCGTCCCCTACGATGCCGACCAGATCAGCATGAACCCAAAACTGCAGAAACAGATCGACGCCAAGATCGTGCCGATGCTGAAGAAAGATCGTGCCATGCGCGTGCAGATTCAGGCTTTCGCAAGCGAAGTTGCCCAGGACAAGCATACATCTCGCCAGCGCTCCCTCGCACGCGGCCTGGCCGTTCGTGCCTATCTACTTGGATTGGGAATAGAGCCTGAACGCCTGGATGTCCGCGCCATGGGATCACAATCGGATATTGATCCCCTGGATCGCATCGATTTCGTGCCGATGCCGCAGGGTGGGAATAAGCAGCTTTGACAACCCTCATCGTCATGATCCCAACCTTCGCCGGGATGACGATAAATATTAAATCTTCGCCAGCCGCTCCGCGACCGTATCGATCCTTGCCGCCAAATGGTCTATCGCGCTCAAAATCTCGTTTTCCTCTTCAACCGAAATGCGCTCTTTGGCGGCGGAGGGTTTTTGACGCGGTTGCTGGTGGTTCAGGGTATTGATGCTGTCGCGCAACTCCTGGATTTCATCGGCCATGACCAGCGAAGCCAGCACCATCAGGTGCATTTCAGTGGTCGCGGCGCCAGCCGACGCGATTTCACGCAGGCGGGAATCCACAAGCTTGCCCAGGTCCTGCACGCGTTTTTCTTGGCCGGGATCGCAGGCGATTGAATATGTCTTGCCGTGGATGGCGAGATTGACCTGTGCCATGGCTTATCCTTCCCTCAGCATTTTTTCGATCGTCTCGATCGCCATATCGACCTTGCGCGACGCCAGTTTCGGGTCATAGGCCAGCGGGCCGGCGGAAGCGTTTTTATTGGCAGCGGGCGCAACACTGAACAGGTCGGGCGCTGCGGCCTTACCGCCTTTTTTCTTGCCGTCCTGCAGTTTCGCCTGCAGTTCCTGTACCTTGCGAAACGGCGCTTCCGCCGCTTTCTCGAGGACAATCAATTTTTCGTTCAGCTGCACCAATGCATCATAAATGGCGGACAAGGGACGCTTCCTTTTAAAGAGAGTTACGCTTTTTTATGAGTGCCTTCGAGTATCGACGATAACGCGTAGGGGTCAAGAACGCGCCGGAGGTTTTATAAAGTTAGTCACAGGATTTTATTTTTTTAACACTCGACATCCATTGTCATCCCGGCGAAGGCCGGGACCCATGCGATAGCGCGGCCAGGAACAAAAGGCAGCAACTATCATAGAGCGCACTCTACGACCGTTATCAGCCTTCCATGCTGCTGAGAGAGTGGATGGATCCCGGCCTTAGCCGGGATGACGTGGCTGGCCCTGGCATGTTTAAACCTCCTTTACTTATCACACAAGCCCCGGCATTCTAGGCCAAACCTAAACATTCAGGATTCTCTTATGAAAGCTCAGGCTTCGGCGAAAACCGCACCGGTCGAATTCAATTACACGCAAATGGCCAATGCCATCCGCGCCTTGTCCATGGACGCGGTGGAAAAAGCCAATTCCGGCCATCCCGGCATGCCGATGGGCATGGCCGATGTCGCCGCCGTCCTGTTCGGCCGCTTCCTGAAATTCAACCCGGCGGACCCTACTTGGCCCGACCGCGACCGGTTCATCCTGTCCGCTGGCCACGGCTCCATGCTGCTCTATTCCGTGCTGCATCTGACCGGTTACGAAAAAATGACACTGGATGAGTTGAAAAACTTCCGCCAGCTGGGCAGCCACACGGCGGGCCACCCGGAAACCGACCACGCCCGCGGCATCGAAACCACGACAGGTCCTTTGGGCCAGGGTATTTCGAATGCTGTCGGCTTCGCGCTCGCCGAACGTATCCTGAACGCGAAATTCACCGATGAACTGGTCGATCACCATACCTATGTCATTGCCTCCGACGGCGACCTGATGGAAGGCATCAGCCATGAGGCCTGCGCCCTCGCCGGTCACCTGAAACTGTCGCAACTGATTGTTCTTTATGATGATAACGGCATCAGTATTGATGGCCCAACCTCCCTGTCCTATTCGGACGACGTCACTAAGCGTTTCGAAGCCTATGGCTGGAGTGTCTCGTCGGCAGACGCACACAACATCGCCGAAATCGAACAGGCGATCCGCAATGCGCTGGTCAGCGACAAACCCAGCATGATCCGTTGCAAAAGCCATATCGGTTATGGCGCACCGACCAAACAGGGCAGTTCGTCTTCCCACGGCTCCCCGCTCGGGGCGCAGGAAATCTTGGGTGCACGCGAAAAGCTGAAATGGCCGCATGAAGCCTTTGCAATCCCCGAAGACGTCGCCGCCATGTGGCAGGCCGCTGGCCAGCGCAGCCGCGGCGAATACAACGCCTGGCAGGCCCGCCTGAGCCAGAACCGCTATAAAGACCAGTTTGAATCCTGGCTGTCGGGCGATGTTTCAAAGGGCGTCGATCAGGCAATCGCCGAAGCCAAAGCCGATTTCACGGCTAATAAACCCAAACTCGCTACACGTGCGTCCTCGGGCAAGGTTCTGGAACGTCTCGTCCCCGCCCTGCCCTGCCTGATCGGCGGGTCGGCGGATCTGACCGGTTCCAACCTGACGAAAGTCAAAGGCCCGGATGCCATCAGCGCCGGAAACTATAACGGCCAGTATATTTATTACGGCGTGCGCGAACATGGCATGGCCGCGATCATGAACGGCATGACGCTGCACGGCGGCATCATCCCCTATGGTGGCACGTTCTTAAGCTTCAGCGATTACTGCCGCCCGTCCATCCGCCTCTCCGCCCTGATGAAACAGCGTGTTGTTTACGTCATGACCCACGACTCCATCGGCCTAGGCGAGGACGGCCCGACGCACCAGCCGGTCGAACACCTGGCCGCCCTGCGCGCCATTCCGAACTGCATGGTCATGCGCCCCTGCGACGCGGTGGAAACAGCCGAATGCTGGCAGGTCGCGCTCGAAACACGCGATGCGCCCAGCGTCCTGTCCCTGACCCGCCAGAACCTGCCCACATTACGCACGGAAGGCTCTGCGGAAAACTGGGTGGCCAAGGGCGCCTACGTTCTGGCCGAAGCCAGCGCCGCGCCGAAAGCCATCCTGATCGCAACGGGATCGGAAGTCGAAATCGCAATGAACGCACGGGAACAACTGGAAAAACTCAACATCCCCACCCGCGTCGTCTCCGCACCCTGCCTCGAATTGTTCGCGAAGCAAGACAAAGCCTATCAGGACAGCATCCTGCCCCCCGGCCCCTGCCGCGTCGCCATCGAGGCCGCCCTGCGCTTCGGCTGGGACCGCTGGATCGGCAATGACGGGATCTTCATCGGCATGACCGGATTTGGCGAGTCAGCCCCCGCCGAACAGCTGTACAAGCATTTCGGCATTACGGCGGATGCGGTTGTGGCAGCGGTGAAGAAGAAAATCTGAAACGCAAAGTTTCCTTGTTATCCTGAGCGTGGTGAAAGATCGCCACTGTCGAGCATGGCAATGCTGGCTTAAATCCTTCGAAGGACTAAGGCAATGTCATTCAGGTTGATCCATAAAATTTGGGGGATTAAAAAGAAAGGAGACAAGGCAAACACAGGCGTGAATGACTTCGTCTTCATAAGTTAAAGGCATTCGAAACACCGTAATAAGGTGCATCTTTGCCAGTCTTCGGGGCAATGCCAATGCTGATCAAATCTGTTGCAAACCCGTTCACTGCATCGGCAAATTCGGTATCAAAGAAACAATCGAGCCGTTTTGGTTTAATTATGGATTGTGCCCTGGATTTCATGGCGTTTCTTCCCTGTTTTATCTTGCTTTTGTTGCATTGCCGTCATACAAGACATAACTGTATAACACTCGATCTGTAAGGGAAATGACATATCATGACCGCAAAAGTCGCCATCAACGGGTTCGGACGCATTGGACGCCTGGTTTTACGCTCCTACTACGAAGCGAAACGCAGCGACCTGGATTTCGTCGCCATCAACGACTTGGCCGATCTGAAAGCCAACGCGCACCTGCTGAAATATGACTCCGTCCATGGCCGTTTCCCGTTTGAGGTAGACACTCAGGGCAACGACATCTTGATCGTCGACGGTCACAAGATCAAATGCGTGCAGGTGAAAGACCCGGCGCAGTTGCCATGGAAAGAGAACGGTGTCGATGTCGCGTTTGAATGCTCCGGCATTTTCACTGCCCGCAAGGATGCTGAAAAACATTTGGAAGCCGGCGCAAAAAAAGTCCTGATTTCGGCCCCCGCGACCGACGAAGACATTACGGTCGTTTATGGCGTGAACAGCGACAAGCTGACGAAGGATCACAAAATCGTTTCAAACGCGTCCTGCACCACCAACGGCCTGGCGCCAGTGGCTTATGTGCTGAACAATGAAATCGGCATTGTCCATGGTTTCATGACCACGATCCACTCCTACACCGGCGACCAGCGCATTGTGGATACGAACCATAAGGACCTGCATCGCGCCCGCGCCGCCGCACTGAACATGATCCCGACCTCCACCGGCGCGGCGAAGGCCGTCGGCAAGGTGCTGCCGGAACTGAAGGGCAAGCTGGACGGCGTATCCATGCGCGTGCCGACCCCGAACGTTTCGGTGATTGATTTCAAATTCGTCGCCAAGCGCGCGACTTCTNGCTGGGCGGAATCTGTCAGCTGCGATAAAGAATTTATGACGCAGAATGTCATAAGCGATATTAAAAACGATAAATATCAATGGAGCTGGGCAGACTATCTGGCCTATTTCTATGTTGGCGGCGGCCAAAGCATCGAATTATCCGATATGGGATGGCTCCACCCTATTATTGAGGAATCTAAAACCCAGGTTTTCATACCTGTTCAAGAGCAGGTAGCAGATTTAGCCAGACAGATTGAACAGGGCGAAATCCATTATACAACAAAAAACACTTATAAATTTGAAAGTGTTTCTTATCCTATCGGAAAAGCGACAGTAAGCAGTGAAACAATTGGTACCGTTTCAATCAATGAAAAATGCCTTATTATCGATGCAGAAGTCGCTTATACGTTTTTTGACGACTTTACTGATCCGACAGATCTACGTGGGTTTATTGTGCGAAAAGCTTTCCCAGAAATATTTCGCAAAGGGACGCCACAATGGTTAATTGATCGGTTTCATAGAGGCGATTGGTTCGATTTAAAAGGTACGCCCTATCAAATTCATGGCAAGTGGAAAACGAAATTATCCGGCATGGTGAAACGTGCCCAAACATCAAAGTAATTTTATAATACCAACGACTATCAATATGTACATCACCGGTATTGTTAAAAGCGCCGATCCTAAAATACACAGATTGCTAACTAAACCGTATTGCAGATTTTTTAATGGCGGCCATGCCCATTGTCGATAAATACAACGCCATAAAAACTCCCACCAACTAATGTAAACGTTGATCAGAAAGCCTGCCCAGAAAAACATAAAAATATTTTCCATGTGAACATCCCATTCTGATAAGCAGCATGGAATTTCTTCTTCTGAGGTAAGTTCAATATATGAAAACGTCACAATGAAAGTCGCGATGATGAACCACAGAAAAAGGATACGTCCTGATTTATACCAAAACGGCATGCGTGGGATGGCTGAAAAAATTATGATTGGCGAGCCTATAACGGCGAGCAAATTAGAAAGGCCAATGTAAGCAAATACTGTTCCCAAAAAATCCATACTAGATACCAAAAGCACTTCGCATCAATTCGACACAAAACCAAAAGTAGAAATCATATTCAATCAACAGACTAATGGTATAACATTAAAATAAACAAATTCCTGTGCAAAAAAAAGAGCCAAAATAAGACCCATTCCACAATATTTGCATCCAGCTAAAATAAGGATAAAATATAATGTACAGACTGCCGATATAAAAATTACAGCGTTGCTTACAAATCCATATTTGAAATTATCTCTAATATTCCAGGACGTCTGCTTATAAAAACGCCATCCATATTCCCACCATCCTGTATAAACGACAGACAATCCAGAAAACAAAAGAAAAAAATACAAATCATAAACCCAGCATCCAATCCGGACCTTTGGATAATCCAGCTTGCACGCGCGCGTAGTCAACATATCATTGATAATGGCAGCCAAAAAACCAATAACAAAATTCTGCCGGATTTCTTCCATGAAGGTGTATTCGGCTTCGCGATAAATGTTATAAAGGGGACAAGAATTAAATAGGCCGGAAAAAATCCGTATAAATAAAAATTCCAAAAATTCACCCCGGATGAACTGCCAACGATGCATAAAATGAGACTTGCTGTAAAAAATAAACTTATTGTTGAAAAAATGAAAGATAAGATAATGCTGAAAGCAAAATATTATTACGATTTTAAAGACTGCAAAAATTGCATCCTCATTATAGGGGATACCGATTGCTACAAAGCGGCCAGCCTTTACTTCGGCAGACTTAATGGCGGAATTTTTGCGCCTTCAAAGCATATTGGATTTGAAAACGAGAATAAAATTGAAGGGAATCGTCTGCTTCTTACAAAAGCCGAATGCCTTTCTTTTGCTAAAATCTGCTCAAAATTAGCCGCCCAGGAGAGTGCCTCTCATGACTATTTCAGTATTAAAAGCATGCCTGAAGCGGAATTCATATTTTCATGCAACGAGTACAGCACATTTCCATGAAAATTTATCGTGAAAAGTATTTAAAAATGAAAATATCATCTAGTGCAATCGCATCGCTTTTAAAAGAATCCGATCTTGAAGGCTACATAAGCTTTGGCGCCCATGACGATGAATATGACTCCGAGGCCGAAGTCATCGCCTTAGCGCTATCGGAACTTGATGATAGTGAAATCGACGCAAAAAACGTGGCTGCCATTGTTTCCGAGATATGGCAAAAAAGCTTTGATTTAGCTTCCGCTGATCTGGAAGCGCGCTATCCAGCCATAGAAACTTTTGCAATACAGCTTATACAAAACCAGAAACAAGGAAATTATAAAAATACTTAAAAAATACGCCCTATCAAATCCGTGTCAGAGTAATTTTATAATACCAACGACAATCAGTATGTACATAACCGGGATTGTTGAAAGCGCCGCAGGCAAAAAAAAGTCTAACACGAAGCAGAGAAGATCAGTGATTGTCTTGTGATCTTCGTGTTAAAAACTTCTTCTCTCTCGCGTCCTCTGCGCCTCTGCGGTTACTTTTAAAGAAGTCTTCATGCGCTTCGTGATTTGGGGCTGAAGTAGCTAAGCCCTAATGCTTGTTTGATTTATACCAATGTTTTAATTGGGTTAGCAACTGTTGATGGGTGCCTCCATTGAAGCGCCACTCGCATTCCTTCAAAAACCAGTAGAAATTATCCTGTTTGATGCCGTTGAACATGCGCATATGGCGCTTGGCCTGGTTCCAGAAATTCTCGATGCCGTTGATGTGGTTCCGCTTGTCTGCGAACAGCTTCGAATGATTGATCCGCAAGTGATGGAAGTCGGACACATCGAGTGCGTTATAGGCTCGCCATGTGTCTGTATAGACGATGCTGTCGGGGGTAACTTTCTCCTGGATGATCGGCAGCAGCGTCTCGGTTTTCGCATTTGGGATGATGGCTGTATAAACCTTGCCGCCCCGCTTTAACAGTCCAAAAACCGCCACTTTGCCCACAGCACCCCGGCCGCGCCTGCCCTTGCGGACGCCGCCGAAATAACTCTCGTCAGCCTCGACTTCACCAGACAGTTCGTAAGACGGCAGCTTGCTGGCGATCAACTGCCGCAGACGCATGAAAAAACGGATAGCCGTGTTCGGCTGAACCCCAACCAGACCCGCTGCCGCGCGAGCCGTCGCGCCTGCCACAAAATACTCGATTAGACGTCCTTGCTGACGGGGCGTCAGCCTGCTTTTGCGCTCGTACATCGTAGCCATCTTTTAGACCCTTTAGACGGGCTTAGCTACTTCAGCCCCTAAATTTTATAGTAATTGTAAGTTATTATTGATTAGATGGGACATTGTTTTAGACTCCAAATGATAAAAAAATCCTGGCCCAAAGCCATGATTTTTTTATATCTGGTAATCTGGCACAAACTTCGTGTGCAGGCCGCATTCCTGCCGAACCGCATCGCCCCTGGTATCCACCTCATGCCAGTCGCCGACTGAGGAATAGCCTTCCTCATGCATCGGGTGATAGGGCAGATCATGCGCTTTCAGGTATTGGTGAATGTCGCGCTTGCTCCAGTCGATCAGGGGGTAGATTTTGGACAGGTTGCCTTGTACTTCAAAAGCAGGCAGCGTGCCGCGCCGTTCGCTCTGGTCCCGGCGCAGGCCTGAGAGCCAGGCTGTCACGCCCAGTTCACGAACAGCACGATCCATCGGCTCGATCTTGTTTTCGCGCTGATAAGCATCGAGATCGGTTTCCCAGCGATTGCCGAACAATGCATGCTGGAACCGCGCCGACCGGGCGGGGCTGTAAGTGCGCAGATTGAGATTGAGCCTTTGCGAAAGTTCGGCAGCAAAAACATAGGTTTTATCAAACAGATGCCCGGTATCGATAAACACCACGGGGATGTCCGGCTTGATCCGGGTCGCCATATGCAGCAACACCGCCGACTGAATGCCGAAGCTGGTGGTCAGGATCAGCCCGCTACCATACTCCGCCAGGCCCCGGCGGATGCGCTGCTCTGCCGTCATGGCCTCAAAATCGGCTTTAGAAGGGTTAGAAACGGCGGAAAACCGGGCTGTTGACGTCATAATCGATCCTTTAAGATTTTATGCCAGACTTATGATATAAAACTCTACGACAGAGAAAAAATGCTGCAAAGCAAAAATTAGTGTAGTATTCGCGTCCATGAAACACCTGCCCCGGAACGTCCTCGCCACCAAGGCCCAGCAGATCGGCATGGTCATCGACCATCTGGTGGCGGCGCTGGGCGGCGACCCGTCCTCCCCCATTCGGCGGGCTATCATTCTGGCCGATATCGACCAGTATCCCGGAACCAGCCAGAGCAGCGTGATGGATCGCCTCGACCTGAACAAGTCCGCCCTGACACGGGATATCGAATGGCTGTATGACCATGGCTGCATCACACGGACTGCAAGTGCCCAGGATGCAAGGGAAATCCAGCTTAAAACGTGCGGATACGCCAAGCGAAACCTTGATTTAGCCCTTGTTTCTTTTGAGAAATCACATGAAAGCTTGAAAAACTTCCTGAATAGTTTTATAAGTCTGTTTGGTGATTATAAACCGACCCTGAGGGACGCTAAAATCATCGCTGTCGTGGGTGATCTCAACGATGCCAGCCGCCAGCGAATATTTGAGGGTCTCTACCACGGTCCAAGCACCACCGAAAACCGGGCACTGAATAACCTCATTGAACTGGGGTTTGTAGAGAAGGACGATTGACGATGGGTATGACACTGAGCGAGAAAACTCTTAAAGAGTTTGAAAAACTGGCCGTTCCCGGTTTTGGCGAATGGCACGGATCTGTGCAAAATGTTGCTTCGATCGGTCTTGACCAACCCGCGCCGAAATAAGGTTTTTACTGCTTTCAGTTATTTGACAGCACTATGCCCACTGGTATAGTGCTGTTTCGTTTTTACCGCGTTTTTTCAGGAGTTTTCTTATGACCGCATCCCTTAAACCCGGCGTCGTCACCGGCAAGGATTACAGGACCCTTGTCAAGGCCTGCAAGGACGGTCATTACGCCCTGCCCGCGGTCAATGTCATCAGCACCGGCACGATCAACGCCACGCTGGAAGCCGCCGCCAAGAACAAGGCGGATGTGATCGTGCAGCTGTCTAACGGCGGCGCCGAATTCTATGCTGGCAAAGGCATGCCCGATGCATTCCAAGCGAAGGTTCTGGGGTCGAGGCGATGCTGGAGCATGGCGAGAAGTTCTATAAGGAAACCGGCAAGCCCCTCTTCAGCTCCCACATGATCGACCTGTCGGAAGAAGACATCGACTTTAACCTCTCCGAATGCGCGCGCCTGCTGAAACGCATGGCGAAGATCGATATGAGCATCGAGATCGAACTGGGCTGCACGGGCGGGGAGGAAGATGGCGTCGGCTCCGACGACGTGGACAACGCGAAACTCTATACCCAGCCGGAAGACGTGCTGAAAGCCTATGATCTGCTGACCCCGCTCGGCCATTTCTCGGTCGCGGCGTCCTTCGGCAACGTGCATGGCGTGTACAAGCCCGGCAACGTCCAGCTGCGCCCTGAAATCCTGAAAAACTCACAGGCGCTGGTGCAAAAAACGCACAACACCGCCGCCAACCCGCTCGACCTCGTCTTCCACGGCGGGTCAGGTTCTGAGAAGGACAAGATCGCGGAAAGCCTGGGCTATGGCGTGTTCAAGATGAACATCGATACCGACACGCAATTCGCCTTCGCCGAAAGCGTCGGCAAGTTCGTGACCGAAAACCCGAAAGCCTTCAAATACCAGATCGATCCCGAAGACGGCACCCCGTTCAAGAAACTTTACGACCCCCGCAACTGGCTGCGCGTCGGTGAAAAGGGGATTGTGGCGCGGCTGGATGAGGCGTTTGCGGATTTGCGTTCTGCAGGAAAATCTATCGCGGCAAAGCCCTCGAATGGCGGGCAAAAAGCAGCTTGATCCAAGATAATTATAATCATTAAGATGCTTCAAAATCCGGCGCTTTATTTATTTCAATTGACAGAATACAAAAGATTCATTAATATTATTGACAGAAGGAGAGAATAATGGATTTGGGGCTGGCCTAGATAAGGTGTCTTATCTAAGGTTGGCGAATGGTAAAAAGGCGAAGCAAGTTAAGTATTTACAAGCAAAACCGGTTGCTTGAACTGTTCGTTGGCGGTGTAACAGCCCGAACAGCGGCAGAACTGGTNCCGGTGGGTGTCATTCAGCATGCGGCGCGCCGTATCTGCCGCGCCCTTGCCGAGCATCCCCATCCGGCTCAATTTTGAATCGCCGGAGAATGTATGTTCGAACAGATCGTTCCACTCGCCTTTCAGCCAGTGGTCGATCGGCACGCGGAAACCGTGCTTGGGGCGCTTCCACACGCTTTCGGGCAGCAGGCCGGAAAACGCCTCGCGCAGAACGGGCTTTAAGGTCTCGCCGCGCACCATATGCTCAAACTTCAACCCCTCCACAAAATTCAAAATGGCAGGCGCGACCAGCGGCGCGCGGCCTTCCACCGAATGCGCCATGGTCATACGGTCCAGCTTCGGCATCATTTCAAACGGCAGATAGCATGCACGATCCTGCCGGATAAAATCCTCCGGCGCCCAGTCGGCTTCCGGCTTGTATCGTTCAAACACCCGGATCGACGTCTCCGCCCCTTCCGCGAGGTCGAGGGCGAACAGCGACGCCTTCTCCGCCTCCGCCGCGTAATAATGCCAGGCCCAGGCGCGTAGCGGGCCGGGATAGGCGCCCATCGCGGCCAGATACTCCTCCGTCTTCATCCCCATGCTGTGCATGGACACGACACCCTGCGCCGGTTTCGGATGGCTCAAGGCCGGATGGTTCAGATGCTTGTACCAGCCGTACCCGCCGAATGTTTCATCCGCCCCGTCGCCGGACAGAAGAATGCGGATATCCTGCGCCCGCGCGGCCTTTGCCACGTGCATGACGCCAAGGCCCGACGACACGGCGTAGGGCTGCCCCGCATGGTCGACAAACGCGCCGAGGCTGTTTCTGAATTCATTCGCCGTCACGCGAAGCAGATGATGCGTCGCGCCGATCTGCTTCGCATAAGCTGCGGCCTCCGCCGATTCATCCGCATGCCCTTCATACGGGTCCACCGCGTCGGCATGAAACCCAATGGAAAACGTCGTCAGGTTCCCAAGCTCCTGCTGTGCAATCGTATCGACGATGGAACTGTCAAGGCCACTGCTCAGGAAAGCACCCACAGGCACATCAGCCAGCAACCGGCTTTTCACGACTTCTGTAACAAGAGAACGCGTCTTGCCGACGATATCGTCCCAGCTATCCGTCGCTTCGATTATGTAAGGCTTGAACCGGTTTTCGATTTTGACGATTTTGGCATCGCGCCCGTCAAATTCCAGGTAATGCCCACGCGGCAGGATAAACACGTCACGGTAAACCGTCTCCGGCTCCGGCACCCAAAGAAAGGTCGGGAAATCCCACACCGCCTGCCGGTTCAGTTCCAGCTTTAAACCCGGATGCTGTTTCAACGCGCACAGCTCCGACCCCCACGCAATCCCGCCGCCGGGCAGGCGCGCGTAATACAGCGGCTTCTCTCCCGGAATATCGCGCGCCAGATATAGCTTTTTCGTTTTTTCCGACCACAGCGCGATGCCGAACATGCCGTCCAGAAGTTCGAAACAGGCCGGCCCCATCTGCTCGAACAGATAGGAAATCACCTCGCCATCCGACCCGGTGCTAAAGGAATACCCCTTCGCCTCAAGTTCTTTCTTCAGCTGCGGGTAATTATAAATCTCGCCGTTATAAAACATCACCAGCGAACGGTCGGGGCTGTACAGCGGCTGGTTGCCGTTCAGCAACCCGTTGATACTTAAGCGCCGCATCCCCCCCTGAAACGGCCCGGCCCGGTGAAACCCGGCCGCATCCGGCCCGCGATGCAACAATGCCTGCACCATGTTGTCGAGCACGGACGGATCGTAAGGTTTATCGGAATAGTAGCCAGCAATACCGCACATCTTTGTCCTGTCGTCATCCCGGCGAAAGCCGTGACCCATACAATATTTCCCCTCCACCAACGGCTGAAGATAAACTGCCTTTTATTCCCAGCCCAACCAGCGCATGGGTCCCGGCTTTCGCCGGGATGACGATGATTGATTAAGCCAGACGCCCCTCAACCGCCGCCTTATGCACCTTATGAAACGCGGCGATCATCTGATCCACCTGCTCTTCAGACGGGTCCCAGGATACCGGCTGGTACTGGAACAATTCCTTCTCATGCATCCGCTCCGTCACCGGGCACAACGCACCATCGTACTTGCGGTCGGTCAAATTATAGGGGAAGTGGTCGCGCCCCAGCCCCATGCGCTGCCGGAACAGCGGCAGGCGGTAGATCGGCGGCACGTATCCTTCCGCCAGCGGCAGGCCTTCGGCCTTCAGCGCCTCGACGAATTTTTTGCGCGGCAGGCCGTTAAACGCGGCCTCGTCATATTTCACCGACCACATATAGTAATTATGGCGGCACCCTTTCCGCACCTTCGGCGGCGTCAGGCCTTTCAGGCCTTCAATGCCCTTGGTCAGCTTCGCGCAGATTTTTTCCACGCGCTCGACCCGGTCGTTGATTTTGGACAGCTGCGCCCGCGCGATTGCCGCGCTGATTTCCGTCAGGCGGTAATTCTGGCCGATCATGTTGGAGAGGTCGTCCATCCCGATCCAGTCGGTCACGTTTTCCCCGTGGTTGCGGATCAGCTGCAGGCGCTTGGCCAGAAACTCGTCGGACGTCACGCAAACGCCGCCCTCGCCGCTGTGGATATGTTTGTGGACATTCAGGGAATAAATCCCGATATGCCCGACTGTAGCGGCCTTCGCGCCGTTATCCTCGGCCAGATGCGCCTGGGCGTTATCCTCGATCAGATAAAGGCCATGCCTGTCCGCCAGCTTGCGCAACCCGTGCAGATCCGCCGGATGCCCGAAGATATTGACAGTCAGGATTGCCTTAGTTTTCGGCGTGATCAGCGGTTCGACGATTTCGGCGGACATGCAGAAATAATCCGGGTCAATATCCGCAAACACCGGAATGCCGCCGCAGACCAGCGGCGCAGTGGCGGATGCCGACATGGAATACGGCGAAACGATCACCTCATCACCCGGCCCCAGCCCGATCGCGCCCATCGCCGCATACAGGCCGGACGTCGCCGAATTCATCGACACCGCATATTTGGTGCCGAACAGCGCATTCCATTCCTTCTCCAGCGCCAGCACTTCCGGCCCGCCGAAAAACGTCGGCCGCGCGCTGCCATGGAAACCGGAGAGCGGCAGCCCTGAATCCAGAACCCGGATCGCGGCCTTTTTCTCATCATCGCCAATCGTGTTGTACTCAACAATCGGCTCCCGCACCGCCTTCTCCCCGCCATGCAGGGCCAGGTCGTCGGGGTTGCTGTTCTTCAATACATTGGCGGTCATCATCGTCCTCCTAAAAATTCCTACCACGAATGAACACAAATAAGCACGAATAAGAAGATTTTTAACTACAGAGCCAAACAGAGCACGCAGAGGAAAAAATAAAAATGATTCTTCTCTGCGTGCTCTGTTTAGCTTTGTAGTTATTTCTTTTTCTTTATAAATGTCCGCTCATAGTAAAACCTAATCAAGCTTCGCCATGTCGATCACATGGTCGGAAATCTCTTTTATCGCAGGTTGATGCGATATGGCAATAACTGTCGTATCACGCGCCAGCGCCTTGATCGTTGCGCACAGCATTTTTTCGGTCGCGGGGTCCAGCGCCGTGGTCGCCTCATCCAGGATCAGGATGCGCGGCTTACGGACTAAAGCCCTGGCAATCATCACCCTTTGCCGCTGCCCGCCGGACAGCCGCGCCCCGCGTTCGCCGATATTGGTCTGCAACCCCTGTTCCAGATTCTTGACAAACCCGGCGGCATCCGCCCGCTCCAAAGCCTGCCAGACATCGGCCTCCGTCACGTTGGAATCGCGCAGCGTGATATTGTTCATCAGCGTGTCATGGAACAGGAACACCTCCTGCGGCACATAACCAATCGAATGGCGCAGCGCGTTCTTGTCCAGGCGGCTATAGGCGATATCATCCAGCCAGATCTCCCCGCCCTGCGGCCGCAGCAAGCCGGACACCATATCCGCCAGCGTCGTCTTGCCGCTGCCCGACGGGCCGTACAGCGTGGTCAGGCGATGGGCCGGGATGGCAAAACTGATATCGTCAAACAAAACCCGCCCGCCATACCCGAACCGCACATGGTCGAACCGGATTTCCTTTTGCAGCGGCGCATACGCCGCCCCGTCCGCCCGGTCCAGCGCCGCCGACTCTTCCGCGTCGCGGATGGCAGTGTTGATGGACGCGTTCGCGCTCTCGGTCGATGCCAGCATCTGGTAATATTTTTGCAGCTCCGACATCCGCGCCATGATGCGGGTGAAAAACACCGCCAGGATAAACAGATGCGGCAATTCAATGGTGCTATAGCGCAACGCGCCATACAGCCCGAACGCCATAAAGAACACCAGCAAAGGCTCCGGCAGCGAACTCTGTGCGGCGAAGGCAAACGCCTGATGCCGCTGCGTCGAGCGCAGGCCTTTCGCGTCCTCCTCCATAAACGGCAGCAGCAGTTTTTCCAGCCCCATCGACTTCAACGGCTTGATGCCGCTCAAATGGTCGGTCAGGCGCGACACCAGATCGTTCATCAGATGCGTTTCCTTGATCCCCGCCTGCCGCGCGATGCGGATGGTCCAGGACAGGCAGAACGCCACGAAAATGCCCACGACCAGCCCGGCCAGGAACACCTGCGGCGACAGCATGAAGGAGACGCTCAGGAAAATAACGATCTGCGCCATCGACGCGATCATATACCACCCGGCCATGTAGGATGACGACGCCCGCGCCGCCTCCGTGCTCAACGCATTGCCAAACCGTCCTGAAGGGCTTTCAATAAAATGCAGCCAGGACGCGGACAACAGCGCCCGCATCAGCTTCAGCCGCAGATGCGTCGCGACATGCGACGTCACATACCCGACATGCGTCTTCGCCGCCAGCAGCAGCAGCCCCTTGCAAACCATCGCGATGACAATCAGGCCCAGCAACACCGCCAAAGTCGGCGACAGGCCGAATGTGTTGAGAAATCCCGTCAGCGCGTCCTCAAACTTCGAAGGCACCGCCGCCGCAGCGCCCAGCCCATGCTCCCCCATCGCCAGGTTGATCACCGGCAGCATGGTCAGCAGGCCCAGCGATTCCGCCAGCCCCGACAGGACGATGGACAGGATCACCGTCGTGCTGCGCCATGGATACAGCCGGAACGACTCCCCCACGATATGGATCGCGCTGCCGAAGATTTTCGATTTTTTGCGGGTGTAGCTCATTTCGTCCGCACGCTGACATAATGCACACTGTCGATTGCCTGCCCTTGATCCAGGAAATATCCCGAACGAGTGTAATATGGTTTCATTCCGGCTTTTTCCATGACACGCATCATGCCCATATTGGTCGCCATGCATCCGCCCGTCACCATGCGAACACCAAGTTCATTATGCAGATATTCCATCGCCGCCGTCCATGCATCAAGGCCATAGCCCTTACCCCAGACCGCGCGTTCCCCGATCATGATCGCGATATCCGCAACGCTGTTCTGACGGTCGATGGAGGCGGAGATATTGCCAATATGCCGCCCCGACTTCCGGTCCAGTATGGCACGAAAGAAATCACCGGATTTATTCATATACTCCAAATAGCTGTAGCAGCTTTCTTCCGTATGCGTCGAAAATCGCTGACGGCTGTACTTTACCACCTCGGCGTCGTTCAGCCAGCCGACATAAACCGGAGTCAGAAAATCCTCTGTAAACGGCACAAGACTGACCTGCCCACGATCGATACGCGCCGTCTCTTTTTGTTTTTCGCTTGGGCTGGTTGTCATGGCGTCACGGTCCCATAAAACTGGTCGATCCTGGACGCGTCCGGCGCTGCAGGGTTTTTCAAGCATTGCAGTATAAACGCTTTATCCATCTTGTAAAAACCGTCTTCACCCAGTTCCGCGCCCAGCCGTCTTGCATGCGTATCGAAAAACTGTTTCTGGCGGGACGACAGCGACCGGTCATTCCATTCATCGCCCAGAATGAATAAATGCACGGGCCGCGCAATCAGGTCGGGAACAACCGTGCTGGTCATATTGTCCATGATCACCGCGTCGAATTTCAGCCCTGCCCGCTCGAACGATTTCCATTCCACCTTTGCGCGCGGATCAATCACCTTGTCAAAATGCCGCCACAACGATTCCGGATGCGCCTTGAAGATCACGTCATATCCGGCATCGCACAGGATACGCGTCAACTGCGCGTAGAAATCGATGATGCAGGGAAAATCGAGCGTGTAATCCGCCGAATAATGGACCGGCACATGCCGCGCCAGGATCAGGATCGTTTTGATCTCTTTCGGCGGTTGCGCCCCGATATATTTGTCCCGGTACGGCTTCGCGACATCCAGGTTCAGGCTGTCAATCGCGCCTGCCTTCATACCCGCGGGCAGCTTGGACAGGCTTTCCCGGCAATCCTCGCCGATGGCGGGCGTCGGCGCCCAAAAGACGCTGGCGTTCAGAATGGTGGCAGTGTCCGCCATGTTCATGGTCTGGAAATATTCGCCGTGGCAGGTGGAATGCGCCTCACCGCCATGACGCACCGCCGTGACGCCCAGCAGGCAGGGCAGGCGCGACGACAGGCTGCCCTCGACACAGTCAAACGTCACGCCGCGCGTCAGCATCTCCAGCGCCTCTGCATCCGAATACGCCTCAAACAACCAGGTCCGGAACACCTTGACCAGCTGCTCCAGATCCTCAGGCCGTGACTCCGTACCGAACTCCATCGCCACGTTTTTGATATGCGCTGCGAACCGGGCAATCATCGCCTCCAGCAACGCCTGATCTTCTCCCTTAGGATCTTTCCTGAACACGTTCCGGATGCCGTCCATGCAGCGCAGGCGATAGACCGGCGCAAACCGCCCGCACTCCACCAGAAGATTGCCGGAAAAATAAAGCCTCGGCCTGCGCCCGCTCAGCGGCATCAGCCGGATCAACAATTTCTGCCCCCAGGCCGCCAGCCATTCTTTCGCCGTGCCGCCGTGCCGCGCCGCCACGCCATGGCCGACATAGCTGAACGGCTTCGTTTCATCCAGCCGGATGGCCGGGTGCGGGGTCGCGCGCTGACACGCCGCCAGCTTCTGATAATACAGATTGAATGCCGCCAGCCCCGCAAGACCGAACAAGGGCCGCAGCAGATCGCCCATGCCGCCTGTATTAGCGGCAATCTCCGCAAACCAAAAAACAACGATTTTGTCATATATCGCCGATGGCAAAGTCGGCGGCAGCGGCCAGGCACGTTTTTCCGCCTCAAAAGCCAGCGGATCGACCAGCAGCGCGCCGTTCCGGAAAAAGTCGATGCTGATGTCCTGCTGGTCCATGGCGCATTCAATATCAAACCCACCCCGAATCCGCAACCGCCCATGCCCGTAACACTTGAATCCGGCAACAAAAAATCGTACCAAGGGCAGCGTATTGAAAGGCTTGGACTGATGAGTGAAAAAATCGCCGTGATCGGCCTGGGATATGTCGGCCTGCCGGTCGCGCTGGCGCTGGCCGGGATATTCGACACGGTCTGGGGGTTCGATATCCGCCAGAGCCGCATCGACGCCCTGAAAAAAGGCGAGGATTCCACCGGCGAGGCTGAAACCGAAGCCTTGAAAAAAACCAGACTGCGCTTTACCGCCAACCCGGACGATATCAGGGATTGCACGTTCTTCATCGTCGCCGTCCCCACCCCTATCGACACCAACAAGCAGCCGGATCTGAAACCCGTCCTGTCCGCCAGCCGCACCGTTGGCAAGGTCCTGAAAAAAGGTGATGTGGTCGTGTTTGAATCGACCGTCTATCCCGGCGTCACCGAAGATGTCTGCGGCCCGGCCCTGGCGGAAATCAGCGGCCTGAAACAGGGCATCGACTTTAAGCTCGGCTATTCCCCCGAACGCATCAACCCGGGCGACAAGCTGCACACGTTGGAAAAAATCACCAAGATCGTCTCGGGCGAGGACGCCGCAACCCTTGACCGTGTGGCGGGCGTCTATGACAAAATCATTGAGGTTGGCCTTCACCGTGCCGCCTCCATCAAGGTCGCTGAAGCCGCGAAGGTCATCGAAAACATCCAGCGCGACGTCAACATCGCCCTGATGAACGAACTGGCCCTGATCTTCGACCGCCTCGGCCTGCGGACCGCCGAAGTCCTGCGCGCCGCCGGGACCAAATGGAATTTCCTGCCCTTCACCCCCGGTCTCGTCGGCGGTCATTGCATCGGCGTCGATCCCTACTACCTGACCGCCCGCGCCGAACAGGCAGGCTATCACCCGGAAGTCATCCTTTCGGGCCGCCGGATCAACGACAATATGGGCGCAACCATCGCCCAAAAGGCCGTAAAACTGCTTATTACCTCCGGAACAGGAGTAAAACAGGCAAAAATCGGCATTTTAGGCCTTACTTTCAAGGAAAACGTTCCAGATTTACGCAACAGCAAGGTTCCGGACATCATAAATGAACTAAAAAGCTTCGGAATTACCCCTTTAGTTCACGACGCCGTCGCCGATCACGACGAAGCCCATGAAGAATATGGCTTTACCCCCACGTCACTCGACGCCTTTAAAGATCTGGACGTCCTGATCCTCGCCGTCTCCCACCGCGCCTATCTCGAAGGCAAGGCGGACGGTTTAAAACGCCATTTACGCAAAGGCGGCATCTTTATCGACGTCAAATCCGCCTTCGAACCTGGCGATTTTAAAGGGTACGAATACTGGAGCCTTTAATCAGAATTACGGGTTTAATACAGGCAATTCCTGAGAAGATGCTATACGACCCTCATCCTTATAAATGTCGTATTCCGTCTGCATTCTGTACATAGTTTCTGCCGCATGGCCGAAAACGGATACAAGCTTGCCCGCAATATCCTGCGTTATGTCTTCATTCCCATCCATAATTGCTATGACTGTCGCTTCCGGAATGCCGGTTTTAGATGACAAAGACTGCGCATCGAGCGATTGCGCTGGCATAAGCCAAAGCTTAAGAAAATCACCAGGATGTCCAGGCAACACTTGAGGATTTTGATTTGACATACTAATTCTCCTTCGATCCAACTGTTTTGGATTTTATACCTTTAATATATGATGTCAAATCACGACTATATGAAGAGAATAATTGGATGAACAAAAAAATACCTGAATTAAAGACAGATCGGGAGGCTATAGATTTCTTAGAAAATGCCGACCTTTCAGAATATGATTTCTCTCAGTTCAAGCTTACCAAATTTAATTTCCTTAAAGAATCTGAGGAATCAGACAAACCGGATATTCCACGCAAATAAAATATCTGCCATAACCTTCCCATGTTCCAGCGCATCCTCGTCACCGGCACCGCCGGGTTTATCGGTTACCATCTGGCCCGCAGGCTGTGCGAGGCCGGGCGGGATGTGCTCGGCTATGACGTCGTCAACGACTATTACGATGTCACGCTGAAGGAAGGCCGCCTGAAGCAACTGGAGCCTTACAAGAATTTTACCTTCCTGAAAGCCGATCTGAACGACCGTGAAACCCTGGACAAAGCCTTCAAGGATTTCAAACCAGACGCTGTCGTCAATCTGGCGGCCCAGGCCGGCGTGCGTTACTCCTTAACCAACCCCTACGCCTATACCAGTTCTAATATCGACGGCTTTATGAACATCCTCGAAGCGTGCCGCCATCACAAGATTAAACATCTGGTCTATGCCTCCTCCAGCTCCGTCTACGGCGCGAACAAGGCCGAAGCCTTTTCCGTTCACCACAATGTCGACCACCCGGTCAGCCTTTATGCCGCCAGCAAGAAGGCCAATGAGCTGATGGCGCATACCTATTCCCATCTCTACGGCCTGCCGACCACGGGCCTGCGCTTCTTCTCCGTCTACGGCCCCTGGGGCCGCCCGGACATGGCGCTGTTCCTGTTCACCAAGGCGATCTATGAAGGCCGCCCCATCGATGTCTATAACTACGGCAAAATGCGCCGCGACTTCACCTATGTGCAGGATATTGTGGAGGCCGTCTCAAGGCTGGTCGATCTGCCCGCCGCGTCCAACCCCGACTGGGATGGCGCGAAGCCGGACCCGGCCAGCAGCCTTGCCCCTTGGCGCGTCTATAACATCGGGAACAACAGCCCGGTCGAACTGATGGCTATGATCGAAACGCTGGAAAAAGAAATCGGCATGAAGGCGGAGAAAAACCTTCTGCCGATGCAGCCGGGCGATGTCCCCGCCACCTGCGCCAATATCGACGCATTGAACGCTGCGATCGGCTTTAAGCCATCGACGTCGATTGAAACCGGCATCCGTCAATTTGTGAAATGGTACCGGGATTACTACAAGCTGGGCAATGGTCCTTCAGCCTAGTGAAGGCTGCGGCCCTCATCACCGCCGAATATGCTCATGATCAACCGCTTTTGCATCAGCAACTGCTCATATCGCATACGGAGCGTATGGTTGCTCTGAACGGCGGCCATGACTTCTTTTTTGGCGACGGGGTCCAGTTCATTGTCCACAAGGGCCTGAATATCAAGATCATTAATGATTCTGCTTTTCATCTCTTTTAATCCCGCCCTGGACTCCAATTCTGCTATCACGCGGTTCTCTCCCGGACTTTAAGCCAAAAAGCCTTTTTGATCGTGGACTTGCAATACAAACTTAACAGCCATGGATTTGGTTCCAGAATTGTTTCGTAAATGTAACAATAGCTCCGTAAGGAACCCTTATTTACAGCCCCGCGTTGATTTATCAGAGATAAAAAACGAGGAGAAATACAATGTTACAATGGGCCCTTATGTTTTTGGTGGTCGCAATCATCGCGGGTCTTTTGGGGTTTGGCGGCGTTGCCGCCATATCGACCCAAATGGCCCAAATCCTGTTCGTGGTCTTTTTGATCCTGTTCGTTATCGCTGCAGCAGCAGGCGTTATCCGTGGCCGTCGCCCCCCGATCTAAAACAACACAACAACAAAAAAAACACCGGAAAATTTTCCGGTGTTTTTTATTAAACATTTTGATTTAAGCAAACACGCTTTCCAGCATGCCCGCACTGTCATGCTCTGCGATAATCGCCGCAGACTCGCTGCCTTTATGATCAAGGATCAGTTGCAACTGCTCGCGTGCCCGTGAAAGACGTGACCGCACCGTACCGACAGGAATTTGCAGATCGTCCGCCACTTCCTGATAGCGTTTACCCTGAACGCAGACCATATCCAGGATGTCCTGATGTTCTTCCGACAGACATGTCATCGCTTCTCTCACCGTGCGCAATTCCGCCTGGGCTTCCTGAACCGGTTCAATAGAAGCGGTGCTCAGGAAGCTTTCCGGATCGTATCGAGTCTCGAATTTCTTTTTGCGGCGGTAATCAGACACGAACAGGTTGAACATGATTTTCGACGTCCATTTAAACAGTTGCGTGCCGGGTTCAAAATAATCCTGCTTCTCTATGGCGCGCAGCACCGTGGATTGCAGCAGATCATCGGCATCGCTGGTATTGCCGGTCAGGCGCAATGCGAATTTCCGCAGATTGCCCATTTCCTTAACAAGTTCCGTTTGTGCAAACATGGCGACACCTCCCGTATATCCTTTTGAATGTACGTCCTGGCTGTGTCCTGCGTTTGTCGGGAAGGTTTCAGTAAGGAAAAAGTTTGTTTCATTTTTGTAGCAATCGCCCTATATAGTTTAAGACTCGTGATTTCAAAGGATTACAGTGTGCCCAAAGCGACCGTCCTAGCTGTCGATGACGACGCCAATCTCCAGATCGTGGTGCGCCACTATCTGGAAGGCGAAGGCTATAAGGTCATCAGCGCTGGAAATGGTGATGAAATGCTGGAAAAACTGGGCGCCAGCAAGGCGGACGTCATTCTTCTGGACTTAATCCTGCCCGATACAGACGGCTTGCATCTGATGGGCAAGGTCCGGCAGCTGACCACCGCCCCCATTATCGTGGTTAGTGGCAAGGGTGACACCACCGACCGTATCATCGGCCTGGAAATGGGTGCGGATGATTATCTTGGAAAACCTTATGAAATGCGGGAATTATCGGCACGGATCAAGGCCGTCCTGCGCCGCGCGAACACGGATAACGAAGTCGCCGCATCGCCCGAACAGACCCGCGGCAAGGCCGAAAAAATCACCTTCAACGGCTGGGTGCTGGACCGCAGCCAATACCAGCTGTATGAACCCGACCATAGTTCTGCCCTGCTGACCACCGGCCAGTTCAAGCTGCTGGAGGCTTTGCTTCTCTCCCCCAACCGCGCCTTAAGCCGGGAATACCTGTTCGAACTGACCCGGGAGGGAGATTTTGACGCCTATGACCGCGCCATCGATATCCAGATCGCCCGGATCCGTAAAAAATTGCAGGACGATCCCAAATCCCCCGCCATTATCAAGACGATCCGCGGCGTCGGCTATATGTTCTGTGGAAACCCTGAATATAGCTAATCATTAACAATTCGTGCATCTGTATGAAATGGCAGGGAACCCTATCCGCTTCGCTGCGTTTGCCCTATACATACACACAAATTCAAGGAGACCCGTTATGACGAAAGGCAAACTCGAAGTGATCGACAACCATGCAGATCTGGGCGCGATCAACGAAGCACTGCGCACCCTGCGCGATGATGTCAAAAAAGACATGGCCAACCTGAAAGACCAGATCATGGAAGAAGGCCGTCATGAAGCGAAATACCTCAAAAAACGCGCTCGTGAAGGATATGAGGATATTCAGGACGCCGGTCTGAAAAGCCTGAGCGATCTTGAAAAACGCGTGAAATCCAACCCGACCCAAAGCGTTGCCCTGGCTTTTGCAGCCGGTATCGTCGCCAGCGTTCTGCTGGGCCGGAGAGGTTAAGCGAATGAACGTTTCCCCGTTAATCAAGGAAATGGTCATCAACGGGCTGCTGGTCGCACGCATGCGGACGCAGCCCGAAACGAAGGCGGGACTTGTCCTTTATGGACTGTCCGGCCTTCTGGCCGTAACGGGGATACCGTTCCTTGCCTATGCTTTCTACCTCTGGATCATCAGTCAGGAGCGTTTGCCTGTCGAAGCCGCGCTTTATACCACGCTTGTACTGTTTGTGCTGGCCGGCCTATGCGGCCTGATCGCGCGTGTTCTGACATCGCGTCAAAAACGCCGCCGCGCACTGCACCATAGTGATGATATGGCCGGCATGATCCAGACACTTCTGAGTGCGATGGAAGAAGAACTGGAAGGCCCCATGCGCGACTATCCCAAAACCACCCTCGCCGCTGCCGCGATTGCCGGATTGTTTGCAGGAAAATATCTGCATCAGTAATGGAACCGCTGCGCTTCTCAACACGTTTATCAACTGTTTTTAACCAACCTACGGAGGACGACCAATGAAACTTTCCAAATTACACATCGCTGTCTGCCTGATGCTTCTGGCCGGCGTAGCCGTCAGCGGCTGCAGCAACACCTGGCACGGCGTCGGCGAGGACACCGAACGCGCTGGCGAGAAAATCCAGGATTCCGCGAACTAAGGTTTGCCTCGGATTAACAAAAAGCCGCTCATTTGAGCGGCTTTTTTGCATTTATAAAATCGTCATCCCGGCGAAGGCCGGGATCCATACATTCTCTCAGCATCACAAAAGGCGATAATGATCGTAGAGCGCACTCTATCATCTTTTATCGCCTTTGATCCTGGCCGCATAATCGCATAGATCCCGGCCTTCGCCGGGATGACGACTAACCTATAAATATAAAAAAAGCCCGGCTTTCGCCGGGCTTTTCATTACAAGGTTCACACCCCTTAATTGTTATACCGGTACTGCTTCGCAGCTTCCGGCAGGCGGCTTTGGATATAGGCTTCTCTCCATTCATCCGGCTCGATCACGTGGCTGTTGTTCT
>JBGAQU010000033.1:0-24775 GCA_044220535.1 Alphaproteobacteria bacterium | reverse complement strand
AAAGTCTGGCTGCAATTTTGCTTTGAATTGCATTATTTGGATTATGAACAATGGCTTGCTCTTGATAATGAATATGACGAAATCACAAAAATGCTCAACGGACTTATTCGCTCCTTATAACTCACGACTGATAACTCATGACTAAAAACTTCGTCACTCTCTTTAACTACGGCGGCGGCATGCGCGGCCTGATCCCCGCGCATTTCATGTCGCGGCTGGAAGACGTCACCGGCCTGCGCATGGTCGATATGGTGGATGTATTCACAGGTCCATCCACAGGCGCGATCCTGAACGCCGCCCTGAACGTCCGCCAGCCCGACCATCCATCCCTTCCCAAGTACCGCGCGCGCCACATGGTGCGGTTCTATGAGCGTGAGGGCATCAAGATTTTCCCGCCCGACCAGTATCGCGAACTGCGCGGCCTGCTGCATGACGTCAACAACCGCACGCTGAAGATCAACCAGTTCCAGTCGCTAATGCGTCACGGCCATTATGATCCAACGCATTTATCGCGCTCGCTCAAGGCTTTATATGGCGATGCTAAGCTTTCAGATTCGTTGCGCAGCCTGGTTGTCCCTTGCTACAACATCGACGGAAAATCCAGCGCGGGCACGGAAGGCAAATCGTCTCTGGATCCTGGCGGCCACGCCGTCTGGCTGAAGAACATAAAAGAACCGGCGGCCCATATAAACCCTGCGCCGGACGTGTTGATGTATGACGCTATCATGGCCACCACCGCCGCGCCGACCTACTTCCCCTGCCACACTTTCGATATACGCTGGCCGGGCGATACCCAAAAATCCAGTATTGCCGCGATTGACGGCAACATGTTCGATAATCCCTGCGTCAGCTATCACGGCGCGGTCCGGCAACACATTCCGGCGGATCATACGCCCATCATGATCGTGCTCGGCACCGGCCACACCAACCGTTCCATCAAAAAAGAAACCTGGAACCGCTTCGGCCCGCTGGGCGTGGTTGATCCCGCCAATGACCTGCCGCTCATCAACATCTTCTTCCACGCCTCCGAATCGGCGCTGATGGATAACTTTGAAGACAGCATGGGCGACAATCTGTTCACTTTTAACCGCGCTATGAGCGGATATGAAAATCCCCTCGATATTCCCAGCACGCAGATCGATGACGCCACGCCGGAAAACCTGAAGCGCCTGCGCGACTTCGCCGAGGCGATGATGGAGGAGCATAAAGACCGCTTCGAACAACTCTGCCATATCCTTGTGAATCGCCGGGATCAAAGACAGGAGGAGCAGGACAGCATGATCCGCCGCACCCGCAAATATTTCTCCTTCTTCCGCGATTTGCGCGGCCAGGACCGCACCGCCGTGCACGACCAGGAAGCGGACCGGTAAAATTATAGCCATATGCGCAGCACAATATTTTGCGCATGACAGTCATGCGCCGATGCGCTAGCCTTTCAAAAAACAAAAACTGAGTACGCAATGTACGTAAATGAATTCAGGGATGGGGAAACAATGGCTCCGGCAGTAAATAGCCCAAAACCCCAACGTACGATCTATATCTTGGACATCCCCGGCGGTGGCGTATTCGCCAGTCTGCCAACGGCGCTTATAGAAGTTTTTGAAGATCTTGCTGAGGAATCCATTTCCGTACTTTTTCAAAGTAAAACAGGCGCGTCTGGAGGCACAATTGCTACATGCGGAACAAGCATTCCGTCGCCTGACGATCCTGCCAAACAGAAAATATCCGGCAAAATGAGCAAGCAACATTTTCTGGAACAGATATCGCTTTTTTTTCCGTTTATTAAGCGGCGAATAGCACGGATGTTCGGCACTCAGCTGATCCATACAATTAGCGACAAGCTTGATCCGCTGGAATCCGAGCATCTCCAGATCGAAAACATTAATAGAGCATGTAACCGCATAAAGTCGCACCCGCTGTTTGGAAGCGATCCGCAGTTGCCAGTCAATGTTGCGACGATTGAAAAAATTGCAAACAAACGATGGTTTTCGGAACGGGAAAAGCATTCCGTCATCTCTGCATGCGCCAGCATCAGGTTTTTATGCGAATCTCTATCCCCTGAAACGGATAAAATCGTGCGTTTGATTGAAGCCAGATCTTCTGGCCGGTCCCTGAAAAACCTGTTCACACGCAGCGCGTATATAGGGCTGAGTAAACTGAAAGAAAAGCAGTTTACAAAAGATTATTTTTATCCAGCCCAAGTTGCGCAAGATTTCTACCGCAGAACTTTTGGCGAAACGCGCCTTTCGGAATGCCTTGGCTCTGTATATGTCATGGTTAACGATGAAACAAGGCATACACCTGTCACCTATTATTCAAGGCGCGAAGACCCATTCGATATGTCGCCGGATGCAAAACGCATCATATCGCCTTCTGATCCCAAAGTCTGGGATCTGGTCATGGCCAGCACTGCAAACCCCCTTGCCTATCCAAATCACAAAATGGAGGATGGCACGGTCTGCTCGGACATTGCCACGATCTATACGCCTTTGAAAGCTGTGTCCGACGCGATTGGATATAAAATCAAACATCCGGACGTCAATATAAAGCTTGTGACCCTGGGAACAGGCCGCGTTCTCGACAATGACAAAATCAGGCACGATATTATCGATTACAACACAACGCGCGGCCTTATCGGCAATATTGCAAAAGGCAAGCAAATGGAAATGCTGCATGCAAGTTCAATGGCAGTGTTTCGTGACTCCATTGAGTCCTTAATCGGCAAAGACAATATCCTTGAAATCAATCCTTGTCTGTCCTCGGAAGACTATGAAGAATCTTTGCTCCTGCCCTCGCATGACATCACTGACGGCAGCAAAGAAAACGTCCAGAAACTTGAAGTTCTTTGCAATAAACTTGCCGAACGGCACATGGATCAAATTCGTCCCATTGTCTTCGGTCTGATTCAGAATTGTTATCACCTCGGTCGCATGAGCGAGGAAAAATACAGCCGCGTTGCACGGAAACTGGGTTATGAACCAGTTTTGATTCCTAAGGAGCCTGAGCCTGTTGTGGAAGAAGCGCCTGTTGAATCAAACGTTATACAGTTTGCAATCTCGGAACCGGCTTCTGAACCTGGATTGCCAGCGGCTTTGGAAAAACCCAAAAGTGGTCGATTAAGCTGGCTGTTTGCACGCCTTGGCTGGGCCTCAGCCCCGCCCCAAATGACAAACGCATCAAACGACACCGCACGGCTAGAGTCAAAACAACGTCAGTTGGCACCTTGACCCTGAATTTTCAATCAGGACCAAAATCATCCATCACGACATTTTAATTTTGCCATCCTCCGGCTTGACCGGAGGATCCATGAAATGGCCCAACATCGTATAGATCCTCCGGTCAAGCCGGAGGATGACGGTAATTTATAAACCCCAAACGAAAAGCCCTAAGCCGCCGCCCGCTTCTTCAGCGCCGCGCAGGCTTTCTGGATCCGTCTGCATGCCTCCTCCAGCGCCTTCGTAGACGTCGCATAGGACACGCGAAAATACGGCGATAACCCGAACGCCGCGCCCTGCACCGCCGCCACGCCTTCGGATTCCAGCAGATACGCGACAAAATCGCTATCTGTCTTGATGATTTTGCCGTCCGGCGTTTCGCGCCCGATCACGCCCGCGCAGGACGGGTACACATAAAATGCACCTTCTGGCTTGTGGCACGTAATGCCGTCCGCCTGGTTCAGCATGGAGACGACCAGGTCCCGCCGCTCCTTATACGCCTTGCGCCAGTCATTCAGGAATGTGCGGTCGCCGTTCAGCGCCGTCACAGACGCGGCTTGCGAAATCGAACACGGATTGGATGTCGAATGCGACTGAACCGCCGCCATCGCCTTGATCAGGTCTTTCGGCCCCGCGCCATAGCCAATGCGCCAGCCCGTCATTGCAAAGGCTTTGGCCATGCCGTTGACGGTCAGCGTGCGGTCATACAGCCCCGGCTCAATTTCGCACACCGTATGGAATTTGAAATCGTCATAAACCAGATGCTCGTAAATATCGTCCGTCATCACCCAGACATGGCTGTGCTTCATCAGCACATCGG
Source organism: Alphaproteobacteria bacterium (assembly GCA_044220535.1). Classification (GTDB taxonomy): domain Bacteria; phylum Pseudomonadota; class Alphaproteobacteria; order Micavibrionales; family Micavibrionaceae; genus JBDHTS01. The sequence continues at coordinate 20,740 of JBGAQU010000033.1, read as the reverse complement.
TCAGCGCCTTCATTTCCTCTTTGGTATACGCCGCCCCCGTCGGGTTGGACGGAGAATTCAGGATCAGCCATTTTGTCTTCTTCGTGATGGCCTTTTCAAGATCCGCAGGCTGCAGCTTGAACCCTTTGCTCTCCGGGCATTCCACAAACACCGGCGTCCCTTCCGCCAGAATCGTCATGTCGGGGTAGGACACCCAGTACGGCGCCGGAATAATCACCTCATCCCCGGGATTCAGCGTCGCCATCAGCGCGTTATACAGCACCTGCTTTCCCCCATTGGCCACCGTCACCTGCGACGGCTCATATTTCACATGGTTCTCCCGCTCGAACTTCGCGCAGATCGCCTTCTTCAGCTCCGGCGTCCCGTCCACCGCCGTATATTTCGTCTGCCCGCCCTTGATGACCTGCGACGCGCCCTCTCCTTCACAAATCCGGCGTATCAAAATCCGGCTCCCCCGCCCCAAGGCCAATTACATCCCGCCCCGCAGCCTTCAACTCGGCAGCCTTGGTGGTCACGGCAATAGTAGGCGACTGGATACGGCTCAGACGGTCGGCGATAATGGACATGGCGATACTCCTTTAAACGCGATAAAAGCACAGGATTTAAAGAGATAGAAAGGATTTTGTATTTTTTATAGCTAAGCCCATAATTATTGATACATAAACACCCTGTCATCCTCCGGTCAGGCCGGAGGGTGACCGTATAAAAAGTGTTCGGATAATTATGGGCTTAACTATAATTTAAGGATCACCTTATGAGTTGTTTTTCATAAAAATAACACGATGAATTTTTTACTATTAACGGTCATATATAGTTACATTATTAAAAATAGAAATAATATTATGTATTTGCACAATGATAAAAATTTGACAGGCGATTATACTTTATGTATAAAAATTCCCTGTTCTGAAAACAGGAGATTGTGATGACGACATCAACTTTTGGCGGATATGTTTTGGCTGCTTCAATTTGTGGCGCGGCCTTTTGTGGGGCGGCAAATGCTGCTGATTATTTTTATGAAACCCTTCCACAATATAAGCCTTACGCTGTATTGGTGAATCCTGACAATCAATATGCTTACCCTGTATATGTATACGAATATCCATCAAAAGATGGAACTCAGACCTGTACAGCAATCATGTCATTTTATAGCAATGGCGGCATGGCTTCGAGTTGCCGTCCCAATTCTCCTCAACCTTCTTCTCCTCAACCTCCGGGATAAGAACAGTTCTCAAATTCTCTCCGTCTGTTGATCACAAATCATTTAGAACGCATCCGGCCTTATCAAAGGCCGGATCGCCTGAATATCAAACCCGTCCACCTTGCTGAAATCCAGCCCCTGTTCCCGGCACCATATGGCCAGCGGGGCCAGCACCGGGTCTTTCAACCCTTCACGGATATATCCGGCCACGCGAGGCATAAGCGCCAAATACCGGGTTTTATTGTCTCGTACCGCCCAGCGAATGCATTGACCAATAATGCGGCAATGGAACTGTGTCGCCATCACCCGGTACCACGCCATGAAATCCGCTGTCTCCCCCGGCCCCATATCCGCGCAATACCGGTCCAGCATCGCCTGCCGCAAATCGGCGGGCACATCCACCCGCGCGTCTTCCAGAAGATTGGCGAGGTCGTAAGGCGACGGCCCGGTCATCGCGCCCTGAAAATCGAGGATACCGCAGCGCCCGATGCCTTCGCCAGGCAACAGCATCAGATTTTCAAAATGAAAATCGATATGCAGAAATCCCTTCGGCGGCGGCGGCAGGCTGTCCTCGATCGCGCCCCACACCGCGAGGTATGTCTCACGCATCCCGTCCGGCATGCGCCGCATGAAACAGGCAGGCATATACCAGTCCACCAGCCTGCGCCGCCCGGCATGGACATGGCTGGCGTAATAATCCGGCAGGTCGATATCGGGATAATCGTCGCGCAGGCCGATCAGCACATCGGTAGCCAGCTCATAAAGATCCCGCCGGTCATGCCCGTTTTCCAGCGCCCTCTTAAACGATGTATCGCCGAAATCCTCCATCAGGATAAAACCGTTCGCCTCATCCTTCGCAAGGATGTGCGGCGTGCGCAGCCCGCTCGCCCCCAGCCAGTTACCGATAAGCACAAAATCGCGCAGGGAATGGCCCGGTGTGGCAATGGCATGGCCGTCCGGCACCGCCTCCATCAAAATCACGGTCTTCATCCCGTCCTTGGTCAGGCGGAAATACCGGCGGAACGAACCGTCATCGCCCACGGACTCCATCCGGGCATTGTCCCATCCATACAGGCGCAGAAATTCATCCCGCAAATTCTGGCGTGAATCCAGCCATTCGGTCATCGTCTGCGGCGACGCCTGAATGGGATCAACGGTCGGTTTTTTTCTTCTTGGAGGCAATATTCTTGAGAGCATCGATATGGCTTTGCGAGGCCTGCTTGCGGCCAGTAGAGGGGGCGGAGTTTTCTTTGCCGAAAACGGCGGTGTTGCTGGACGACAGCGCCTTCAGGATTTCCTTGCCGAATGTGTCGGGCGCCATATCCAGCGCCTGCGGCATGTCGGGAATATGCTCCTCCTCCGCATCGGCATCCAGGCGTGAGACGACGCGGTTGATCGCATGCGCGATAATGCCAGTCAGATGCGGCTTGGCCAGGCCCATCAGCAGCCGCTGGTCGTCCGCCGCCCAGGCTGCGATTTGCTGCCGTGCCTTGGTGGGGTTGTTCTTGTGCTGTTTCAGGGCGTCCCGGATACGGCTTTCCACATATTCGCGGCTCATCGTGACCTCGGCTAACTGGTTCTGCTTCTTTAATATTATCATTTTACGCCCTGTTATGGCCATGGCTTAAATTTCTGGACATAAGGATTTAGTGGGATCATAGAGAGGTAAACCATGCTGAAAGAAAAATTTACCGCGCTAAGTCAGTCGGTTAGGGAATTTTTAACCGATCCGCCGCCTGAAACGCATAACTGCGTTTTTAAGAAAAAGACGACGGCTCGTCCGCTTACAAGCTCGACAAATCCCGCATAATGCTCCGCACCCCCGTCACCCTGTGCGCCCCGCTATGCCATTCACGGACAGCGACCAGCTTCTGATCCGGGCGGAGTTTGACGGTGCCGGTTTTGCCCTGGATCCATGTCATCAGGCCGGGAATATTGGGAGGACTGTCTTTGTGGAAACCGATGACCGCACCCTTCGGCCCTGCCTCCACACGATCCACCCCGGCGATGCGGCAAAGCTGTTTGATCTCAACGATCTGCATCAGGTTCTCAACCTCTTCCGGAATCGGCCCGAAGCGGTCGATCAATTCAGCCGCAAACGACTCGATATCGTTTTTCGTTTCCAGTTCAGACAGGCGGCGATACAGGCTCATGCGTACGCTTAAATCTTCAACATAATAGTCTGGAATTAAAACGGATGTGCCGAGATTGATATTCGGCGACCATTGTTCCGGCGGCAACTCGACGCTGAGATCGATGCCATGCCGCGCCGCCGCGACCGCCTCCTCCAGCATCTGCTGATACAGCTCGACGCCGATCTCCCGGATATGCCCCGACTGCTCCTCGCCCAGTAAATTGCCTGCGCCGCGAATGTCCATGTCATGGCTGGCCAACTGGAAACCCGCGCCGAGCGTATCCAGCGTTTCCATCACCTCCAGCCGCTTCTGCGCCTGGTCGGTCAGCACTTTGCGCGGCTCATACGTTAAATAGGCATAAGCACGCAGCTTCGACCGCCCGATCCGCCCCCGGATCTGGTAAAGCTGCGACAGGCCGAACAGATCGGCACGGTGCACCACCATGGTGTTGGCAGTCGGGATATCGATCCCGTTCTCGATGATATTGGTGGCCAGCAGCACATTATACTGCCCGTCATAAAACGCCGTCATCCGGTCTTCCAGATCCTGCGGACTCATCTGCCCATGCGCGGAAATCACTTTCACCTCCGGCACAAGCTCTTTCAGCATTTCGGATACGTCCTCAATATCCTTAATACGCGGACATACGTAAAAGCTTTGTCCGCCGCGATGATGCTCCCGCAAAATCGCCTCGCGGATCACAACCGGGTCATAAGGCAGAACAAAAGTACGAATGGCGAGACGATCCACCGGCGGCGTCGCGATCACCGACATATCGCGTACACCCGTCAGCGCCATTTGCAGCGTGCGCGGAATCGGCGTCGCCGTCAAAGTCAGCACATGGACATTATGCTTCAACTCTTTCAGCTTTTCCTTCTGCTTGACGCCAAAGCGCTGCTCCTCATCCACCACGACCAGGCCCAGATGCGAAAACTTGACGGCCTTACCCAACAGCGCATGCGTGCCGACGACTATATTAACCGAACCGTCCGCCAACCCCTGCTTCGTCCGCTCGGCATCCTTCGCTGTTACCATGCGCGACAATTGCTCAACCCTTAAGCCCGTTCCGGCAAAACGCTTAATAAAATTCTGATAGTGCTGCCGCGCCAGCAGCGTGGTCGGCACCACCACCGCCACTTGTGTTCCGTTCATCGCCGCGACATAGGCCGCCCGCAACGCGACCTCCGTCTTGCCAAACCCGACATCGCCACAGACTAGGCGGTCCATCGGCTGCCCTTTGGTCAGGTCACCCACGACATCACCGATAGCGCGCAGTTGGTCGTCTGTTTCCTGATACGGGAACCGGGCCACGAATTCGTTATAGATTTCCGGCCCGACCTCCAGCATCTCGCCCTTCTGCAACTGCCGCGCCGCGGCGATTTGCAATAGCCCATCCGCCATGCGCATCAGATCGGCCTTTGCCTTCGCCTTTCGCGCCTGCCAACCTGCACCGCCCAGCCTATCCAGCTGCACGACGCCTTCGTCATTGCCAAAGCGGCTTAAAACTTCGATATTCTCAACCGGCACATACAGCTTGTCATTACCCGCATAGTCCAGCTTCAGGCAATCATGCAGCGTCTTGCCGACCGCCAGCGTTTCCAGCCCGATAAACCGCCCGATCCCATGATCGATATGCACGACCAGATCGCCAGGCGTCAGCGCCGACACCTCGGTCAGGAAATTATCCGCCGTCTTGCGCTTCTTCTGCCGCCGCGCCAGCCGGTCGCCAAGGATATCCTGTTCGGTCAAAACCAGAAGATCCGGCGCGATAAACCCATGCTCCAGCCCCAGGATCGCCATACCGGTCTGATGCTTGTGCAGACGTTTCAGGTCGTCCGCACCCGCGATATTCACCAGATTGCCAAACCCGGCATGGGTCAACATGCCGCTCAATCGGTCGCGGGACCCCTCTGAATAAGCGGCAATCATAATGGTCCGCCCATCCATGCGATGCGCAGACACATATTCATTCAGCGCCGCGAAGACATCGCCTTTGGGCTGGGCGCGGATATCGCCGAAATCACGACCCTTTTTCGATTCAGTGGAATGTTCCTTGTCATGAGGAGACGCGAATGACGATAACTCAACCGCATGCACCGCGACCTTGTCCCATTCCCCTTCCGTCAGATACAGCATACCGGCGGGCAAGGGATGATACACGGCGCCCGACAGGCTGACATCGCTGTCCTTTTTCTTTTTCCCCGCCGCCTGCTCCAGCGTCTTGCGCGCCTGATAAAAATCGGCGATATGCGCCTGACGCTCGGCGATGGATTGCGGTGCCTGCGGGTCGAGCATCACCTCCGCCTTCGGCGCGTAATCCAGCAACGTATCCATTGACTCATAAAACAACGACAGCCAGTGATCCATGCCGTTATACCGGCGGCCTTCCGACACGGCCGCATAAAGCGGATCGTCCGCCCTCACCACGCCGAACAACTCGCGGTACCGCGAGCGAAACCGCTGGATCGACTCGTCATTCAGGGAAAATTCCGCCGCCGGATGCAGCTCAAACCGCTCCAGCTTTTTCTCCGTGCGCTGCGTCGCCGGGTCAAAACTGCGGATGCTTTCAATTTCATCGCCGAACAGATCGATGCGCAGCGGCTCTTCATAGCCGGGGGGGAACAGATCAACGATCCCGCCGCGGATCGCATATTCCCCCGCTTCCCGCACCGTGTCGGTGCGCATATAACCGTTGGCGGATAAAAACCCCTGCAGCTGCCGGACATCCAGCCGCCCGCCCTTCGCGGCAACCAGCGCGGCGCTGGCCAGCGCCGGTTTCGGCATCACGCGCTGCGTCACCGCGCCGACCGTGGTCAGCAGGATGCGCGGATACCGCTGTCTCTCCTGCTCCCACGCCATCAGCCCGGACAGCGCGGCGACGCGGCGGGCAACAATCTCATTATTCGGCGACACCCGGTCGTAAGGCAGGCAGTCCCACGCCGGAAATTCCAGAACCTTCACATCCGGCGCGAAAAACGCCAGCAATTCGGCCAAAACAGCCACCCGCGCATCATCCAGCGCCACATGCACCAGCACCCGGTCGTCCGGCATAATCGCCCGCGCCCGCTCCGCCAGAACACGCGCATCCTGCCCCTCCGGCGCGCCGTAGAGGATAGAAGGTGAAACAGTTTGAGATATGCGTTTTTCCGCCGCGTCCATGCGGAGTTATTTAGAACAACGGCATGAAAATACCAATAAAAACCTTTTCAGACCGGTGCGCTGTAACGATGATTGAGCAATTTAGTCAGCACCGACCCGTCCATATTGGCGGGCGCTCTTTCTTTTACCGTAATCCAATTATAAAGATCTGGATCGCTAACAGACAGCAATCGGTCATATTCCTCTATTTCTTGATCAGAAAACTCTGGCACATGCCGATCTGCGAAACTGCCGAGGATCAAATCCATCTCCCGCGTCCCGCGATGCCATGACCGATAGATCAGGCGCTTGCGGATATCATTAATGTCCATCGGCAATCACGCCGCAGGCCACGCGGTCGCCGGACTCACCGGCGGGCTGGGATTTATAATCGTTGGGCTTCGCATGGAAAACCAAGGCGCTGCCGTCTTTGTCTTTCAACTTATCCATCGACAGGCCATGCAGCAGATATTCCGCGCCGCCTTTGCCGTTATCCGCCACCCAGATATTGGTCAGGTCGCCCGCATGCGGATTGTCATGAGAAAATCCATGCTCCTGCCCTTTTTCGGAAGCATGGCTGCCAGCCTTTTTGAAACCGTCGCCGGAACAATCGCCTGTCTGATGAATATGGATGCCGTGCCAACCCGGGGTTTGCCCTTCAACTTCAACATGAAGAAGCAAGCCATGCGGCATTGCAGAAATCCAGGCCGTGCCCGCTGCCTTGCCATCCGCCGTTTTAAGAATGAAATCCTGCTGTGCAGCCATCGCAGTTCCGGATAGCAAAACGCAAAAAGCCACAGTTCCGGCAAAAATAGAGCGTTTAAACATGGGGTTCTCCTTCAAAAAAGGCCGAATCGATTTCACGGCACGGATATGCTACCTCTAGACCATGGCGAACGCACAGGAAAAACAAACGGTTCAGACGCAGGCAGGCCGCCCTTTCCTGCTCGACCCGCTGTTTCGCCCGCTGACCAGCCTGCCCGGCATCGGCCCGCGCAACGGCAAGCTGCTGGAAAAACTGGTCGGAGGGCCGAAAATCCTCGACCTGCTGTTCCACCGCCCTATTGATTTCATCGACCGCCGCTTCGCGCCCAAGCTGGCCGATGCGCCGGACGGTCAGATCGCGACTCTGACTGTAACAGTCATGAAACACTTCCCCAATGAACGCCGCAACCAGCCTTATAAGGTCTGGTGCACGGATGATACGGGCGCGATTAATCTGGTTTTCTTCAACGCGCATAAGGATTACATCGAAAAGCATCTGCCCGAAGGCGCGACCGTCATCGTCAGCGGCCGCGTCGAATATTACAACGGCAAGCTGCAGATGACGCATCCCGATGCGATCGGCGCAGCGGAAGACCGGGCGCAGATCGAAACCATCGAACCCGTCTATCCCCTGACGGCAGGCATCACCAATAAAGGCCTGCGCAAAGCCATGCAGGCTGCACTGGCTTTGGTGCCGGACATGCCGGACTGGATGGATGCAGCCTGGCAGGCGCGGAACAGATGGCCGGAGTTCGGAAGCGCGCTGCGTGCGCTGCATTTTGCGAGCCCTCGCCCTAACTCTCTCCCTGAAGGGAGAGGAAACACTGACTTCCCCCTCTCCCTTCAGGGAGAGGGCCGGGGTGAGGGCCTTGGACCGCAAAGCGAAGCATTGTTACCCACACACCCTGCCCGCGCCCGCCTCGCCTTCGATGAAATGCTGGCGAACCAGCTGGCGCTGGCCTTGGTACGATACAAAAATAAACGGCAAAAAGGCCGTACATTCAAAGGGGACGGGCATTTACGCACGGCCTTGCTGAATGCCCTGCCGTTTAAATTGACGGGCGCTCAGGAACGATCTCTTAAAGATATTTATGAAGACATGGCGTCACCTCTACGCATGCTCCGCCTTCTGCAGGGCGATGTGGGGAGTGGCAAAACTGTAGTTGCGGCCCTGTCCCTGCTCAACGCCGTCGAATGCGGCAGCCAGGGTGCCTTAATGGCGCCGACCGAAATCCTCGCCCGCCAGCATGCGGAATCCTTACGGCCTTTTCTCAACGCGGCAGGTGTGCGCTATGTTGTTCTGACCGGGCGCGACAAAGGCAAGGCGCGCGACGCTCTGCTTCAACAAACCAAAACCGGCTCAGCGCAGATCGTCATTGGCACGCACGCGTTGTTCCAAGAAGATGTACAATTCTACGATCTCGGCCTCGCCGTCATCGATGAACAGCATAAATTCGGCGTTCATCAGCGATTGCAGCTTTCCAACAAAAGCAAAGGTGTCGACGTGCTGGTCATGACAGCGACACCGATCCCGCGCACACTGACTTTAACTTCCTACGGCGATATGGATGTCAGCCGCCTCGACGAAAAACCGCCGGGCCGCAAACCCATCGACACACGCCTGATCCCTCAGGAAAAGCTGGATGATATGATCGACGGTCTCGCACGGCAGATGGCAACAGGCGCGCGTGTCTATTGGGTTTGCCCTCTGGTCGAAGAATCGGAAGTCATCGACCTGGCCGCCGCGCAGGCGCGCTATGAAATCCTGCAAGCGCGGTTCGGCGATAAAGTCGGCCTTGTCCATGGCCGCCTGAAACCGGCGGAGAAGGATGAGGTCATGCAACGTTTCGCCAAAGGCGAAATTACTCTTCTCATCGCCACTACTGTAATCGAGGTCGGCGTCAACGTACCGGAAGCCACTATCATGGTTATTGAGCATGCCGAACGCTTCGGTCTGGCGCAACTGCACCAGCTGCGCGGTCGTGTCGGTCGCGGCGGTGACAAATCTTTCTGCTTCCTTGTCTATATCTCCCAGCTCGGCAAAACGGCAAAGGAACGCCTGACCACGATGCGCGACACCGAAGACGGGTTCCTGATCGCCGAAAAAGACCTGGCGCTGCGCGGAGGGGGCGATGTCATGGGCACAAAACAAAGCGGCGATCTAGCCTTCCGTCTCGCCGACCTGTCCGCCCATGCCGAATTGCTGGAAGCCGCCCGCGATGATGCCCGCCTGATCATCGACAAAGACCCGGAACTGCAAAGCCAGAGGGGGCAGGCCTTGCGGACATTGCTCTACCTTTTTGAAAGGGATCAAAGCATCAGATATCTCAGATCTGGCTGATATTATTATGCAAATAAATAACTGTTGATTTCTCAAGTTATAGCGGTTATATTACTAATATAAGGACAAATGGTGGTATTGAGCGTGGCCATAACAGGCTGCATCTATTGTCCATAAAAAAGAGGGTTTTGTGTGTCTAAATCCGTCCTGCCTTTCACGGCATGGCGGATTTATACTTTGAGGGAAGACGGCGTGATCATCCCGCCGGACACGACCAGCTTGATGGCATCCTCAACACTCATATCCAGCACCATTAAATCCCGGCGCGGGATCAGCAGCATAAAGCCGGAGGTCGGATTCGGCGTAAACGGCCTGAAGACATTAACGATCTCACCCTCGGCCAAAGTCTGGATTTTGCCCTGTACTGTCCCGGTAACGAAACCGATCGCCCACATGCCCGGCTTCGGATATTCGAACACCACCACCTCCCGGAAGGCCGAGGACTGGCTGTTCATCAGGGTTTCAAAGATCTGCTTCAACGCGCCATAAACGATGCGGATCACCGGCATCCGGGCGAACCCGTAATCCGACAGCCAGATCAGCATCCGGCCAATGACATTGCGCGTCAGCCACCCCACCAGGATGAAAAACCCGATGGCGATGATCAGGCCGATGCCTGGAATGGTCGTATGCGAGTGATAGGCCGGGGGCAGAAGGTCGGTCACATGGTTATCCATGAACCGAAGGAAGATATAAGTCAGATAGACCGTAATCGCGACCGGTGCCGTCACCAGAACCCCGGCAAAGAAATAGGTGCGCAGGCGGGCAAACAGGCTTCGGTGGAGCGACCCCACCTTTTTCCTGAGTTCTTCGCTGATGGGCGGTTTTGTGCTCATTGTCCTAAAGAAGGTGGTGACCGCGGTGGGATTCGAACCCACGACCCCCTGATTAAAAGTCAGATGCTCTACCGGCTGAGCTACGCGGTCATGCGTATAGGCTTTTGCAGGGCGGAACCATATGGATATATTACCGTTCCGTCAACACTTTACTTGTATATTAATACCCGAATTTACGCTTCAGGGCCGCATTGGTCGAAGGCGTCACGACCTCGCTGACATCGCCATGCAACCCATATATCTCCTTGACGAAGCTGGATGAAACGAACTGCCATTTATCGGCGGCCATCAGGAACACCGTCTCGATATCCGGATCCAGCTTGGCATTCATGCCGGTCATCTGGAATTCGAAGTCAAAGTCGGAGACAGCCCTTAAGCCCCTGAAAATGCAGGAAGCATTGACGTCGCGGGCAAAATGGATCAGCAGCTTGTCGAACCCCCTGACTTCAATATCGCAATATTTCTCATGCATATTGGCGATATCCGCCTGCACCATTTCGACCCGTTCGTCCTGGTTGAACAATGGCCCTTTCCGGGGGCTGTCTGCCACAGCGACGATCAGATGGTCGACCAGCCGGCTGGCCCTTTTGATCAGGTGCAGATGCCCCTTGGTCACGGGGTCGAATGTGCCGGGATAGACGCCGATGCGATGTTTGCCAGTTTTGGTCATCTCTTGAAATCCTTAAAACCATGCCGACTTTATACAAGCCAGAGGCGGATAACCAGTCTATACTGGCGGCAGCCCACTTGCCCGGAGTATCCCCCATGAGACGCTTATTCATACTGACCGCCGCCCTGCCCCTGATTCTGGTCATGAATGCCGGACCTGCGGAGGCGCAACTGGTCAGATCCTATAACACCACGGTGAAAAGCTCGACCTTCAACAATGACGGTCCGGAAGCGCGCGCCATCCGCAATATCAAACAGTCACTGCAAAGACCGTTCAGCGGCCCGAGGACAAAACAGGCCCGGAACAATGACAACACCTATGACCGCAATGAAGACGGCGATGCCAACCCGGTCAAGCGCAAGGCCACCCGCCAGGGCGCGAACCGCAGGGATCTGGCAGCACAGCAGGACCGGTATAATTGATCCCTCCACCTTATCCGTCATCCCGGCGAAGGCCGGGATCCATACGCTGGCGCGGCCAGCTGCAGTGGATGTAACGATGAAGATCGCGCTCTATGACCATATTAGCCATACGTTAGGCGGATAGATCATATGGATCCCGGCCTTCGCCGGGATGACGACTATTTTTAATGGCTACTCCGACGCCTTCGGATGATTGCCCGTTCCGGCGTCAATGGTTTCCGCCTCGGTAATATCGGCAGCATCGGCGTGGACCTCTTCATCCTCATCCTGGATCAGCCAGGCGACGGAGATGACGCTTTCACCTTCACCGACGCGGAAGATGATGACGCCCTGGGCGCTGCGGCCCGTGAAGCGGACATCCTTGACCGGCGTGCGGATCAACTGACCGCTATCCGTCACCAGCATGACCTGGTGACTATCGGTAACCGGGAAGGTAGCAACAACTTTGCCGCCGTTCTTTGAGGTCAGGCCCATATTGGTGATGCCCTGCCCGCCTCGGCCCGACACGCGGTATTCGTAAGCGGATGTGCGCTTGCCAAAGCCTTTATTGGTGACGGTGATCAGGAATTGCTCCTTCTGCTGCAATTCCTTGAAGCGCTCTTCAGACAGGCTGGTTTCGCCGTCTTCAAATTCGACGCCTTCCAGATCCATGCCACGCATTTTCGATGCCTGTTTCAGATAGGCGGTGCGTTCTTCCGGCGTCGCATCGACATGGCGCAGGATGGACATGGAAATGACCTCATCTCCCTTCGCCAGTTTCACGCCGCGCACGCCCGTTGACGTCCGGCCCGCGAAGACGCGGACATCATCGACCGGGAAACGGATTGCCTTGCCGAGATTCGTCGCGAGCATAACATCTTCGTCTTCACGCGCAATTTTGACGGAGACTAATTTCTCATCCCCTTCCAGCTTCATGGCGATCAGGCCGTTGGAGCGGATATTGCCGAAGTCAGACAGCTTGTTCCGGCGGATACCGCCTTCGGACGTTGCGAAGATGATATCAAGGCCGGCCCAGGCATTTTCATCTTCCGGCAGGCGCATATAGACGGAAATGTTTTCGCCTTCGGTCAGAGGCAGCAGATTCACCAGCGCCTTGCCGCGTGATTGCGGGGTTGCCAACGGCAATTGCCAGACTTTCATTTTGTGGACAATACCCTTCGACGTGAACACCAGAAGCGGCGTATGGGTCGAGGCAACAAACAGGTCGGAAACGAAATCCTCATCCTTCAGGGACGTGCCGGTGCGGCCTTTGCCGCCGCGGCGTTGCGCGCGGTAGGTGGAGAGCGGCACGCGCTTGATATAGCCGCCATGGGTAATGGTGACGACCATGTCTTCGCGCTGGATCAATTCTTCAATGTCTTCTTCAAATTCGGAATCCACCAGGGCCGTACGGCGCGGCGTTCCGAATTTTGCCTTCACCTCGTTCAGTTCGTTGACCAGAACCTCCAGCAATTTTTCGCGGCTGCCGAGAATGGAAAGCAGGTAAGCGATCTGATCGGTGATTTCTTTCAGTTCGTCGCCGATCTTGTCACGTTCCAGACCGGTCAGGCGGTGCAAGCGGAGATCGAGGATCGCCTTGGCCTGAACTTCGGACATTCTGTATGTGCCCTTGGCTGATACCGGATATTCCGGATCGTCGATCAACGCGATCAGCGGCGCGACATCATTGGCAGGCCAGTCGCGCGCCATCAATTGTTCGCGCGCTTCGGTCGGGTTCGGCGCATTGCGGATCAGGGCGATGACGTCATCGATATTGGCGACGGCAACGGCGAGGCCTGCTAAAACATGCGCACGGTCGCGAGCCTTGCCCAGTTCGAAAATGGTGCGGCGCGTAATGACTTCTTCGCGAAATTTCACGAAAGCCTGGATAAAGTCGCGCAGCAGAAGCATCTGCGGGCGGCCATGGTTCAGCGCCACCATGTTGCAGGGGAAGCTGGTCTGCAGCTGCGTATGCTTGAACAGCTGGTTCAGCACCACATCGCCGATCGCGCCTTTTTTCAGTTCGATGACAACGCGCACGCCATCGCGGTCGGATTCATCGCGGATATCGGAAATGTCCTCGACGATTTTCTCGCGGGCAACTTCAGCGATGCGTTCGAGCAGGCGCGACTTATTCACCTGATACGGGATTTCATGAACGATGATCGCTTCGCGCTTGTCGCGGATATCCTCGAACGACGTCTTGGCGCGCATCATGACGGAACCGTTGCCGGTCATATAGGCAGACCGGATGCCGACTTTACCGAGGATCTGGCCGCCGGTTGGGAAATCCGGGCCCTGAATATATTGCATCAATTCTTCGGTCGTCAGTTCCGGATTGCTGACAAACGCCACGCAGGCATCGACGACTTCGTTCAGATTATGCGGCGGAATATTGGTCGCCATGCCGACGGCAATGCCGCCCGCACCGTTCACCAACAAATTGGGAATACGCGATGGCAAGACAGACGGTTCGACCGTCGATTCATCGTAGTTCGGGCGGAATTCGACGGTGTCCTTATCGATATCCTCAAGCAGCGCCTCGGCGGATTTCGCCAGGCGCGCTTCGGTGTATCGCATCGCGGCGGCGGGGTCGCCATCCATGGAGCCAAAGTTCCCCTGCCCGTCCACCAGCGGCAGGCGCATGGAGAAATCCTGCGCCATCCGCACCATCGCCTCGTAAATCGCCGAGTCGCCGTGCGGGTGATATTTACCCATGACGTCACCGACGATACGGGCGGATTTCTTGAACGATTTATCGGACGTAAACCCGCCTTCGCGCATCGCATAGAATATGCGGCGGTGAACGGGTTTCAGACCATCCCGGATATCCGGCAGCGCCCGGGACACGATCACACTCATCGCGTAATCGAGATAAGACTTTTTCATCTCATCTTCGAGTGTGATGGAAGGCAGCGGTGGCTCCTGGCCGGAAATGGCGGTTTCGCTCATGGTTTAAGGCTTTTCTGGTTCATTGATTCACCTGCATTTCTAGCAGGATTCCCAATGGTATGACAATGCAATTCGGGGAGGTTTTACTTGCGCAGGGGATAAAATAAACCCTACATAAACCTATGAAATAAAATGATTTTTTAGGGTTGTTTAGTCCGTTCGCCGTTTTTTGCGATTTTATTTCATTCTTCATGCCAAAGCTCACAATATTTCTCCTTCACTAAAAAACCAAAAAGGCTTTTTAGCTTGTAAAACACCTGAATTCAAAATAGCATGAATGTGAATTAATTCCTATAAAATTATAACGCAATAAGCAAAAAGTGGCCCCAATCGAGGCCACTTTTAGTACGGGTATAAAAAGGCATTATTTTGAAGGCGCAGCCGCAGGTGCCTTCGCATCCCCCGCCCTGCCCGTTCTCGCCACCATCAGGGCGACATCCATTTTCTTGGTCATGTCGGGGCGGATTTTCGCCTGGTAGGCACTCATCTTTTTAGCGATCGATTTGGATTCGGGCGTGCTGTTGTAATCCACCATCGCCTGCAGTTCGGCCTCGCTGAACGTATCGGCCATGGATTTGATCACTGTCTGGCGGAAGCCGTCGAAATCATAGGCGCTCATCATTTTAGAGCGCAGTTCCTGCTGCTCCGCCGCGGGCGCGGTGGAAATGATCTGGTTGATGGCTATTTCCACGACGTCGCGCGGCGGCGACAGGTCGGCCATTTTGGTGGCGAGGTCGAGGCGTTTGGCGGGATCGCCTTCCGGCACAGGTGTGGAAGCAGCTGGCGTTGAAGCCGTTGTGGCTGGCGGCGCAAGTGCCGGGGTTTGCGCCCTGGCAAAAGAGGGAACCGACAAGGTCAAAACAGCGGCAACCATCAGCTTGGAGGGTTTCATGGGCGTCCTTTTATACAAAGCGATCCTGTTTTGATTCAGCCTGATTATTGTGGCGAAGTGATGTCAGTTTCAACAACCACACGTCATCCCGGCGAAGGCCGGGACCCATACACTTGTTAAGTGTCACCACCGGCGACAAATTTCTGCCTGTCCGGAAACCCCAATATCGCATAGATCCCGGCCTTCGCCGGGATGACGGTTAGGGGTATTAAAACGGGATTTCATCTTCCAGTTCATCCACCTTTTGCCGTGCCGGAGCGGACGACTGCCGCGACATGGACGGGCCGGAATCATAACCGCCCTGGCTGTCATTGTCGTTAAAACCGCCTGACGAACCACCACCGGCGCGGCTCTCCAGCATTGTCAGTTCACCGCGAAACGGGCGCAGGACGACTTCGGTCGTATAGACATCACGGCCGTCTTTTTCGTATTTGCGGGTTTCCAGCTGACCTTCAATGTAAACCTTGGAGCCTTTTTTCAAGTAGCTTTCGGCAACACGGACGATATTCTCGTTCCAGATGACAATATTATGCCACTGCGTGCGCTCCTGGCGCTCGCCGCTGTTTTTATCCTTCCAGCTTTCGGACGTGGCGATGGAAAAATTGCAGACCTTGCCGCCGGACTGCATCGTGCGGATCTCCGGATCCTTACCCAGATTGCCAACCAGAATGACTTTATTAACGCTGCCCGCCATGGACGCTGTTCCTTATTACAAAAGATGAATCGCTTGAATGGCTGATACTATAACGACTCTGCGGTTTTGTAAAAGCCTGTTTGTTAACGAATACACAACTGATTTTTGTGGCGTAAAAGTGGCCGTAAGATTTAATATCCAGATTGAGAAGGATCTTATAAACACATGAAACAAAAAGACGAACCGGCCAGGCGTTATTTGCACATGGAAATTTATAACGCCGTCAAAGCCTTCGCCGAAAAGATCGGCGCCATGGAAAGCGAGGGCTTGATTGCCGATGCTTTCAAGCATCTGCCGGAATCCATAACGCGAGGACGGATGCTTGCTGAAATCGCGCTGGATGATGTCATGCGGACCGCCATATCAGTCGTGAGCAATGGTCCGCCGCAATGCCCGCCGCTGGATTTTTATGCCGGCATAATCCAATTACGCTATGGCGGCCCGAAACCGACCGAAGGGCAGACAAAAACACAGCTGTTTCATGAATATAACCAGGCAAGCCAGCGTGATAACACCCCCCTGTTTGTGACTTGCCTTCAGAACGCGCTTCCGCCGGAGATCAGGATGGAGCTGAAATCCATGTGGGCCGCGGTTCAGCTCAAGCTACAGGGGCTGAAACTCACCGAAGCGCAGCTGGACAACATGGATTACACCCTGCCTGAGCCAACAACCCCCGTCCGCTGGAAACCGCAGCTGGTTGTTTCAAATCCGGAGTAAGCGTATATCCTTCAGGCCTATTGATCATACAGCAAAAACCTCTATTTATACCCCTATGCTGACCCATATAAGAGTGCGCGGCGCGCGCGAACATAATCTTAAAAACGTCAATGTCGATATTCCGCGCGATACGCTGACGGTGATCACAGGCCTGTCGGGATCGGGGAAATCCTCGCTCGCCTTCGATACGATCTATGCGGAAGGGCAGCGGCGCTATGTCGAAAGCCTGTCCGCCTATGCACGCCAGTTTCTGGAAATGATGCAGAAGCCGGATGTGGATTCCATCGAGGGCCTGTCTCCCGCCATTTCCATCGAGCAGAAGACGACCTCCAAAAACCCCCGCTCCACCGTCGCCACGGTGACGGAGATTTATGATTATATGCGCCTGCTCTGGGCGCGGGTCGGCGTGCCCTATTCCCCCGCCACCGGCCTGCCCATCGAAAGCCAGACGGTCAGCCAGATGGTCGACCGCATCCTGGCAATGGGCGATGGGACGAAGCTGTATCTGCTGGCCCCCATCGCGCGCGGGCGGAAGGGGGAATACAAAAAGGAATTTGCGGAGCTGCGCGCCAAGGGCTTTCAACGTGTGCGCGTCGATGGCACGCTTTATGAAATCGATGACGTCCCGGCGCTCGATAAAAAATATAAGCATGACATTGAAGTCGTGGTCGACCGCATCGTGGTGCGGGCCGATATGGGCAACCGCCTGGCGGATTCCGTGGAGACGGGGCTGCGTCTGGCCGACGGGCTGCTGATTGCCGAAAACGCGGATACGGGCAAACAGGTTTTGTTTTCAGAAAAATTCGCCTGCCCGGTTTCGGGTTTTACCATTCCCGAGATCGAGCCGCGGCTGTTTTCGTTCAACAGCCCGCATGGCGCCTGCCCGGTCTGCGACGGGCTTGGCATGCGCATGCATATCGATCCGGACCTGGTCGTGCCCGACCGCACAAAATCGGTGAAGGATGGCGCCATCGAACCATGGTCGCGGGCATTTTCTCATTATTATATGCAAGCGTTAGAAGCCGTTCTTAAATTCTATCGTGAGAAGCCGACGACGCCGTTTGAAAAACTGCCCAAAAAAGTGCAGGAGGCACTGCTCTACGGTTCCGGCGACGATGAGATTTCCATCGTCTATGAAGACCGCGCCAATACGTACCGTACGAAAAAGCCGTTCGAAGGCGTGATTAACAATATGGAACGACGCCTCCTCGAAACCGACAGCAACAGTGTGCGGGAGGATATGGAGCGGTATCAGCTCTCCACGCCCTGTGACGCCTGTGATGGCTATCGTTTGAAACCGGAAGCCTTGGCCGTGAAAATCGATACGCTGCATATCGGACAGGTGTCGGAGATGGGGATCGCGGAGGCGCATAAATGGTTCGGCCGCCTGAAATCCGTGCTCAACAAACAGCAGACGGAGATTGCTGTCCGCGTCCTGAAGGAGATCAATGACCGCCTCACCTTCCTGATGGATGTAGGACTTGAATATCTCACCCTATCTCGTTCATCTGGCACGCTTTCGGGCGGCGAAAGCCAGCGCATTCGCCTCGCCAGCCAGATCGGTAGCGGCCTGACTGGTGTGCTTTATGTTCTGGACGAACCATCCATCGGCCTGCACCAGCGTGATAACAACAGGTTACTCGAAACACTTAAACGCCTGCGCGACATCGGCAACACGGTTGTCGTTGTGGAACATGATGAAGACGCCATCCGTGTTGCCGACTACGTGATCGATATGGGCCCCGGCGCGGGCACGCATGGCGGCACGGTCATCGCGGCGGGTACGTTTCAGGATCTGCTGAAAAACAAGCAGAGCATCACCGCCGATTATATGAGTGGCCGCAAATCCGTGCCTCTGCCGGAAACGCGCCGCCCGGGGAAGCCGAAGCAATTCCTGGAAGTCATCGGCGCGACCGGCAACAATTTGAAAAACGTGAATCTGAAAGTGCCGCTCGGCACCTTCACCTGTGTGACGGGTGTGTCCGGATCCGGCAAATCCACCCTGACCATCGATACCATGTTCCAGGCCGTCAGCCGCAGACTGATGAAAACCAAGGAACACCCCCTGCCTCATAAGGACCTGAAAGGGCTGGAATTTATCGACAAAGTCATCGATATCGACCAGTCCCCCATTGGCCGCACGCCGCGGTCCAACCCGGCGACTTATACAGGCGCCTTCACCCCCATTCGCGACTGGTTCGCGGGATTGCCGGAAGCGAAGGCGCGCGGATATGGGCCAGGACGATTCAGCTTTAACGTCAAGGGCGGGCGCTGCGAGGCCTGCGAGGGTGATGGAGTCATTAAGATCGAGATGCACTTCCTGCCCGACGTCTATGTCACCTGCGAAACCTGCAAGGGCGCACGGTACAACCGCGAGACATTGGAGATAAAGTTCAAGGAGAAGTCCATCGCCGATGTCCTTGATATGACGATCGAAGATGGCGCCGAATTTTTCAAGGCCGTGCCGTCAATCCGCGACAAGATGAACGCGCTGCAGGAAGTCGGCCTCGGCTACGTGAAGGTCGGCCAAGCCGCCACGACGCTGTCGGGCGGCGAGGCGCAACGCGTGAAACTGGCAAAGGAACTCTCCCGCCGCTCGACCGGCAAGACGCTTTATATTCTGGATGAACCGACAACCGGACTGCATTTCGACGATGTCCGCAAGCTGATGGAGATGCTCCACAAGCTGGTGGACCAGGGCAATACGGTGCTGGTGATCGAACACAACCTCGAAGTCATCAAAACCGCCGACTGGGTTGTGGATGTGGGACCGGAAGGCGGTGACAAAGGCGGGCAAATCGTGGCCACGGGTACGCCGGAAACGGTCGCAGCCGCCAAGGGATCCTACACGGGCTTGTATCTGGCCCCTATCCTGGGAATTCGCCCATTGACTGGCAAAAGGGCATCAAAGTAAACAATTGATATAATTATATATTTTTAAAGCTTGATAAATTATGTATAACACATTAATATAATGCCAAATGAAAAAGGGTGTTTATCATGCCGACATATCAGGGCCAATATCTGACGGATCACCTCCCGGCGCCGCCGCCGCTTGTGATGGGGGCAGGCCTGGCGGGCATTGCGGACTATCTGAATAACGCGGCCGATGCGCTGGATCCGGGGGCGCTGAGCGCTGCCGATCTTTCAAGGGTCCGGAACAGCCATGTCAAAGCCGGCAGAAAGCTGTCCCGCTATCTTAAATTCCACGCCGCTCAATTTGAAAAAGCCGCAAGAGGAGATATAAGACCGTTCAGAGCATGGAGTACAATTGAACTGTCATGGCTCACCAGCCAACGGTTTAAAACATTGCTTTCAGGCCGTCCTGATAACCCCAATACTGAGGGTGTAAAGGCAATCCGCTCAGGTTTGAAAGGATTGCACGACCTGGCGAAAGCCCAACCTTTGTCCATGTTCACACGTTGGCCCCTTCTGAAAACGCTGACCGTGCTGGGTTGTGGTGTGGCAGCTCTTCCCTACGCAAACTCAATGGCTTTAGCCATATGGAATCGGGATGGTTTTTCAGATATCTGGAAAGAATTTAACCAGAGGCTGGACTATCAAACAGAAATCAAACACGGACCCCACCCGTTTGAAACACCTGCCCTGGGAAAAATATTCATCTGCCAGTTTCCATTTCCCGGCACAACCAGGGAAACATTGCCGGAATATAATGCACGTATGGTCTATGAGAAAGACGCGCTGGCGCTGGCTTTTAAAATGGCTGAAGACCGTGCGGAGAATACACGCCTACCAACCGATTACGGGCACGATGCCATAATTTATATCGAACCCTATCAAGCACGGATGACTGCCTTTAAGGGCGTCAAAACCAGCGAAGCGATGGTAAATGGCTGTGAATCCAACACGATCTGGGTTGGCACAAAAACGTTTACACCTTGAAAAAATATTGGTGCGGGTGAAGGGTTTCGAACCCCCACACCTTTCGGTAACAGATTTTGAGTCTGCCGCGTCTACCGTTCCGCCACACCCGCATC
>JBGAQU010000032.1:0-25053 GCA_044220535.1 Alphaproteobacteria bacterium | reverse complement strand
TGACGGTTCCTCAATGGTTCGCCGTTGATTTTATGCATGAAGAAACAATCGCAGCTTAAGGCTTAACCCGTTTCCTGTTCCCTGACCGTACCCTTCGGCGGATACTCGATCGTTGCCCGTATTTTATCAATATAATCAGTGTCGAATTTCGGCAGTTGCAATTCACCAGCTTCGCGCCATTGCCGCACTTGCGCCTCTGCGGCGCGAACGGCTTCAACGGGTGGCAGTTTGTCGTTGGCGTTGTAAACGGTTTGGGACGGGAAGGCGAAGGCCGCGCCGCCTCTGCTCACTGTTTCCATGATCCGCAGCAGCAAATCCTCCTGCACTTCCAGAAATTCATCGAAGGTCGGGGTCAGGATATACGCGAAAAATTCGAGATCGAGGGAATTGGTATCCATTTGCACAAGGCGAACACGGGCCGGATCCGGACTGACTTTTGGGTGGGCGTAGAGCAGGCTGCGCAGCTCAACCAGCAGCCAGCGCATCTGGTCCGGCGTGGTTTCGTAGCGCAGGCCAATTGTATGGTGGAACAGATATTTTTCACGGCGGGAGAAATTCTCAATGCGCTGGGATGAAAAATCGCCGTTGGGAATTGTAACGACCGTGCGTTTCGATGTGCGCAGGCGCGTTGAGCGCATGCCGATATCCTCCACCGTGCCTTCATCGCTGCCGATCTTGCAGTAATCGCCGAGGCGCACGGGCTGGTCAACGATCAGCATCAGGCTGCCGACGAAATTCTCGACCGTCTTCTGTGCGCCCAGTGCCAATGCGATACCGCCGATACCCAGGGCGGCGAGGCCGGTGGTGACGTTGACGCCGACTGCGTCAAGGATAACAATGCCAGCCAGGGCCAGGAAGATGAATTTGGCGCTGCGGCGAAGGAAGTGAATGACCGACATCATGCCCAGCTTGCCAACGCGGCTCATATGCTGCTGCGACCGGTCGGCGATGATGTCGATCAGCCGCCAGAATAAAAGGAACAGCGACAGCCAGCCGACAATGACGGTGATCAAGCTGAAATGCTGGCGGGCCAGGGCGGAGATGCCCATGTAGATCCCGGCATAGACGAAGATCCACACTGCCATATACATGCGAGCGGGCACAATGAAGGCCTCGAAGATATGGATGTCATCACGCCCGAGCCTCCGCCATCCATGGCTGAACACGAATCCGAATATCAGGGTCAGGCCCCACGCGATAAAATAGGAAATGACCGAAAGGCAGATCAGCGCGGCCCAGTGGCCGACCGGCACGCCCGCCCATTTGGCTTCGGACATCCAGGCGGGCATCAAACCGTTGATGTGCGGCGGGCGGATCTGCTCCAGCATGTCCGGGACCTGTTTTACGGTCTGGCTGGAGACAAGCCAGATTCCTTCATCATCCGGCCCGCGCGTCAATTCGGCCAGAAGATCGATGGATTGTTTTTCCGAGATCAGTTTGCCGATGCGATCCTGTTCGGGTTCCAGCGTATCATTGGGCTTGCCCGCCGGTTCATCGCTGATCATGGCGGTCGGCGCAAGGGAACCACCCTGGTTCAGCAGCGTCACCAAACCCTGTGCCAGTTCCGGGCCACGGGCCTTTGCCTGGCTCTTGCTTAAAAACCCCAGGTCGAGATAGGCAGATGCGGTGGTCCAGTCTTCCCTGCCGGCGGCATCCAGAAACCCCAGGATCATCCCGCGCGGCGTATTGCGGCCCAGCGCGTCATGCGGCGTTTCGGCGGGTTTAGGGTCTTCCGCCGCAGCTTTACCCTTGCCGGGCAATGACAGGGCCGATGCAGGGGCAGGAAGCCATAATGCGAGCAGGACCAGGATCAGGACGGTTTTTATTACACGGGCGACCATATCAGGCTCTTTGCTTGGTTTTTCAGACGTATAGAGTTTAAACCGATGGCCGGGTAAAGCCAGAGGCCAAAAGGGATTTTTCCTGATTTTCGTGGACAGAAGGGGGCGTACGGGATAAAACGTCAGCTATCAAAGCGCCCGTAGCTCAGCTGGATAGAGCGTTGGTTTCCGAAGCCAAAGGCCGCAGGTTCGACCCCTGCCGGGCGCGCCATTAATTTTCCGGTAAATGGTCTGCAAATAGCGCATTTCTGCGCTTCCGGTGCTCACGTACTAAAGTACGCTGCGCGCCGGTTCTCGAAAAACGCTATTTTCGACTCATTTATCGAAAAATTCTTATGTGCTGCTGACGATCAGATTGTGGTGGTCGATCAGGTCCTGGAGGCTGTCTGTGATTATGGTTTTTTCCAGGACGACGGCGGCATGCATTTTATCGGCAGTGCCAGTGCCGTCGGAGTCGACATAGATGACCGTATTCGCACCACTCTTCGACATTTTCACAAAGGCATTGATGCTGTCCTGCAGAGGATCGAAATTGGTCAGAAGCTTCGAAATGTCGAGACGGTCGCCTTCCGCAACATTGAAATCGCGAATAAGGTCTTTTTGATTCGCTATGGTATTCTTAACCAGAGAGAACAGATCAGCGCCTTCACCGCCCCTGAGCACATCACGCCCAGCGCCGCCGTAAAGCTCGTCATTGCCGGTACCGCCGATGATTTCGCCGATATTGGTGTCGGCCAGATGGATGCGGTTATTGACTTCATTGGCCAGATATACTTTACCGATGCTGTTGATCAGCAGAGTCAGATCGTCATTGGTAATGCCTGCATTCAGGTAGCTGATGACCGTGCTATCGTTTTTCAGGGTCAGCATGATCATCCGACTGCGCGATCATATCATCGTCGACAGTGATGTTGAAAATGCGCGTTGCGGCGGATACATCCAGAACGTCCACGCCATGCATAAATGGCATCAACGCCGCCGGGGCGGTGATTTTGACATCTGTCAGGGCCAGCGTATCTTTGCCAGCACCGAGGAAGAGTGCATCACCGAACAGGTTTTGCGACAGGCCGGAAACTTTGTCATCACCCGTGCCGGATGCGAAGACTTCGCCGGTTTCCACTGTGGCGGTAAAAGATTGCGGCTGATCGATGGCCCGTATGATCGCTTCAGGCCACAGCTGGTGATAATCGAAATTGTAGTCTGCGGGATTTTCCGAATACGCCTTTGTGTTCAGTATTATCCAGGACGGATCAAACTGATCGATCGATACGTTATGCAGCAAGGCTACGGCGCTGACCAGGCCGGTTACAGAAATGGCAAGATCATCACCTTGTTGAACAATATGAATGTTTTTATCCAGCAAAGCGAAAGATTGCTGGATAAAAACGATCCGGTCGCCTTCGGCGCCGTTGAAATCCATGATGATATCGGTGCCGGGCGCGTTGTTGCCGTTTTCATTCGACATGACAAAGGTGTCTGCCCCGCCGCCGCCGGTCAGGGTATCATTGCCCGAGCCGCCCACAAGGACATCATTGCCCGCGCCGCCATACAGGAAATCGAAGCTGCCATTGCCTGCCAGATAGGCGCCGCTGTCCGTGGCGTGAAGGACATCCGTGCGATTAACGCCAACAGCGTATGTAAAGAGCGTCGTGTTGTCATCCGGATTGGTGTAGGGGTGGCCAAAGCCGATGGATGATACGACCGCGAAGCTGGTCGGCACGGGCGCGCCATTATAATCCAGGATCACCTGGTCGACGATCACGAGGTTATCATGGTCGGGGCTGCCGTGATAATTGATGTCGCGGTTGGTCTGCAGCACATGGATGGCGTTGCCGATTTCCTCACCCCAGGTGCTGAACAGCACGGCGTGGCGCGTATCCAGGATGACCATGTTGTCGAACTGGCTGTGCTGGGTGCCTGCAAGGTTCAGGCCGTAACCGTTTGCGCCGCTGCCCTTGTTATGGGAGCCAAGGATTGATACGCCGTCAATGTGGGCTTCGTACATGTTGCGCGCATCAAAGCCGACGGACGGCGCGTTGACGATCCTGACATCCGTTACGTCAGTGCCGCGCGTATAGGTGAAGCGAAGGGCGCTGGTGTCCAGCCATTGCGGCAGGGTGTTGTCAATATTGCCGGGATTGGGGTCACCCAGATCGTTTGTAATCGATATGCCGGAGATGTGAATGTTGTCCAGCGGGTTGACCTTCTGGACCTGACCCAGGCCGGAAGCCAGGTCGTAGCCGACGGCATCTTTCAGGTAAATCGTATTGCCTTCGATGCGTTCAATCTCGGTAAGCCCGGAGCGCAGGGGGTAACGCACCGCGAAGCCCGCTTCAGGCACGTTGCCGTACAGGGAGCCGCTGTTGATGATGAGGTTTTTCACAGAGTCGGGGACATAGGGATTGCTGGCTATATCGCCCAGCGGCGTATTGCGGAGAAATTCCGTATCATTCGCCTGGAAGA
The DNA here is from genome assembly GCA_044220535.1 of Alphaproteobacteria bacterium. Classification (GTDB taxonomy): domain Bacteria; phylum Pseudomonadota; class Alphaproteobacteria; order Micavibrionales; family Micavibrionaceae; genus JBDHTS01. Next base: position 20,749 of record JBGAQU010000032.1, on the reverse strand, counting down.
TGCGGAGTTCGTCGCCGACCTTGAAACCGCTGGCATCCGCAACCTGGATCGAACGGTCGGAGGCGAGGGTGTTGGCCTGGAGCGTAGTTACGGTTTCAGACAAACCGCCGTTGAATTCAAAAATTGCCCGGCTGCCGGTCACCGTGGCGCTGCTGTAATTCGCGACGCTGTCTTCCGCGGTCATGTTGGCGTGGAAAATCGTATCGCCCGATCCTGACCCTTGCAGCGTCAGGTTGCCGCGGTTGATCTCCATAATCCGGTCAATCTCATACGTGCCCTTATCAAACTGGATGGTTGCAAAGTCATGGGCTGTATTGAGGAGTGTTTTCAGATCTGCGCCGCTGACTCCAACAGCAACGTGATAGGTGTTGGTCTGGATATCATAGGTGATGAAGCCGCCGACATCTTGCGGCGCGGGGCCCGGCAGACCGGAAGATCCAGTATCGTGACGGGCGTTATCGAGCAGCATCGCCCATTTTGTCAGGGCGGAATTGACGTCGCTGTCCAGATGGGTTTTGGACAGATCGGCGATGACATCCGCCTTCGATTGATTCAAAAGAGCTTTCAGGCCCTGGACCATCATGCTGTAGGAAGGTGTCATCACCATTTTGAGATGCCTTATAAGGTTATTATTTCCGGATTATATGGGCGTCTTTTCATAGGAAAGTCCATAGTATTTTCGTATTCGCCAAAAACATTTTTGCTTTGCGGTAAGTTTCTGAATCTTTACAGAAAAATAGTATTCATAAAATAATTTTTTTATTTTCAATGATTTAGCGCTGTAATGCTTTTATCCACATTTTGATTGTGTTAAGATTGGGGCAAAGGTGCACATTGTTAGACAGACACCGCGAACAGGGGCGGCTCAGCGCTGTATATCCATAAGTCTTGATGGCTTTGGGATATAAAGCGTTCTGCCGATCCGCATTGAATTGCAGACCAAATGTTCCTGTGGGGGGAACCAAGGCCATGGCAAGGACAACGGATCATGACACTAAACGATAAGATAAATCCGCAAAACGCGGATGGGTCACTGCGTTCCCATCTTTCATCCATCCGGCCCGCCATGGAAGGCGGCAGTTATTTCTTTGAGGTCAAGCCGGGATGGGAAACCAGGGTTTTGCGCGATGACCGCAAGGTGACGACCGTGCTTTCGGTTGCACATCTGGAAGAAGCGTTTGCCGATCCTACCGTATCAGCTATTTTCATCCCGGCTGACGCTGCGATCCTGAAAGTGGTCGCGCGGCGAACTTGCCGGAAACAGCCGAGGGTAAAAACGGTTTTCTTCGAGGAACGCGATTAGGGTGCAGCCAGGCCGTGCGCATCCAGAATTTTTTTCTGGCGCGCGCGCAAGGTTTTGATGTCGAAATCTTCAATCATACTGTTGAAGACCTGGTACCAGTTGATTTCAGCCTTTAAATGGAGAAAGACAGAACCGAGGCCGAGCGCGGCGCGGTCCATAAATACGAATTCGCGCGGCACGGTGACGCCACCGACTTCGCGCAGTTTCTGATGCACTTCATGGGCGATTTCACGGCCATAGACGCCATTGGTGGTTTCGCCGATCGGCCGGATGCGGTCTTCCATGACAGGCGCATAGAGAAAACGCGCCCAGATGTTAAGCGTTTCAATCTGGTCCTTGTTCAGGCCTTTGAAACCCCATGTCTCATACGCATGGACCGATCCAGCCAGGTCGTTTTTCATCAGGGAATGGTACAGGCCGATAACGCCGTCAATGAATTCAGGGCGAAAGACGCGGATACAGCCGAAATCGAGCAGGTTGATGGAATCGTCCGGGCGCACCGTGTAATTGCCGAGATGCGGGTCGCCATGGATAACGCCGTAATAATAAAGCGGGACATACCAGGCGCGGAACATATTAAGGGCGATGCGGTTGCGTTGTTCGGCGGGCGCGTCCTTGAATGTCAGAATGCCCTTTCCATCAAGCCATGTGGTGGTGAGCAGGCGGTCTGTTGAAAATTCATCGATCACTTCCGGCACATGGACATTTTTTTCTTTCGCCAGCATGGAGGTGTAGAGGCGGCTATGCTTGGCCTCCAGACCGTAATCCAGTTCTTCCCGCAGGCGGGCGGACAGTTCGTCATGGATGAAGCGAGTGGAAATGGCTTTATCGTATCTTTCATAAAGCGAGAAAATAATTTTCAGCTGTTTCAGGTCGGCCTCGATCGCGGCGCGCATGTCGGGATACTGCAGCTTGCAGGCGACATTACGGCCATCATGGGTTACGGCCTTGTGCACCTGGCCCAGGCTGGCGGCAGCGGCGGCCTCGCGTTCGAAGGTTTTGAATCTTGTTTCCCAGTTTTCGCCCAGCTCCGCCTTCATGCGGCGGCGGACGAAGGGCCAGCCCATGGGCGGGGCATTGTTCTGCAGCTGCTGGAAGGCTTTGGCGTATTCGGGGGGCAGGGCTTCCGGAACGGTGGAGAGGATCTGGCCGATTTTCATCAGCGGGCCTTTTAAGTTGCCCAGGGCCTGGGTCAGTTCGGCTGCGTGTTCGCCGCGTTCAATCGTGATGCCAAAAAATTTTTCGCCGGCCAGCTTTGCCGCCAGTCCCGCCATGGCGGTCGACACGCGGCCGTAACGCTTCACGCGCGTGCCGAAATTGTTCTCATCCAGATCGGCGCGGTCTTCGGGCTTTTGGCTCATGCCAACAAGATTGGCTTCTAACGGGAATTTGTCCAGCTTTTTTGCAGGATGGACTTGCCCGCGCAAGAGCGGCATAGTCGCCCTTATGACCGATTCCGTGATTGAAAAGCGCGACCGTATCCTGATGGCTTTGCTGCCTGAGCTGGCTTTTGATGGCTGGTGCTGGTCAGCGGTTGAAAACGCAGCCGTGAAGGCAGGCTTTGATCCTGCCATGGCTGAAGCCGTGTTTCCGGGACGGCTGAAAGACGCCGTGGCCCATTTTTCCGACTGGGCTGACCGGCAGATGCTGAAAAGACTGTCGAAAACCGACAGTGAAAGCCTGCGGGTGCGCGACCGGATCCGGCTGGCGGTGACGGAGCGTCTGAATGTGTTGCAGCCCTGGAAGGAAGCGGTGCGGCTGTCATCCCGGTTTTGGGGCGTACCGAGCCGCGCAGCGAGGCCTGCGAAACTAATGTGGCGCACCGCGGACCGGATATGGGACTGGGCCGGGGACACAGCGCAGGATTATAACCGCTATACCAAGCGCGCCTTGCTCACGGGTATTCTTGGATCGACCACTCTGGCCTGGTTGTCGGATCATGACGAGGGCATGGCGGCGACGAAAGCGTTTCTGGACCGCCGTATCGATAATGTCATGGCCATCGGCCGTATACTTGGCAAAGCAGGCAAGAAGCGTTAGGCTTAAGGATAAGGGGACATTGTCGTGCGCACCGGATTAGCCATTCTTTTGCTTACCTTTTTATGCGTTTTTGCCACTCCGGCAAATGTTTATGCACGCGAATCTTTTTTCACCGGCATATCCAAAGCCATTAAAGGCGAGAAGGAGCCTGACCCGTCGGTAACGCTGCGCGCGCCTTTTATAAAGCCCGGTGATATGAATACACCGACCGCAGACAAGATGGGGTTGCCCTATAATTATTATGATAACCAGGATACGGTCAACGCGCTTGCAGCCCCGGAATTGAACAAGGATGAAGTGTCGTCATGGCTCACAAACGTCATTTCGGAAATATTGTCGACCGAGCCGGATAAATATGAACGCCATTTGAAAAAAATTTCTGTTGTGATGGGCCCTGATGCCGTGAACAGTTACGATAGTTTTATGCAGGAAAGCGGCCTTCTCAATACGATGCGCGATAATCATATGCAGGTCCGTGCCTTTGTTGAAGAAGAGCCTTTGCTTCTCAACAAGGGTGTTGTCGATAACCGGTACCAATGGCTTTACATTTTACCTGCTACATTGACGACGCTTTCGGCAACTGTGCAGGATTACAGCAGCGTGGTCGAAAGGGATCGTGCGAACACGCGGCTCCAGTTGCGTGTCCTTGTGGTTCGCACCGAAGCGGCGGAAGCGATCAGGCGCGCGGGTTTGCAGGATGCTAAAGATGAATTTGACGGTGAGTCCGATTCCAAAGACGGGGAATATAATTTCGAAGGTGAAAATGATCAGGGCCTTGTTATTGAAAGCCTTGAGGTCCGCAAAAATCCTTTTGCCAAGTAAGTCCATTTAAAACGGCTTTTGCATCTTGCGGTCTGTGTGCCTGGTGCGCTAGAACTTAAATCTTCCCGACTCATATTTTTACACAGGTTGAACACCCATGGCCGAAGCAAAACTGAAACCACCGCATGCCAGCAATGATGACGGCCAGAAGGATGTCAACGGTGTTTCCGGCCAACGTCTGAAAGCTTATCTGGATCGTATCGAACGGCTGGAAGAAGAAAAAAAAGGTCTGGCCGACGATATCAAGGATATTTATTCCGAAGCCAAAGGGTTCGGGTTCGATACCAAAACCCTGCGCAGCATTATCAAACTGCGCAAGATCGATCTGGAAAAGCGCCGTGAAGCGGAAGAGCTTCTGGAGCTTTACAAGGCGGCGATCGGCATGGAATGATAAGGGATACGCGCCCTTTTTCCGGCTGATGTCCTTTCATGCAGGCATGTGAAATTTTCAAACGTCCGGTCTCCTTTATGCGCACTCTGCAAGGCGTTGCCATGCTGGGGGCGTTTATCGCCGCGGTCGCATTTAACGGCACCAGCGATCCGCTGATTATTTTTTTCATGCCGGTAACGGCCATTCTTGCATGGATGCTGCTTTCGCCCGGCATCACAAAGGGCTGGCAGTTTCCGAAGGCGGCGGCGCCTGTTTTCCTGATCCTGTTCTGTTGTTACCTGGCGCTGAACAGTTTTTGGTCCTCCGTGCCCTACATGAGCACGTTTTTTACCTTCCTGATATTTACGATGCCTGTGATTGCCTTGATGCTGGTGATGGCGCCGGACCCTGAAGAAACCACACGTATTTTTGCATGGTGTTTTGGATTGGGATGGGTGGGGCTGGCGCTGTGGTCGATGACGCAGTTTTTTATCCTGCCGGAAACGAAAGGCCAGCGCATTCACGGGCCGATGCTGGACCCAAACAATATGGCGGCGCTGTTCAATATGGGACTGTTGCCTGCGGCCGCGCTGTTCCTCGGCACAAAAAACAGAGCGGCGCAAAGTGTGGGAGGTGTGATCGCATGTTTGTTGTTCTGTGCTTTGCTTACCACACAAAGCCGGGCGGGGTTGGTGATTGCCTGTGTCTGCCTGGTGTTGCTGGCATTGCTCCTGCACCGCCCGCTGCGGCAGTCGTGGTGGAAGCCGGTGCTGTATGTGCTTGCCCCCTGGATCATCTACACAATCGTCAACCATAAAAGCGGCAATCTTCTGGGGCATACGTTCCATGAACTGACTTACAAGACATCATCCAGCGTCGTCGATCGCCATTCCCTGTGGGGCGCAGGCTTAAAAATGTTTAAAGAGCATGCGTGGGGCGATATAGGCATCGGCAATTTTTATTATTTCTATCCAGCCTATCGCCTCCCCACGGATATGAGCGACGGGTTTTTCGTGCACATGGATCCTTTGCAGATTGCGCTGGAGGCGGGAATACCGGCGGCCATTCTGTTTTACTGTTTCCTGATCGCGGTGCTGGTGCGCACGGTGAAGGCTTTGTTTTCTCTTCCCGCGGAAGGCGGGGCGCGGCTGGCGCTGATTGGAAGTTTCATGGGCATGCTGTCGATCGCGCTGCATTCGCATATCAATTATAATCTTTACATGCCGGGCATATTGATGCCGCTGGGCCTTCTGCTGGCGGTGTGGATATTGGCGACCGAGCAGGCGGTGGGATTGGAAAGCCGCAAACTATTGCGTTTGCCGGATGACGGGCGAAGGATTCTGGGCGCCACGGGGCTTGGGTTGTTGCTGGCATTTTTTGCGCTGTGGCCGGCGCAGGCGGGCATGACCAGCTGGATGCTGGGGCAGGTCAGCACGCTGGAAAACGCAGGCCGCCATGACGATGCCGTGGCCATGCTACACAGGGCGGAACGGTTCGGCACGCCGAATAATTTCGCCATTTATGAAGTGCTGGCGAAGCTGGAACTCAGTGACGCCGGGAAAGCACCGGAAGGTAGTGAAGAACGCGCTGTTCATGTGCGCCGCGGTCTCGACTATATCCAGAAGGCGCGGTATTACAACCGCCCCTTCGCCGCATTTGCAAGCACCGAAGCGCAGTTTTATTTCCTAGGTCGCAGTTATGTTTTTCCGGACGGGCTGGAAAAGGCGGAGTCCTTGCTGCGCGATGTGATCGCACGCAACCCGCTTGATATCGACAGCCGTCAGGGCCTGGCGCTGATCCTGCAGGGGCAAGGGAGATCAAAAGAGGCCTTGAAAGTGCTCGAAGACGGGTTAACCTGGCCGCGTCCCAAAGGCATGGCGGATATCCAGTTTATGATGAGTGTTGCCAAGGCGCGCGGCCAGATGGGTGATCAACAGGGTGCTGAAACCATGAAAGCAGCAGCCATCGAACAAGCCAAGGCTTACGGGATGAATATAAACCAGTAATCAATCAGTTCATGGTTGGGGACGGCTGAAGCGTGAAAGCCATCAGGATGTCCTGTTCACGCTGCATGTGATGCTGCCAGCGGTTGCCTGTTCCGTTGCGTGTTTCAATGGCATTCAGGCGGATCAGGCCGGGGCTTGGCGGCGGAAGGGAGTCTTCCGGCATACCTGCCGCAATCAGGTCATGCCGCCGCTGTTCATAGAGTTCCTGTTCCTGCTGAATGTATTTTTCCAGGTCATCATCTTTATGCTCGCCGTTTTGCTCGCGCCTAAGGGATTCAGCGATGCAGCCCTGAATCTGTTCACTTTGCAGGTTTAAATCATCGAGTGCGGATTGGTGCTGAGGCGGGATCATGCGTCCGCGCCGCTGGTATTCAAGGATGAGGGAGATCATTTCGGCGGGGGTTCTGGAGGATACGCCGTCCCACGCTCGACGCAGCAAATTCCGTTTGATTCTAAAGGTATGACCGCGTTCGGTTTCCGACTGTGTCATGCATTCTTCCCTGTCTTTATTATCGCATTTTTTTACTATTTTATGCAATTTTCAGACTTTAGGAAAGGGCGGATTTTCAGGCTTTCGCGTCCTTTCCTTCGATCAGGGACTGGACGATGGCGGGGTCGGCCAGAGTGGAGATATCGCCCAAATTATCGGTTTCATTAGCCGCGATCTTGCGCAGGATGCGGCGCATGATTTTGCCGGAGCGGGTTTTGGGCAGGCCTGAGGTGAATTGGATGGCGTCCGGGGTGGCGATCGGGCCTATGATTTTACGCACGGTCTGGACGATTTCCTTTTGCACTGCGTTATCATTTTTGCTGCCGTCTTTAAGGATGATATAAGCGTAGATGCCCTGGCCCTTGATATCGTGCGGGAAGCCGACGACGGCGGACTCCGCGACATGGGGGTTCTGGTTGATGGCGCTTTCGATCTCCGCCGTGCCGAGACGGTGGCCGGAGACGTTGATGACATCGTCGACGCGGCCGGTGATCCAGTAATAACCGTCTTCATCGCGGCGGCAGCCATCACCGGTGAAATACATGCCTTCATAGGTCGAGAAATAGGTCTGTTCGAAACGGTCATGGTCTTTGTAGACAGTGCGCATCTGGCCAGGCCAGGAGCGGGCGATGCAGAGATTGCCTTCACACGCCCCGTTCAGTTCGTGGCCTTCCGCATCGACGATTTTGGGTTCGACGCCGAAGAAGGGCATGGTGGCGGAACCTGGTTTTGCAGGGATCGCGCCGGGCAAAGGCGTGATCATGTGGCCGCCGGTTTCCGTCTGCCACCATGTGTCGACGATGGGGCATCTGCCCTTGCCCACGACGTTGTAGTACCAGAGCCAGGCTTCACTGTTGATGGGTTCGCCGACCGATCCGAGAATGCGCAGCGAGTCGCGGCTGGTCTTTTCGACGAAGCTGTCGCCTTCGCGCAGCAGGGCGCGGATGGCGGTGGGGGCGGTGTAGAAAATATTGACCTTGTGCTTGTCGATGACCTGCCAGAAACGGCTGGCGTCCGGGTAATTCGGCACGCCTTCGAACATCAGGGATATCGCGCCATTGGCGAGCGGGCCGTAGACGATATAGCTGTGGCCCGTGACCCAGCCGACATCAGCGGTGCACCAGTAGACTTCGCCGCCTTTATAATCAAACACCCATTCATGCGTCAGGCTGGCGTAGACGAGATAACCGCCAGTCGTGTGCAGCACGCCCTTGGGTTTGCCGGTGGAGCCGGAGGTGTAGAGGATGAAGAGCGGGTCTTCGGCGTTCATGGGTTCGCAGGGGCAAGCATCGGAGGCTTTGTCCACGGTTTCATGCCACCAGATGTCGCGCTTGCTGTTCCATTCGATATTGCCGCCTGTGCGTTTCAGGACAAGTACGGTGGAGACGCCGGGACAAGACTTCAGAGCTTCGTCGGCGTTTTTCTTTAAAGGTACGCGCTTGCCGCCGCGCAGGCCTTCATCGGCGGTGATCAGGATTGTGGATTTGCAATCCAAGATGCGGTCGCGCAGCGAGTCGGGCGAAAAGCCGCCGAAGACGACGGAATGAATGGCGCCGATGCGCGCGCAGGCCAGCATCGCATAGGCGGCTTCGGGGACCATCGGCATGTAGATGGTGACGCGGTCGCCCTTTTTGACGCCGCGGCTTTTCAGCGTGTTGGCGAGTTTGCAGACTTCCGTTTTGAGTTCGGCATAGGTGATGGCTTTGGATTCGGACGGGTCGTCGCCTTCCCAGAGCAGGGCCGTCTGGTCGGCGCGTTTCGGGAGATGGCGGTCGACGCAGTTGTGGCAGGCGTTCAGGATACCGTCTTCATACCATTTGATGGAGACGGGTTTTCTGAATTGGGCGTTGTCGATTTTTGTCGGGGTTTTGATCCAGTCCAGGCGTTTCGCCATGTCGCCCCAGAAGGCGTTGGGTTCGTTCAGAGACCTGGCATAGAGGCTTTTGTAATCTTCCGGGCCGATATGGGCTTGTTTTGCGAGCTGTGCGGGCGGGGTGAACAGATCATCCTTGGACATGGCAACCTCTTAAAATCCTTGATCATCCTTTTTAGCACAGGATGGAGATTTGATATGGGCCGACTTATTTTGCGATGCAACATATTAAAAGATTTGAGCCTGCCGCTTCTTCTATGGTAAAGGTCATTAACCAAGCGGTTGAAAATCGCATAAAATGAACAGGGGATACTATGACAGGCCTTTCCACGCATAAAACAAGCGCGTCCGCATCATTCATGGATCAAACGGACGAGGCCCTGTGCCTTGAAGTCGTGAGGACCTTTGTAAAAAGCTATCCCGACATGGACATGGAAGATCTTATGCAGGAGGCATATACAGCCTTTTTGGAAGGCTTGAAATCACATGACCTTTCCGATGTTGAAAGTGTTTCGGATTTTGTCAGGCCGATGATTGAGGAGAGACTTCAGGCCTATTGCAACGAAATGGGACCTTTGCCGATGGTGCCTGTAGCGGAAGAGGTTTCGCTTTTTGAACAGGTGAACCAAAAAAGGGTTTTGGCAGATGAATTCAAGAGACGAAGCCAAGAGTATTTGAGTATTGAAGAGATCGACAGGCTTTTTTACTGCCGGTCCATGGATCCATCACGTTTTGATGCATATACCGCCTGGGTACAGAAAAATAAACAACCTCTTATCCTCTTGGATAAACAGGGCGTGCCGCAGGGTATCCTGACCTGTTATGACGATGCGCGCAAATTGATGTTTCAGCATCCGGGGACAGACTGCCACAGATTGACGCCCGATGACTTTGCCGTATGCCATTCCTATCGCAGCGATGTCGAGCAGAGCAGCCGGGTGATTATTATCGAACACCAGGATGAGACACCGGTCGCGGCTTATATGGGTATGATCTGGGAAGAAAGACTGTTCGATAAAAACTATCGCGCGCCTTTGAAAATGAAGCTGGGTATCCGGCAGCCTTAAACGCCGCCCATTTTACAAATCTGTTTCCATTCAGGCGCTGTTACCGCCTGAACCGACAGGCGGGACAGGCGCAGCAGGGCCATGCTTTCCAGACCTTTGGCCGTCTTGATTGTGGCCAGGGTAACTGGCGTTTTTAAAGGTTTCACGGCCTTTACATCGACCATGACGAATTTGCCCTTTTCATCCGTCGGGTCTGGATAGGCTTCGCGGACGATTTCGACGATGCCGACAATTTCCTTTCCGATATTGGAGTGATAGAAGAAAGCGAGGTCGCCTTTCTTCATGGCTTTAAGGTTGGCTGCGGCCGTGTAGTTTCGGACGCCATTCCAGGATTCGACGCCTTTTTTCACCTGCTGGTCCCAGGACCAGGCATCGGGTTCAGATTTCATCAGCCAGTAGGCCATAGGCTCAGTTCGTCTCTCCGCGTTTCAACGGGCGGTCCAGCATGGATTCGATAACATCAGCGATCGGCACGCCTTCGTTCAGGCATTGATTGACACCCTCGCAAATTGGCATGTCGACTGCGTGTTTTTTTGCCATAGTTTTTAAAGCCTCTGCCGTGAAGACGCCTTCGGTGACGGATTTGCGTTCACCCAGGATTTCTTCCAGCGTGCGGCCCTGGCCCAGCTGCATGCCGAGCGAATAATTGCGCGACTGCATGGACGAACAGGTCAGCATCAAATCGCCGACGCCGCACATGCCCATCAGGGTTTCGCGTTTTGCGCCCATGGCGGAAGCGAGGCGGCCCATTTCGGCGAGGCCGCGCGTGATCAGTGCGGCGCGGGCGCTGTCGCCCAGTTTTTTACCGGCGACGATGCCGGCGGCAATGGCGATAACATTTTTGACCGCGCCGCCGATTTCCGCGCCGACAATGTCTTCGGTCAGATAGGCGCGCAGGATTTTGCTGGTGACGTGTTCACGGATGAATTCGCCCTTTTCCTTATCCGGGCAGGCGACGGTGACGGCGCTGGGCAGGCCGCGCGCGATTTCGGAGGCGAAGGTCGGGCCGGTCAGAATGGCGATTGTGGCGTTCGGAACCTCTTCCTTTGCCATCTGGCTTAAAAGCAGGCCGCTTTTGATTTCTATGCCTTTCGCGCAGATGACGGCGGGCGCGCCCTTGTCAACTTCGCCTTTCAGGCCGACCAGCGTCGCGCGTACATGCTGCGCCGGGGTGACAATCAGGAACAGTTCACAACCTGATGTGCCGGACAGGCTGTCGGTCGCGCGTATATTCGGGCTGAGTTTTACGCCGGGCAGGAAGACAGCGTTCTCATGCGCGTTGTTGATGGAATCCACCACTTCCGGTTCGCGCGCCCACATCAGGACGTCACGCCCGGCTTCGGCGATGGTTTGCGCCAAAGCCGTGCCCCATGCACCGGCGCCGATTACTCCGATAGTCGTCATGGTACTCTTTTCAGTTCCGTTATAAACATTCGGTCAGGATGCGCGGTTCCGCTTTTCCTCAAGAGGCCAGCGGGGCCGCGCGGCGATATCCAGCCGGTCGGTCAGGCCAAGCCGTAAACGCTCCACCCCCGTCCAGGCGATCATCGCGCCATTGTCGGAACATAGCGCAAGCGGCGGCGCACTGAAAGCCATAGAGTGCCGGGCCGCGATGTTATGCAGAGTTGCGCGAATCGTCGTGTTGGCGGCAACCCCGCCGGAGACGACCAGCGTGCCGGGGGTTTTGTAGGCGTCCTTAAAGCGCAGAACCGCCTTTTCGCAGCGTTCGGCCACAATCTCCGCCACCGTATGCTGGAAGGCGCAGGCCAGGTCGGCGACGTCCGCCGGGTTCAGCGGGCCTTCGGGCAGTTTTTCGACATGGTTGCGCATGGCGGTTTTCAGGCCGGAGAAGGAAAAATCCGGCTCCGGGCGCTTATACATAGGTTTGGGCAAGGCGAAACGGGCGATGGCGGTATCCGGGTTTTTGCACCGCAAGGCGACCTTTTCCAGATTGGGGCCGCCGGGATAGGGCAGGCCCATCAGCTTGGCGGATTTGTCAAAACATTCCCCCAGCGCGTCGTCAATCGTGCCACCCCAGTGACGGTACTGGCCGACACCTTCCACGGCTAAAATCTGGGTGTGGCCGCCGGAGACGAGGAGCAGGAGATAGGGGAAGGCAATGTCGTCGGTGAGGCGGGCGGTCAGGGCGTGCGCCTCCAGATGGTTGACGGCGATAAAGGGCTTGGCGTGGGCGGCAGCGATGGCCTTGCCCGCCATCATGCCGATCATGACGCCGCCGATCAGGCCGGGGCCGCATGTGGCGGCGATGCCGTCCAGATCCTTGAAACCCAGCTTCGCGTCCTGCATGGCGGCGCGGATCAGCGTGTCGAGATGGTCGAGATGGGCGCGGGCGGCGATTTCGGGCACGACGCCGCCAAAGGCGCTGTGTTCCGCCATCTGGCTTAAAACCAGATTGGCGAGGATGTCACGCCTGTCATTGACAATGGCGACGGCGGTTTCGTCGCAGCTGGTTTCGATACCGAGGATGTTCATGAGGATTGTTTAGCATTTCGGGGTTTGAAAGGCAAAACCACGGTAAATCAAGGTGCTTGGTGTTGCTCAAGGATGGTGCTAAAACACCCGGCATGATCAAGACAGTCAAAATTGGCACGCGCGGGTCGAAGCTGGCGCTGGTGCAGGCGGATATGGTGGCCGGGGCGCTGACGGCGCAGGGCGCCCAGGTCGAGATCGTGCGGATCGAGACGTCCGGCGACTGGAAGCCGGCGCAGGGGGAGACGCGCCTGTCCGAGGCTGAGGGCGGCAAGGGGCAGTTCGCGAAAGAGATCGAGGCGGCTTTGTTGCGCGGGGAGATTGATTGCGGCGTGCACTCGATGAAGGATATGCCGTCCTTCCTGCCTGAAGGCCTGGTGATCCGCCATATGCTGCCGCGGGAGGATGCGCGGGACGCGTTTTTATCGAATGGCGCGAAAACCATCAGTGACCTGCCGCAAGGCGCGGTGGTCGGGACGTCTTCGCTGCGGCGGCAGGCGTTTGTGCTGGCGCGGCGGCCGGACCTGAAGGTTGTGCCCATACGCGGCAATGTGCCGACGCGGATTGAAAAACTGCGGGCGGGCCAGGTGGATGCAACGCTGCTGGCGCTGGCCGGATTGCGGCGGCTGGGGCTGGAAAAAGAGATCAGTGCGGTGCTGGATGTTGCGGAGATGCTGCCAGCGGCAGGGCAGGGCGCGGTGGGAATTGAAATTCGCGCTGACGATGCAGAAATAGCGGCATTTCTGGACAAATTACATTGCAGCAAAACAGGTTTGTGCGTGCATGCGGAGCGCGCGGCATTGCAGGTGCTGGATGGGTCTTGCCATACGCCTATCGGTGCGCATGCTGTGTTGGATGGTGACAGGCTTATGCTGCAGGTTGATGTCGCATCAGGTGACGGGCGGCAGTTTTTCAAGACGGAAAAAACGGCAACCGTCAAAACAGATGCGGATGCAGAGGCGCTGGGGCGCATGGCGGGCGAAGATCTGAAAGCGCGTGTGCCGAAGGAATTGCTGCAGTAAAAAACAGCGCAAAAAAATATGAAACCGCTTGTCCTTATTACACGACCTTTAAAAGAAGCAGAAAGTCTTGCCAATGAACTTTCAGCATTGGGGTATGAAACGTATATCGAGCCTTTGCTTTCCATTGACATGCTTCCGGTGATATGGCCAGACCCGTCGGGGTTTGATGGCGCCGTTGCAACCAGTTCACGGGGGCTCAGTGCTGTGCCGGTAAGCTGGCTGGGCAAATCTTTATTGACGGTGGGCGACCATACGGCGGAGCAGGGGCGTCGGGCAGGTTTTACGGATATAGGAAGCGCATGCGGCAATGCCGCAGATCTGGAGCAGATGATTGGGGGGCAAAAGGGGCTACGCCGGTTGCTCCATCCCTGCGGCATGGATGGAAAGGCATTGCATGTGCCGGGGGTTGAGATTGTCCGGCTTCCCGTTTACCGGGCTGATAAGGTGGATGGTTTGAGCGATCAACTGCTGAAGCTTCTAAAAACCGAGAGCCTTGCGGCTGTGCTTTTATATTCGCCGCGCACGGGCCGTGCTTTTGCGGAGCTTATCGAAAAACATGGCTGTACGCATGGAGTAACATCCACAAAAGCCTTGTGTTTGAGCGCGCCGGTGGTACAGTCTATCCGCCGTTTGCCGTGGCGGGACGTACAGCAGGCGGACCGGCCCGATCAGGCTTCGATGATTGACCTTGTACGCCGCCATGTACTGACCGCGTAGCAGTTTTACAGTTCTACAGGATTGACGGATGAGCGACATGAACGAACCCGGCGCCCTGGCCAATGCCAGCGATATCATTGAACGTTTTGGCGGCATCCGCCCGATGGCGGGCAAAATGTCCGTGCCGGTGACGACCGTGCAGGGCTGGAAAAAGCGCAACGTCATTCCGGAAAACCGCCGCGAGGACGTGATCCGCGCCGCGAAGCTTCACAATATTGAGATTGCCGACCTGGTCGAAAAAGGCGGGGCGAATGAAAACATCGTGCGTGTGCCGATGGCGCCTGTATCGTCTTATGCCGCGCATGCGCGGGACGAAGATTCATTTGCCAGTGAAATGGAGCATGCCGCTCACCCGGCCGAGCCGGCTTCATCCGTCCATGAAGCGCGGGCGCATGCCGCATCGCGCCCGAACCGTGAAGACATCGCCATCCAGATCGCCGAGGCCGAAAGCCGCGCGGTCAGGCGCAGCGTGACGGTGACTGTTTTGCTGTTGCTTGCGACCGGTGCGATGGCTGTGGGTTTGTTGTGGCCGTATAATCAAAAGCTCGAAGGAACGGCGGCGCGGATCACGACGATTGAAGGACGCGTGTCCTCTCATGATAAACGCCTTGGCCTGCTGGAGCAGGGACGCACGGCGGTGACGGCAGTCTTACCGGAAGAAGTGACCAGCCAGATTGGTGCGTTGAAAGATCAATTGACAGCCGTGCAGAACGCGATGACGCAGGCGCAATCCGCCGCGGGATTTGATGCATCCCCGCTTATGGCGCGGATTGACGCGCTGGAGGCAAAAGTTGCGGGCAGCGCCGCGAGTGACGGGCTGGCCTTGCTGGCCGACCGCATGACGCAGTGGAAAGATTCACAGGATGGCCGCCAGATCCTGGCGGGTGCGGCGCGGTCGCTGCAGGCCGTTCTGGCGGGCAATCCCGGCAATCCGGATGCTGCGCTGGCAACAGCGCAGCAACAATCGGACGCGCTGGGCCAGGCGCTGAAGGGCGTGGCGGCGGGCGACCTGAAATCGGCGGCGACGCTGATCGCGCTGACGCAGTTTGGCGCGTCGGTCGACAATACATCGCCGTTTAATGAAGATTTAAAACTGGTCGAGGCCGTGGCCGGTGACCGTGTGGATGCCGAGCTGAAAACAGCGATCGACGCGTTGACGCCTGTATCGCAGCAAGGCGTGTTCAATCAGGCCAGCCTGAAAGACCAGCTTGCCAATGTCGGGCCGCAAATTGTTGAAGCCTCGTTAAAAGGCAATGACGTTTCGCTGAAGGAAAAAGCGCTGGCGCGTCTGAACGAACTGGTGCAGGTGCATAAATCCGGCGAATTGCTGAACGGTACGGATGTGCAGTCGAAGGTTGCACGCGCGCAGAAAAACCTTGAGGACGGCGATATTGCCAAGGCGGTTGCCGAATTGCAGACGCTGGACGGCAAGGCCGCCGATACGGCGAAGCCCTTTATCGATTCTGCGAACGCCACCATTATGGCGCGTCAGGCGGCGACACTGATCATAGCAAAGCTTGCGCCGGGCGCACCGAATACGGTTCCGGCGGCGCAACCTGTCGCGATGCCGCAGGCGGACACGCCTGTGCCCGCACAGCCAGCACCATAAAGGACCCTGATGTTTCGTATCCTCTGGTTCGCAGTCAAGATCGCGGTGGTGGTGGCAGCGGCCGTGTGGGTTGCCAACCGGCCGGGCCTGATCTCGCTCAGCTGGATGGATTACACGGTGGAGGCGCAGGCCTGGTTTGCGCTGGTCGTTGTGATGGGCGGGCTGCTGATCCTGCTGGCGCTGCATCGGTTTCTTTTGTCCGTGCTCGGCCTGTCCGGCGCCTTCGGGCGTTACCGCGACTATCGCAAGCAGATCAAAGGCCAGCGTGCTTTGGTGTTGGGGATGAGCGCTGTGGCGGCGGGCGACCGCAAGCTGGCGCAGCATCAGGCGTATCGCGCGCGCAGATTATTGCCGCGCGACCGTGGCCTGACCGTATTGCTGGAAGCGGATTCGGCGCGCCTGACGGGTGATGAGGCCGGCGCGCATGCGGCGTATAACAAGTTACTCGGCAATAAAGACACGGCTTTTCTGGGCATGCGCGGTTTACTTGCCTCTGCACTCGATCGCGGGCAGGCGGATGAGGCGCTGCCGCTGGCGCGCAAGGCGCTCGCCATGCAACCAAAGCAGGCCTGGCTGCTGCGTCTTGTGTACAGGCTGGAACTGCGCGAACGGCGCTGGGATGACGCGTTGCGTACACTGCGCCGTGTCGAGAAAGTGAAAGCGTTTCCTGCCGATGTTACGCGCAGCGACCGCCAGGCGATTTTAATCCAGCAGGCGCGGGACAGTTTTGAAAACGCGCAAGGTCGCGCGGGCATGGAAAAACTGAAACAGGCCTATCGCATCGACCCGGGTTTTGTGCCTGCGGCGCTGGCGTTGGCCGAAAAATATATTGAGAACGGCGACCGCCGCGCGGCTGTGAAGCTGGTTGGTAAAAGCTGGGAGATTTCACCACACCCAGAATTGACTGTGCTGTGGAAAGAGCTAGCACCACCGAACAAACCCCATGATTTCGCGATCCGCCTGCGCTGGTTTGAAAAACTGGTGGCGATGCGGCCCGATCATGTTGAAAGCCAGTTGGCTGCAGCTCAGGCCGCCGTCGATGACAGGTTGTGGGGCGAAGCGCGGCAATATATCAGCGCGGCAGAAGCCATCAAACATACGGGGCGCGGCTATCTTCTGCGCGCGGCGATGGAGGAACAGCTGGGGCATCCGGGCGAAGCGCATTACTGGATGGACAAGGCTGCCAATGCGGATGCCGACCCTGTGTGGACGTGCCGTGATACGGGCCAGATTTATGAGAGATGGTCGCCCGTGGCGGAACCGCATGGCGCGTTCAATACCATTATCTGGGGTTTTCCTGTAGTAAGAATGCCATCGATGATCCCATTGCAAGCCGCTGACCAGCCGAGTTTGATGCTGGCATCCAGGCTGCGCGCTTAAGCAATTTTCATTAAACGCAATATTATAAAGCCGCCGAGGAAGCCGCCTATATGGGTTTCCCAGGCGATGTTGGCGCCGCCGGGCATGCCGGCGAGGCCGGTGCCGACGGTGATGGCAATCCAGAGGATGATGAAGGGCAGCATGCGTGTTTGCGCCATGCCGAGGCTGGCGCGTTGTTTGTTCATCATAACCATGACGGCTGCAAACATGCCGCTTAGTGCGCCCGATGCACCGATGACGGGATCGTCTGAATGCATATTGAAAATGAAATGGATGAAGACCGCAAAAAGACCGCATAGAATGGTGAAGGTCAGCATGCGCCATTTGCCCATCCAGCGTTCCATTCCGGCGCCGAACGCGGCCAGCATCAGACCGTTCATGGCCACATGGGTCCAGCTGCCATGCAGCAGCATGTAGGATAAGGGTGCGATGAGTGCCGTAAGACTGAATGGCATATCGCCGCTGTATCTTGCCGGAACGAAGCCGAAAGTCTGATAGATATCAAAGCGGGCCGGTTCATCCAGAAATACGGTCAGGACGGCATGGACGCCAATCATCGCCAGAAGCAGGCATTTGGTCATGACGGGCAGGTTGATCAGCGGCGGTTGCGGGTCGCGCCGGTTTTTTTCACGCTGCATTTTCTGGCGCTCGGCGAGCGAGGGCAGGGATACGACATTGTCGTTTCCGGGTTTTTCGGGGCCGCTGCCGTTTAATGTGCCGTTGGGACCAGACATGCAAATTACATGACACGCGGGCCTCATACTGTCCAGTCCGCAAAATAAAAAACCGCCAGGAGCGGGCGGGTTTTCCGGATCTCAAGGAAAAATTGTCAGGTCACAGGCGGGCCGAACATATCCGGCTGCGGCTTGTAAGGTTTTGCACCCTGCAATAGGGACGGATCGATGTCCGCTTTCATCCGGCCGCCAGGGGCGACTTTGGTAACTTTAGTTACAGCCGCCAGAAGGTTGACGGGGGCAACAGTCAGGTTTTTAATCTGCGCCGCCAGCGATTCCAGAACCATTTCACAGGCGCCCTGGGCGATTTCCTTACCCATCACGACCAGTTTCTTGATTTCGGCGGCGTCCGGAATACGGCCGCGCATGACTTCGGAGAAGGCGTGGATGCGCTTGCGCGGCATGCGGCTACCGCCACCGGCGCGGCCTTCCTTGCCTTCCTCGTCCTCATCGGTGTCTTCCTGCGCCATATCCATTTCATCCATATGGAACATTTTGAATTCCACATAGGTTGGGGACTGGAAGCTTAAAGGATATTTTTTCTGCTCTTTGGGCATCAGGTCATGACCGGACAGGCCCGCCTTCACTTCCATGCGCAACGTCTCGGGATTGCGCCAGTCATAGACGATGCTATGGCTTTTATGCTCGCCCGGCTGCGGCAGTTTGTGAACCAGGCGCTTGCCCGGGTACATCGGCTCTTTAATGCCGCATTTTTCTAGAAAAGCCTGAATGTTGATCGCCATTTTTTGCTCCATTACCGTCTGCGCTTTATACGCATATTTTCCGAAATTGGTCTTATCATGCCTTGAATTAGTTAATATGGTATTAACGGCTGAAAAATACATGGGGTTCCGATGAAAAGCCGCATGAACTGGCGATCCGGAACGGTTGCTGGTATAATTAATTTCAAGCCTGAGGGGGCGTTGTTAACAATAAAAGCCAAAGAGGTCGCCTGTGTTGAATTCTTCTTTCCGCTGTATGATCGGGGCATGCGCAGCCATTGTTCTTTTTGCCGGACACATTGCGATGGCGCAAAGCAACACCAGTGGCAATGGCGTGCCGTTATTCATGAACAAGACAATGAACAGCGGATCAAATCAGAAAACATCGCCTTTCCTATTTGGTTCTTCCGAAAAGAACACAAAATACAAAAGCGTCGAACAGATAGCGAAGGAAACCAACGAAAGTACCGCGAGCGCTGCAGACGCGGCCGCTGCCAAACGGCATGAAAAATTAATGAAAAATATCGAGAACCGCCGCCTGGCACGCGAAGCCTATAACCAGAAAAGAACAGAAGAAGTGGCCAGGGAGCAAAGCGCCGCCTCTGGCTCTGGCGCTACCACTGTTCCCGGCACAACGGCCCCGGCCACCGAACAGGCCGCACCGGTCATGCGTTATGAACCGGCAGAGCAAAAGCAATCCGGCAGCCGTCCGCCACGCCTGTTCAATATGCCAGACTAACCAGGGCGTCTTCCAAACGGAATGACCCAAGTATAAGATAGCCGCCTTGAAACAAGGGCAAAGCAGGCGTGCGTTTTCTTTCCGCAAATCCCAGAGCGTTGTCGTTGATGGCTGCCGTGCTGGTCTATGGCGTTATCAGTTCACCGACGCCTGACAAGATCGGGGCGGGAGAAATAGTTGTCGGTGCGTTGCTGGCCCTGTCGGTTGGACTGCCGCGCGCCTGTCTATTGCTGCTGCCGCCTGTGCAGGGCGCGCTGTGGGAGAAGGCGGGATGGCTGCTGATGGTTTACGGGCTGACGGTTCCGGCCGCGCTGGGCATTGCAAGCGGGCATGATCCCGGGCTGGTCATCCGTGACCTTATCCCGTTTTTCTTTGTTTTGTTGCCTGTGCTGAGCGCGATGCACCTTGAGAAAGGCGGGCGTATGGCACTGACGGCTTGCATTGGCGCGGCCGGGCTTTTTTTCGCATTGCGGCTGATCGTGCCGTCCTTTATCGAGCATGGACGGATCGGGTTTTCGGCATTGCCGGATGAAGATCCCCTGTATCTTGCCAATGCGCCGACCGTTCTGTTCGCGGCGATTTTATGCACGGCGCTGGCCGGACAGCGCATGATGGGGCATCCATCCATAAAAAATTACGCATGGATGGGTTGTTTCGGCATTGTGGCCGTCATCTGTTTTATGGCGATGGCGGCGAGCAGCCAGCGCGCGACATTGGGGCTTGCGGCGTTGTGCCTTGGTTTGCTGTGGGCGATTTCTTTTGCAAAAAATCCTGCGCGAGCGCTGGTTCCGCTGATCCTCGTCCTATGCGCGGCGGCTGTGCTGTTTCAGCCTTTGTCCAATCTGGTCGGGCATCTTCTGGTCAAAACGTCGCAGGTCGGTTTCAACAACCGGCTGCAGGAAGCGGCGATCGTGTTCGACATGGTCGGCGACCATTGGGGCAGCGTTCTGTTCGGGCTGGGATGGGGGCAGACGGTGGCTTCCCCGGCCGTCGGCGGCGTGACGGTCAATTATACCCATACGATGATGACGGCGCTGTGGCTGAAAACAGGGTTGATTGGGGTGGTGCTGGCGGGGTTGTACCTGTATGGGCTGGCCGTGCAGTTATGGCGTATTTTGTGGCGGCATCCGGCCCTGGCGCTGGCCATTGCGGCGCCCTGCCTGATCGACGTAACCCTTTATGCCAGTTACAAATCTCTGGATTTCGGGCTTGTCCTGCTGCTGATCCCCCTGTGGGCAAACGAGGCGGCAAAAGTTGCGCCGCAGCCAGCGGTGGTGTATTCAGGGCATTCATCTGTTTGACGATCTGATTCTGATATCCGCCTACTCTCGGGAAGCGTATGCCCAAGCCGTCGATTTTATTTAT
>JBGAQU010000031.1:0-28488 GCA_044220535.1 Alphaproteobacteria bacterium | reverse complement strand
AGTATGACGCGCTTGTCAGCACCGCCTTTGAGATCGTACCTAGTTCTATTGAAGGACCCGTTCCCACACTACCCACTTCGGCGGATGCACCTGCTTCCGTTTTGTTGGCAGATAAGACCATAGAACCGCTCCATCGGGAATCGATAAACCCCGAAGATGTGGAATACCGCACATGGCCGGGCTCCGATAACAAATTCGCCATGCCCGTTGGGGATGTCGGCGATATCATGCCCGAAGGCCATCCGCAGGCCGGTCTGGTTTATGCCGGCATGTCCCCTGGCCCTGATGCCGGGATGGTAAACAGACCATTATATGTTGAAGCTAAAGATCGCCCAGATACGTCGCCCGCCGATGCCGATGCACTTGTAAGTGCGGCACAGGCAGACCATCCCGGATTGCGCCTGCCGACCGCGGAAGAAATCCGGTTTATATCCGGGCAACCTTTATCACCGGAGTTCGGCTTAAAAGCCGGACCGAACGATGCCTATCTGGACGATGACCCCCTGCTCGCCCCTCACGCCGGCGAAACTGTATTTACTAAAACCGGGATTGCACGTCAAAGACCTGCGTCTGTACCTGCGCAGATCAGGCTTGTGATGACTTAAAAAATAAACACGGCATGCGTAGGAGCATGCCGTGTTTAAAAAACATAAACTTTACTTCACGCTGGCTTCCGCCTCGATATCCAGCTTGATCTCATCCGACACATTCGGGACATAGGCGGAGACGCCAAAATCCGAACGCTTGATAGTTGTAGTGGCGGAGAATCCGGCTGTGTTCTTCTTGTTCATCGGATGCTCGCCGATTTTGTTCAGCTTTACATCCAGAACAACCGGTTTGGTGACGCCGTGGAAGGTCAGGTCGCCCGTAACCTTTGCGGTATCCTTACCCGTCACATCCACCTTCGTGCTTTTGAAGGTCGCGGTCGGGAAGGTTTTGGCGTCAATGAAATCCTTGCTCTTGATGTGTTCATTGAATTTATCGATGCCGGTGGCCAGGCTCTCCGTATCAATGGTCACATCCACGGAACTGGCTGAAGGGTTGGCCTGGTCCAGCGTCACCGAACCGTCTTTAATGCCAAACCGGCCCATCGGGTTGGAAAAACCGAAATGGTTGGCATGCCATAACACGCTGGTATGGTTGGGGTCGAATACGAAGGTTTCGGCGGCGGCGTGTGCGGACTGGTCCGCATGTACAGAGCAAGCGGTTTTTTGTGAACAAAAACGGCGGAAATTGTGTTGGTAGCCATCCATTCCCTGTAAGATAGCGGCATGAATCACAAACACGCGGCAAGACAGGACTTTATCATGGTCCAGCGCCAGGGCGGCCCCCCGGCCCTGACACTGTCCGGCGAATGGACGATCTTTACCGTGCCTCAATTGCGCCGCGCGGTTGAGGATACGCAGCCCGCCATCACCGGGCAGGATTTTACCGTCGACGCCTCCGGCATCGAACGGCTGGATACGGCGGGGGCCGAGGCGCTGAAAACCCTTCTGGAGAGCGGCCGCGCATCCGGTCTCCTGACCGACCGCCAGCGAAAACTGCTCGACTTCCTGCCGAAAAATCAGGACCGGCCTGAAAAAACCAAACAGGCCTCCGGATTGTTCCAGCTGTTCGGCGGCATTGGCTATTACACGGAACAGTTTCTCGCTTTTGTTTATGAATTTGTCTGCTTTATCGGCATGATCGCCCTGCGCTTCCTGGCGAATTTCCGCCACCCGCGCCATTTCCGCATCGCGTCCATCGTCCGGCATATCCAGGAAACAGGCATTCAGGCGATCCCCATCGTCGCCCTGCTGTCCTTCTTGATGAGCATGGTCATCGCCTATCAGGCATCGATCCAGCTGCAAAAATTCGGCGCGAGCCTGTTCACTGTGGACCTGACTGTCATTTCTTTGCTCCGTGAAATGGGCGTATTGATAACCGCGATCATGGTGGCGGGCCGGTCCGGTTCCGCCTTCGCCGCCGAAATCGGCGTGATGAAGCTGCGGGAGGAAGTGGACGCGCTGAAAACCATCGGACTCGACCCTATCGAAATCCTTGTCCTGCCGCGCCTGACCGCGCTTCTGATCGCACTGCCGATGCTGACTTTTATCGCGGATATTGTCGGCATGGCGGGCGGCGCGGTGATGGCGATCACGCTGCTGGATGTTCCGCTCGATATGTTCATGACCCGCGCGTCGAATGTCGGCACACCGATGATGTTTTTCGTCGGCATGATCAAGGCGCCGGTGTTTGCCTTCCTGATCGCCGCCATCGGCACCTATCAGGGCATGAACGTCTCCGGCTCCGCCGAAAGCGTCGGCCGCCTGACCACTGTGGCGGTGGTGCAGTCCATCTTTCTGGTGATCCTGATGGACGCCGTGTTCTCCATCCTTTTCGCACAGTTGAAGATATAGAATATGCCTTACGAATTATTGTCCACGCCCTATCTATTGACGTCATCCCGGCGAAAGCCGGGACCCATGCGAGGGTGCGGAAATCGCAAATGGCGAAGAATGAAAGCGAATTTTCTCGTGCGCTCCGGGCTTCAAGATCCGTGCATAAACCAGCCTTCGGCAATGCGCCCAGTTCGCATGGGTCCCGGCTTTCGCCGGGATGACAGCGGGGTATTGGGGGATGCGAGGCGTATGATATGACCGCACCCGTCGAAACCCGCAACATCGTCAACCGCTTCGGCAGCCAGACCGTCCATGACGGTGTCAGCCTGACGCTGAATGAAAACGAAATCCTCGGCCTGGTTGGCGGCTCCGGCTCCGGCAAATCCGTCCTGTTGCGCACAATCTTGGGCCTGCATAAACCAAATGAAGGTGAAGTACTGATCGACGGCCACGTGCTTTCATCCGAAGAACGCCAGAACGCGCAGAAGAAATGGGGCGTGCTGTTCCAGAACGGCGCGTTGTTTTCCGGCCTGACCGTCCTCGACAATATCGCCCTGCCGATGCGGGAACATACAGGCCTTTCTCGACAAGAAATGGAAGATCTGGCCCGCCTGAAACTGGGCATGGTGGGCTTAAAACAGGACGCTGCCGACAAATTCCCGTCGCAGCTGTCCGGCGGCATGGTGAAGCGTGCGGCCCTGGCACGCGCCCTCGCCCTCGATCCGCAGATCCTGTTCTTTGACGAACCGACGGCAGGCCTCGACCCCATCGCCGCCGCCGCCTTCGACCAGCTGACCCTGTCCCTGCGCGACGCTCTGGGCTTAAGCGTCCTGATCATCACCCACGACCTCGACACGCTGGTCACGATCTGTGATCGCATCGCGGTTCTGGTGGACAAAAAAGTCGTGGTCGGAACGCTTGACGAATTGATGAAATCCAGCCATCCCTGGATCCAGGAATATTTCAACGGGCCGCGGATGCGAGCGGCTGCCGGAGTAAAAGCAGGATAATCCCATGGAAAAAGACGCGCATTATTTTATCGTCGGATTGTTCGTCAGCGCCGCATTGGTGTTTGCGGTCGGCTTTGTACTGTGGCTGGCGGGCACGCATGACACGCGCCATTATGACCGCTACACGATTTTCTTCACCGATCCGGTCAGCGGCCTGAACGAAGGCGCGAACGTACAATACAAAGGCGTCGCCGTCGGTAAGGTCGCCGCCATCCGCCTGGTCCCCGGCCGCAACGATCTGATCAAGGTGGATGTGGAAGTCAGCGACAACACGCCTGTCCGTTCCAAAACCACAGCGTCCCTTGCAACGCTGGGCGTCACGGGCCTTGTCTTCGTCCAACTGGAGACGCAGCCGGGGGATAATGACCCGCCGCTTCGCATGGATGGCGAACGCTATCCCATCATTCAGGGCAGCGGGACGCAGCTGGGGCGGATTTTTCAGGATATCCCCGCCATCAACAAACAGCTGATCGAAATCACCACCAAGGTGAACAATTTCATGACGCCTGAGAACCTGCAGATGATGACGCAGACACTCACCAATATCGAACATATGTCGCGCGACCTGAACGGTATATTAAGTGAACAGAACGTCACCAACGCGACCAGCGCACTTGCCAATCTGAACGCCGCCAGCGACGGCTTCGCGCCCACCATGGAACGCATGAACCGCGCGGCGGAACAGCTTGACCAGACCGTGTCGAAGCTGAACAACATCCTGGCCACCAACGAGGCCAACATCAATAAATTCACCGATGAAGGCCTGCGCCAGATCACGGCAGCCAGCCGCGACGCGCAGTCCATGGCGAAATCCATCCGCGACGTCGCCGACAAGGTCAAGCAAAACCCGTCCAGCATCATCTACAAACCGTCCGATCAGGGCGTGGAGATCAGGAAATGAAATCATCTTTATTATCTACAATTGTCATCCCCGCGAAGGCGGGGATCCGGCGGACCGGGCACACTCTTGCGGTGATGTATCGCCGGATCCCCGCCTTCGCGGGGATGACGGCCTGTGCATTATTGCTTAATGGGTGCTCCTCTCTCCTCCAATCCACGGAACCGCCGCCGGCGATTTATGTTTTGCACCCGCAGACGGAATCCAAATCACAAAACTCCTATAGCGGCGTTATGCAGGTCATGCCGCCCGATGTGCCGGGCGGGTTTGATACCGACCGCATCGCGCTCTACTGGAACAACGGCCGCCGTCTTGATTATTATTCCGGCGCAAAATGGCCGGAACGTCTCGACAGCCTGCTGCAGGATTTCATCGTGCGCTCCGCTCGCACCGCCTATCCGGGCATGACGGTCGCATCTCCCGATATGGACTTGCCCTCACGCTATCGCCTGGCGGTGAAAGTGTTGGAATTCCAACCCGTCTATGCAGGCCAGCCCTCCGGCATACCCACGCTGCACGGCGCGCTCGAATTCACGCTTGTCTCCCTGCCGGGTGAAAAGCCGGTGGCGGATTTTACCATCGGCGATTCCAAACCCGCCGCATCGGATGATCTCGCCGCCATTACCGCAGGCATGGAATCGCTTATGCAGTCCCTCCTGACTCAAGGCTTTGAACATCTTGGCCCGCTGATCCGCCAGGAAGACCAGACCGAAGGTTCAAGCGCCCAGCAGGAATAAGCCATGCACGACCATTCGCACCATCACCATCATTGTCATGCCCCGGCGGATTACGGCCGCGCCTTTCTGATTGGTATCGCCCTGAATATCGTCTTTGTTCTGGCAGAAGTGATTTACGGACTGCAGGCGCAATCTGTCGCCCTTCTGGCCGATGCCGGACATAACGCCAGCGACGTTTTAAGCCTGATCCTCGCCTATATCGCATCGCAGCTTTTGAAACGCAAACCGTCACAGCGCTTTACCTATGGCCTGCAAAGTTCCTCCATCCTCGCGGCACTCACCAATGCCGTGGTTCTCTTGGTCGCCGTCGGCGGGATTGTGTGGGAAGCGCTGTATAGATTTTCTGAACCGCAGCCAGTCGAAGGCATAACCGTCATGATCGTCGCGGGCCTCGGCGTTCTCATCAACGGCGTAACGGCGCTGATGTTCATGGGCAACAAGCACGACCTGAATGTGCGCGGCGCCTACCTGCACATGGCGGCGGATGCAGGCATATCGCTCGGCGTCGTGATCTCCGGCCTCATTATTATGATGACAGGATGGCTGTGGCTCGACCCGGCGGTCAGTATCGTGATTTCGGTTGTCATCGTTGCGGGCACATGGGGCTTATTGAAAGACTCCCTGACGCTTGCCCTGCACGCCGTGCCTGCCCATATCGATCCGGATAAAGTCCGTGAAGCGCTTTCTATCCTGCCCGACGTCGCCAGCGTCCACGATCTTCATATCTGGGCGATGAGTACGACCGAAGTCGCCCTGTCCGCCCATCTTCTGATGAAGGACGGCCATCCCGGCGATGGATTTCTGGCGGAGGCATCCCGGATGCTGCACGACCGGTTCCATATCGGCCATTCCACCCTGCAGATCGAACTCGGCGACACGCAGGCCGATTGTCCCTTGGCACCTGATACGGTGATCTAAAACCGGCCTGTCTAAAATCCTGTTTTAAACTATACTCTTTGCGAAGGATTACCCCTTCGCCTGCGTATAGAAGACACCATGATTGCACCCATCCGCAAATACTGGCTGATTGCCGCCCTTTTGCCCACACTGTGGCTTTCTTGCAACAGTGGTCTGGCCGCCGATGCCAAGGATGAAAAACCCAAAAATCCGCCCGCCGCCGTCACGATCATGCCTGCCACAATCCGCACGGTTTCGGAAACGATCAAGGCGCTCGGCACGGTCGTGCCGTTCCAGACCGTGGCCCTGAACGCCCGGATCGACTCCCAGATCATGGACGTCAAATTCAAGGCGGGCGATTTCGTGAAAAAGGGCCAGCCGCTCTTTACGCTGGACGACCGCACATTAAAAGCCGAACTGGCGCAGGCGCAAGCTTCCTTACAGGCGAACAAGGCGCAGATCGACACCCTGCAAAAACAATATGACCGCCAGGCGCTCGGCGCTGAAAAAGGCTTCGCATCCGAAGCCGCGCGGGACGACGCGAAGGCCGCGCTCGACGAACGCAAGGCTTTGATCCTGTCCAGCCAGGCGGCGGTCGACAATATTAAAGTACAGCTTGGTTACACTATTATCGTCTCGCCGATAGACGGCCGCACCGGCACGATCAACGTCACAGCCGGCAACACTGTGCGCGCCAATGATACCGCGCCGCTGGTCACCATCAACCAGATCCGCCCGATCTCCGTTCAGGCGGCCCTGCCCCAGGCCGGTTTCGACTCCGTGCGCACCGCTGGTCGGCGACGTCTCGATCCTCGCCATGCGCGACGGATCGAAATCCGTGTCTACAGGGCACTCTGGCCTGCATCATCGCGACAATGCCGTGCGTGCGGCTTCCGGCACTTTCGCCGTACGCGCGACCTTCCCAATGACGACGAACAGCTGGCCCGGCATGCTGGCCAATGTCACGGTGAATATCGGAAATGGCGTGCAGGCGATCACCGTCCCCGAAGTAGCCATTCAAAATGACCTGGTTGTTGTTGTACGCTTCGATCTATGTCGCAAAAACGATAAAGCCGTAAAACGCCCGGTCGGCATGTCACGCGCATCAGGATTTTCAGGCATTGGTCGTCAAGGGTTTGCGTGAGGTGAACAAGTGATTGTCGACGGCATGATGGCGCTGAAAGACGCGGCCCGATCAAACCCGGCAAAGCCAACATATGATCCTGTCCGGGTCATCCGCCGCCCCGGTCTTCACCATCCTGCTGATGGCACGTCGTTGTGTTGATAGCGGGATTACGGACTATCTGGCGCGCTTTGCCAGAACTTCTTCCAGGCGTGGTGCCAACCATTCGGTATCGCCACCGCTGGCGTAAGCCCGGAAACCATGTGTACCTCCGTCGCAACACCCTTGGAACGGCAATTCTCCACCGACACCGGTATTTCACGTCGATGACGTCGTCCAGATACAGCACGGCGCGTGCAGATCATTGCAATTCGACCTCGACCGCAATATCGGCGGCGCGGCTGGATGTGCAAACGGCCATTTCAACCGCTGCGCCCACCGCCTGCCAGGAAATGACCACACCGCCGTCGCGCAGGTTAACCCGGCGGACCAGCCGTTGTTCATTGCCGTCATCGATATGCCTTTGAGCCAGGTGGATGAATATGCGGACACGCTGATGGCGCAGCACGCTCCATAGTCCCCGGCGTCGCGCAGGCGCAGTTTTCGGGGAGGAAAATATGCCGTAGCCGCCCATCAAGCCAATCCGGCGCAGCTGGCGGCGCAGAATATGCCGTTTTTCAACCAGCTGGGTGATGCCGTCGCCGCCGCCGCGTCCAGCACGCCGATGGGCAGCATTTGTACAACGCTTCTTCAACATCGATATCGAGGTAGCGACCAACGCCGAAGGCTTCCGCAATATGATCGCCGTCTGGAAAGGCAGCGCATACTGTCGCCTCGGTGATGTAGTACTGTAGCGATGACGTCGCCGATAAATACCAGGCTGCCTTCCTGAACGGCAAACCTCCATCATTGTCGCCATCCCAGCGCCAGCCGACGCCAATACGTTGACGTCGTCAAACCGTGCGCGAATTGCTGCCAGTACGCCAGCGGCAACTGCAGCCTCTGGACTGACCATGGACCGGTCCCTCGCCATCCAGCATTCCGTGCATGACCTGGCTCCGCTGTTCCTGACCTTCTGACGCGATGGTCGCGGTGATTTTCTATTTCTCCGCTCTGGCCGCGCCACATATCAGCCAGCGGCACTGGCGTGCCTCTGTCCATCATAGCGACCTATGGCGCGATGCATCTCTGGGCTTTCATCAATAACATCCTTGCTGGCGCTGACGTTATGCGTGAACACCGTCGTCGATGACGCCATTGTCATGCTGGAAAACATCGTCATATCGAGGATGGCGAGAAACCGATGACCGCTGAAAGGCTCGAAGTCAGCTTCACCATGTCTCCATGACCATGTCGCTGGTCGCCGTGTTTATCCCCGTCCTGTTCATGGGCGGCATTGCTGGGCGGCTGTTCCGTGAATTCGCCATGACAATCATCGCCATCACTTCCAGGGCTGATCGCGCAATGACCCACATGCTGTACAGCCGCCTTTTAAAAGCCCATCGCAACGAAGGCCAGTTGCGCGCTGCGGGCTGGAACGCGGGTTTTGAGGCAATGCTGGGCGGGTTACCGCTGGATGCTGGGTATTACATTGCGCACCATCGCCTGTTGGTATTGCTCTGCGTATTCAGCGCGGTAGCGTCGCCGCTTTTATAATAACGGATTAACCCGCTGGAAGATACGGTCATCTCCATCAACACTGGCTGGTCAGGATATTTATTCGACGCCGCTGGCCAAACAGAAACAGGCCGCCGCCATCGTCAGGCCAATCCTTATGGTCGCCACGGTCTTTTCTGCGAATGGCGGCGGTGGCGATTCCTGCGTTCCGGGCGTATGTTTGTCAGCCCACAAGAGCAAACGGCTGACGTCTTTGAAAATCGTTAAACAAATCCGCAAAGAAACCTGCAAAATCCCCGGCTGAAGTCTATGCGTAACCGGTTCAAATATTCGGTCGGCGGCCGTGCTGTTAAAAGCATCATCAGCGCTGCAGGAAGCGATCTCGATGAACTCTACAGCTGGTCTGACAAGCTGCAGGACTGGCTTTGTCCGCAGATGGATGGACGTCATCACGACGCGCTCAGCGTGACGCGATACATCGTAACCGTCGACCAGCAAAGGCGTACGCGTACTGGCGATATCCGCCGCACCTTCGCCGCCGCCTTCGGTAACGCGCAGGTGGCCAGCATCTACACCGCGTCCAACGATTGCAAGAGAAGTGATCCTGAGAGCCGCGCCGCATTATCAGACCTCCATCGACAATATCGACAATATATATGTGACCGGGGCCGATGGAAAATCCGTGCCGATGAACGCGCTGGCGACGATCATGTTGCGGCGTTACCGCCCTGTCCATCAACCACCAGGGCCAATTGCCGCGGTCACGCTGTCCTTCAACCTGATCGGCGTCTCGCTTGGCGAAGCGGTAACGCGCATCGGCAAGTGCCGGTGGCGTCGGCATGCCCGGCACCATCACCGGCAGTTTCAGGGCACGCTGAAGCTCGGATTCGCCAAAAGGCCAGGGCGCATTGCTGCTGTTCGCCATCCTCGTCATCTACGTATCCTCGGCATGCTGTATGAAAGCTTCATCCACCCCATCACCATCCTGTCCGGCCTCCCTTCAGCGGGCCTCGGCGCCATCCTGACCTGACCTTTGTTCGGGATGGAGGTCAGCGTGATTTCCATCATCGGCATCGTGCTGCTGATCGGCATCGTCAGAAAAACTCCATCATGATGATCGATTTTGCGATCCAGGAACTGGGCGCGACGCAACACCCTATGATGCCATTTATCAAGCCACGCGCTCCTGCGCTTCCGCTTGATCATGATGACCACCATGGCCGCCATTTTCGGTACCATACCCATCGCCCTCGGCCTCGGCGCGGGCGCCCGAACTCCGCCAGCCCCTCGGCATTGCGCGTGGTTATTGCGTTATCGCAAGTCTGGCACTGTTCGTACCGCCAGTCGTTTATCTTTGCCTCGAAAACCTCCGTTCCCGGTTTATTTCAAAGAAAAGCCCCTAATCGTCATGCCCGCGGAGGCGGGGATCCGGCGATGAAGCCCACGGACTTCGAGACTAAAGCCGGATGCCCGCCTCCGCGGGCATGACGAACCTGGTTTTTTGTGTTAAATTACTTCGTTTCTTCAAACCTTTCAGGTACAAGCATCCCATGACCCCATCGCCCAAAATCATCGCCATTATCGGCGCAGGCCCCGCCGGGCTGTTCGCGGCGGAATATCTGGCGTCCGCCGGGCATACCGTCACAGTCTGCGATCGCATGCCGTCGCCGGGCCGCAAATTCCTGATGGCCGGGCGCGGCGGGCTGAATTTGACGCATAGTGAAGCCCTGCCCGCCTTTCTGCAGCGTTACGATACAAAAAACATCGCGCCTTTCATCGAAGCCTTTACCCCCGAAGCCCTGCGTGCATGGTGCGAATCCTTAGGTCAGAAAACATTCGTCGGCTCCAGCGGCCGCGTCTTCCCGGAATCCTTCAAGGCGTCGCCGCTGTTGCGCGCCTGGCTGGCGCGGCTCGATGCGCTCGGCGTTCGTTTCGCGTTTCGGCATCACTGGAAAGGCTGGAAGGATAACGCACTGGTCTTTGATACACCGGACGGTATCATGCATGCCTCGCCCGACGCCACGATCCTTGCGCTCGGCGGCGCATCCTGGCCGCGCCTGGGTTCGGACGGGTCGTGGATATCCATCCTTGAGCAGGAAGGCGTCGAAGTCAAAAATCTTCGCCCCGCCAATTGCGGTTTTCATGTTGAATGGTCGGATATGTTCCGCGACCGTTTCGCCGGAACGCCGCTAAAACCGATTGCCCTGTCTTCTGACGGCATAACCATTCAAGGCGAAGCGGTGATCGCGGCACAAGGGATTGAAGGCGGCGCCATTTACGCCCTGTCTTCCGCGCTACGCAATGAAATCGAAGCGCGTGAAAGCGCCATGTTGACTGTTGATTTGCGCCCCGGCATGGATGTCAAAGTACTGGAAGAAAAAATCGCACGGCCGCGCGGGCGCAATTCCCTGTCGAACCACCTCCGCCGTGTCGGCCTGTCGCCCGTCATTATCGCCCTGCTTTATGAGACATTCGGGCCGGAACGGTTGCGCGGCATGGCGGCGGATAAACTGGCGCGGGCCGTCAAATCCCTGCGCCTGACCCTTAACGCCCCCTTCTCCATCGATCGTGCCATATCCAGCGCGGGCGGTATCTCTTTCAACTCTCTTGATAAAAATCTTATGCTTCTGCGAAAACCTGGCGTGTTCGCAGCCGGGGAGATGCTGGATTGGGAAGCGCCGACCGGGGGCTATCTGCTCCAGGGTTGCTTTGCAACTGGATTGCACGCCGCCAAGAGCGTGGAGCGATGGATTCATGAATAAAAGCCTTCCACAAAAAGCTCGTTGAGCATCACTGCCTTTTAAACACTTGAAATACCTGACAGACAGCGGATTGTACGATCTGTCATGTTTGCACTGCGTCACATTTGCACCCTTGACGACTGGCCCAGAAAATTTAGGCTACGGAAAATAGGCACAATTCAAGATGCTTTTTGAAGACCGCGCCGAACAGGGCCATCCTTTGAGTATCTAAAAGGTTTTCATGTGAACTGGGATTTGAGCAAACTTTTCAAAAAGGTGAGCCATACGGTCGGCCCAACCGGAACCGAACCTGTTCTGGACAGGAAAAAGCGCGCATCCCTTATGGACGACACCAGCCACACGACCCCAGTGTCAGGCATGCGTACAAGCTGGGGCCTGCTCAGCGCATATTGGCGGTCAAACGCACCGATCAAGCCATTTGACGGCTGGGCGCTTCTGAATAAAAAGAAAATTAACCCGCAGACTTCTCCATGGGTTGTCGCAGGAGCGATTGCTGTATTGATCATTGCTGCCAATGGCGCATTAAGCATTGGCACATTCCACGCGATCAAAAGCTTTTGGGACGCCATGATCCTTAAAGACGTGATGGGTATGGCGACACAGATCGGATATATGGCCGGTCTTCTAAAACTTACGAGTCTGACTGGCAGTATGACCGGGTATCTGGCCGATAGTCTGCGGCTTTACTGGCAGGAATGGTTGACGGATAAACTTACAAAGGCATACCTTCTCGATAAAGCCTTCTTCCATATCCATCTTAACCCTGGCACGATCGACAATCCTCAACAACGGATGTCGGACGCCCCTGAAAAACTGCTCAGCCATACGATTGGCCTTGGCATGGGCGCTTTAAACGCTGCGACGCTTCTTACCTCATCTTTATATATAATGTTTAGCAGTATGCCGTTTTCTGCGGCTGCCATTGGTCTTGCTGCAGCATTTACCCATGCCGCGGCCGGCACCTGGCTGGCGAAAAAAGTGTATAATCCTTTGATCCTGCTGAACGAAAAACAATTGCAAAAAAATGCCGATTTCAATTTAAACATATCAAAGATAGATCTACACGCCTCTGAAATTGCTTCCTATCCCAATCAGGAAAGGGAGAAGGAACGCCTGGATAACAGTCTTTCCAAAATGGTAGATAATTATCAAATGATCAGGGATGCAAAATTTTTTGCATCTTTCGTCGGTGGCGTTTATACGGGCTCGCGTGATATTCTGAAATGCGCGGCCGTTGCCAACGCCTATTTCACCACGGCCATGACGTTTGGCAGTGTCATGCAATATGCCGCGCTCTTTGATAAACTCAGTGAAAACCTGTCGTGGTGTATAAACGTCAATCCCGCCTATGTAGAATTCAAAGCACAGGCCAACCGGATTACAGACCTGGCGCAGCGTATTGAGAGCGTACAGAATCTCAAGGGATTTTACAGTGAACAAGGGGCCATCGCTGACGTCCAGACGCATCACAGAGATCAACCCTCCATCATTTTCAAAAATGTCAAACTGAATACGCCTGAAAACCGGCTTTTGATCTCTATACCACATCTGGAAATCAACAAAGGTGAACGTGTTCTGATCCAGGGTAAATCAGGCTGCGGTAAATCAACGATTTTGCGCGCGATGTTCGACCAATGGAAATATGGCAGCGGCGATATATCCATGCCGAAAGATCAGAATATTTTGTATGCCACGCAAACGCCCCTGGTGTTTAAGGGCGCCACCTTGCGAGAGAATATTACTCATCCTTATCCCGTTTATAAGAAAAAAGTACATCCGAATGATCCGGATCAATTAACGTTTAGTAATGACGAGTGTCATCGTGCGCTTAAAGCCGTTGGACTTTCCGAACTTATACCGTTTCTTGATCACACAGGTCGCCCCGGCCAAACAAACCATTCATGGGAAGATCTTTCGGGCGGCCAGAAGCAGATGCTGGTCTTCGCCCGTATGCTTCTGATGAAGTATGACGTGATCGTTCTCGATGAAGCCACATCCGCGATGGATCCCGAGATGCAGGAAACGCTTTACCGGCAGCTGGTCAAGCGCAAC
The DNA here is from genome assembly GCA_044220535.1 of Alphaproteobacteria bacterium. Taxonomy (GTDB): domain Bacteria; phylum Pseudomonadota; class Alphaproteobacteria; order Micavibrionales; family Micavibrionaceae; genus JBDHTS01. Next base: position 15,011 of record JBGAQU010000031.1, on the reverse strand, counting down.
CCGGATGCAACCATTATCAGCATCGCCCATCGCAGCGAAATCGGCCGCTTTCATAACCGTTTCCTGGCTGTAACAGAAACAGGCAATCTACTGGAATCCATTAAGCCAACGCCAAACAAGCCTCGCCTTATGGAAGTGGCTATATAAAAGCAATTTCTATCACAATTTTCTTCGCTAGCTGATGCTTTGCCAATATTGAGTCAAATTGACCTTTTACAGCATTATGTTTTTTCAAACTTTCAATGCTTACAATGAAAAATGCAAATGCAGCATATCGCATATAACAATCTGACAAACAGATGTGTGCATCGCAATGAACGCAACGCATCATGTTTACCGTATTGACAGTTTATTCAGATTTATTAGCGTCAGGTTAAATAAGAAATCGCTGAAGAACGGGGGAAATTAAGCTGATGCAGACTTTCTATATGTGCGGACGGCCACATGGTCAGAATTGAAAACCGGCAGTTCCTGATTGACGGAAAGCCGCAGATGATTCTGAGCGGCGAGCTTCATTATTTCCGCGTAGCCCGCGAAGAATGGCAGGACCGCATTGACAAGATGAAAGCGGCAGGATGCAACACGGTCGCGTCCTATATTCCCTGGCTATGTCATGAATATATTGAAGGGCAGCCTGATTTTGACGGGTCAACGCGCCCAGAACTTGCTCTTGGCGATTTTATTGATCTATGCCGTGACAACGGCCTGTATTTTATTGCGCGCCCCGGCCCGTTTATTATGGCCGAAATCAAAAACGAAGGCCTGCCTTACTGGATTTACGAGAAACATCCGGAAATCATTCCCGAAAGCTGGGACGGCTTGCCGATCAAAAGCGCCAATGTCGATTATCTCGCCCCTGCTTTTCTTGAGGAAACGAAAAGCTGGTATCAGAAAGTCATGCCCATTCTTGTCTCTCGTCTTCAGGACAAGGGTGGCAATATTATCGCGGTTCAGCTGGATAATGAGATCGGGATGCTGTCCTGGATCACGAACAAACCGGACCTGACCTATACCGTCCTCTCTGATTTTTTTAATTGGATCAAAAAAAATCATGATGCCGATACGCTTAAAACCCGCTATCCGTTTGGTTTTAACAGCCTGCGTAACTTTGTGCCGCAGATAAGAACGCCGCAGCCCGATTATGCAGCAGCGTTACGCGAAGATTTGGGCCACTATATGCGCAATCGTTTTGCCAGATACGTCTCCGCACTGCGTAACTATGCTGAAGAATTCGGCGTCAAAGACGTCCCGTTTATTATCAACGTGCATGGCACGTCCAACAACCGTGCGCTTACTTTTCCTATCGGTATAAGCCAGCTCTATGAAAGCTACACGCAAAAACCAGGCTACCTGGCTGGCACGGATATTTATCTCAGTCATTTCAACCATGAAAACTTTCAGGATCTTTATATCATCAATGCGTTTATGAACTCGGTGAACCTGGATGACCATCTTCTTACATCCATGGAGTTTGAAACAGGCGATGGTAATTATGGGCAGACTTTTGGCAACCGCCAGGAAACAGCCAGTATCGATATGAAATTCCGTATGTGCGTTGCACAGGGCGCGCGCATGATCAACCAATATCTGATGGCTGGCGGCCATAATTACATGCTTGATCCGCCGCCGGATGACGGCGATGGACGGATTGCGATCACAGGCGAGCGGCATGGATTTGCCGCCCCGATCGGGCCTGAAGGTCAGTTGAATTACACATTCGACCAGATTGCGCGCTGTCACAAAACCATGAGCGCCGTCTCTGAAAAAATTGGCACGATGACGGAAGAGCACGATAACCTGACCCTGGCCTTCATCCCTGATTACTTTATGACGGAATACAAATATCCGTCCAGCGATGTTATGAATGCGATCAATAGCAATCTGGAAGTCAATCGCGGCCAGCTGGCATGGGAACATATGGTGCGGGCAGCGCTGCTTTCGAATTACCGGTTCGGTGCAACCAACATTCAGGACAATCCGCTGGACAAAACGGTACCGGGCGTCATGATGCTGGCCTCCGCGCGCTACATGAATTCGGATGTTCAAACAAAACTGGTGGACTGGATCGAAAAGGGCGGCAGCCTTCTTTTATATGGCGAACTGCCGATTTATGACATGAGTGGTAACGCCTGCACCATACTCGCAGACGCGCTTGGCGCCGATGTTCTTGGGATACGCAAGCACACCGACCACCAGTTTCTTACCGTAGCCAGTGCGGGTTGGGCCTCCCCCCGGGCCGATATCCGGACGCATTTCGCGCAAACGTTTAAAAACACTACGGCCACGCCAATCTTTACCCTGAAAGGGACAAAGGAAGTTTGTGGTTTCGAACAAAGCCTCGGCAAGGGCAAGGCGATCGTGATCACTGCACAGCTGGTATGCGACATTCCCTTGTTTACTCAAGCGCTAACCCGTTTGGGCGCCACACCCGCATTGAAAAACGATTCGCCATTTCTTGGTGTTTTCACCACGACAACGGCGAATGACCAGGGCGAACGTTTCCTGCACATGATGAATCTGGATTACTTCCAGAAACCGATGAGAATTTTTGAAAACGATGTACCTCTATTGGGTAAAAAACCGTTCATTCTGAAGGAGCGTGCCAGTGTCATGCTTCCCCTGAACGTGGTCTTTAACGATGTTGCGGTTAAAACCTCAACGGCTGAAATCACGGGTGTCGAACGTAATTCCATCCAATTCCGCCTGACCCAGCCGCAGGATTCCATCGTACTCAAGACGGATCGCGAATGCCTGCGTTCAAAAGATTATAAAGCGACGCGCATCGGTGACGAACTCCATATCGTATCGCATAAGGATTCGCGTATTGATGACAATTTGACTGTTCGCTTCAAGTCAAACAGGAAAAAGCTGTCTCTCGCATTATAAGTGGCCTCCCCCTCCAGGCGGGAGCAGAACCGGAAGGAGGGGGATCTAGGTAAAACCCCCTTACCTTACGGTGCCGTCGGCGCAGGTGCCGTTACCGCATGCCCTGTAGCTGCTGGCGCTGTCCAGACCGGTGATATATGCACACCATCCTTTACCTCGATAGGCTGGCAGGTTGCCGTCAGGACATCTGGATAGATATCCCATCTGTCAACGAATGGCTTGAAGCGAATGCCATAGGTCGTCACTTCACATTTGCTCATGACAGGCGGCACCGCGCCCGCTACATAATCAGGATAATAAAGTCCAAAATGGTCGAATACGGACCATACATGGTTGGTATAAATACAAAACCTCGTTTTTATGCACGGTCGTGGCATAAAGCGCTGTATCGATTGTCAAAGTGGTCGCCGTCGGCACACAGGCCAATGCCAGGAAGGTTGCCGCAAGAACACCAGCCGCGCGTTTTTTAGAGAAATACGGCGTATCATACTGGTCAGTCGCATAGACCAGCCTGTCCCAGATTTGATGCTTGTAACCCAAGGCAAGGGCCTTGGCCGGACCGGGCACCCACGATGCAACTGGCTTGATCGCGTTCTCATAAATCCACGATCCGGCCTGAACCAGCTGGTTGAAGAACCCGCTAAGCTCCATGATATCACTGCGCACTCTTCCAAAGCCGGACTGGTCTTCCTTTTTCTTGCGATCAAAAGCCGTCTGGCTGGCTTCCCGCTGAAGCCTTAAGGCTTCTTTCAACAATGCATCGCCTGATAAGTTGGGTTCGGTTGTCATGATGGTTTCTCCTCGGTTTTTTATGTTATGAGTGGTTAAATCTGGCAGCCAGCGGCGCGGGCTGCGCGGGCGCGTTGTTTTGTTCCGGCGCATGCGTTTGCGCTGGCGGGTCAATATCAAAGCCTTTGGTTTCCTTGTTATACCGGGCGGCCATAACGCCTTTTGCGCTCTCATTCTCCAGAATGGTTCTCGCTACTCTTGGCCTGATGGTCGATTGGATGTAGCCGACAGGGCCACGCGCGCCCGTTTCCGGATCGTAGTTTTCGGCACAAAATACTTTGAGATCGTTTCCTGGCAAGGTGATATTGACGCCTTTTGCACCAAACCGCCTGTCAAGCTTGTCCACTTCTCTCCGAACGATTTTTTCGATGGATGGAAGTTCGAGTTTTTTAAAGGTGACGATATTTTGCCGGCCGTTAAACCGATTGAGGAATTCCGGACGATATCTCTGTTCAAGATCCTCCATCACCCTCTCATCAATTTCCTTTTCACTTAGGCCCGGCGTAAGCGTATGCACTGCGCCTGTATTGGTGGTCATGATGATGATTGCGTCGGCAAAAGACACCGTTCGGCCAACGTTATCCGTCAGTCTTCCATCGTCCAGTATTTGCAGGAACAAGTCGAATACAGTCGGATCCGCCTTTTCAATCTCATCGAACAATAAGATACGGTTTGGATTTTTTCGCATCGCATTCGTCAGAATGCCCCCCACTTCAAATCCTTCGTATCCCGGCGGCGCGCCAATCAATTTGGCTGAAGCGTTTTTCTCCTGATATTCAGACATATCGAAACGTGTGAGCGCTTTTTCATCATCCAGAAGAAAAGCCGACAAAGCCTTTGCCAATTCTGTTTTTCCACTGCCCGAAGGCCCAGGAAACATAAAGGCGGCCTGGGGTTTTTCGCGATCTTCATTATCGATGCGCGCTGCGATAACCGCGTCACCTACTTTTCTAAGAACACGAGGTTGACCAAAAACCCTTCCTTCCAGATTTCTATCCAGGTTTAGAAGCTTTTCCCGTTCATTCTGGTTCAGTTTGCTTGCCGAAATGCCGGATATCTGACTGAATTTCAGCAACACCTGGTCGCGATCCAGAAGAAGGCCGCTATTGACTTCTCCAATCACGGTCTCATAGCGCGCCTTGCCTTTCCGCATTTCGTCGTTAAAAATCCTGATCTTCTCTTTAAGCCCGTGGACAGCTTCACTGTCCATGCCGGCCTGAGACGTCAGCACGGTAAAGGCATTGATGCGTCCGGCTTTGGACGGTTTGGCAACAAAAGGCTCTTCATCATCATAAACGGCGGATTTGGTGCGCAGGTCCTCTTCCTTTTTCACCTGTTCATCCAGCTGGATTTCCAGGTTCATAATCGCTTCTTCGCCGCTACGGATTTCCTGGCTGAGCTTGCGTATTTCTTCCTGATTGCTCTGCCATTTGGTTGCGGCTTCTTCCACATCGCTCTTCAGCGTGGCCTGAAGGATTGCTAATTCTTCAGGCGTTTTACCTTTCAGTTCCGGCGTGAATTGCCCGTCCTTGATTGCAGCTGTCAGCGCCTTTTGCCGCGCCTCGAACACAAGCACTTCAGGCGGCATCTTGTGGGAATTCAGTCGATAGCTGGTCAAGGCGCGATCCAGCAATGTCATGGCCCTTTCCGGCTGTGCGCGGCTCAGGCTGGCATCGTTTGTGCGGTACTTGTTGGTCAGTTCCACCGCGGCCTTGATGGCGTCCGGCGAAATCTTGATACCATGATGCTTTTCAAGACCTTTGGCACTGTCGGTAACGATAGCATCCAGAGCTTCCCCGGCCGGCTCCTGAAGGTCCATCAACGTAAAGGCTTCATGCATGTCCGAATGGCATTTCAGAACGGTATCGAGATCTTCATCCTGCGCTTCCATGATCATCTGCGTCTTACCGGTTTTAACGGCCAGCGTCAGGGCGTTGATAAAATGCGTACAGTTGTTGTTGCGTGCTGCTTCGATAAAATCCCTCATATCCTCGACCATCAGCACCGAGTCCGGCGTACGGTTCAGTGTGGCAATCATTTTCTTGAATTCACCATTGATGGTGGCGGAATCACCGGACGCGAACAGACGATCGACGTTCAGCCAGAAGAAACGCTTGCTGACAATGTCGAACGGCGCGTCCGGGTCGTCCTTGCAGGCTTCAAGCCCCATGCACAGCGCGGTGCATCCCACCCCGCCGGGGCCGGTCAGGAGGACGGAATTGGCTTTTCTCCTCATCAGGATGCCGGACAGGCTTTGCAGTTCTTTTTCACGGCCTACCAGCTTGAAATCCGGATGCGCGGCCAGGTATTCGGCGCCGCTGATCAGGACATTCTGATTTGTGCCGTTCTCTTTGTTAGACATGGCATTGACCTTTTTGCTCGATTTTTCTATCTATGGTTGAAAAAAAGGCAGGTGCGCTCCTTCACGCGCCTGCCTTGGGGGTTAACCCATTTTCAAAGTAGCAAACGGATTGGCAACAGAAGCTTGCGGCTTCGGTTTCACTTCACCCGCATCGTTTGCTGCCTGGCGGGAAGTGTCTCCGCTGACGATATCGGCCGGGATGGCGAGGGATTCCTTGACATCGCTCTGCACCTCAGCAGACAGCTTGTTAAGCTCGTCAAGTTTTTCACGCATTTCCCTTACGCCTTTGCGTGATATTTCCGACGTTTTTTGAACCACCACGCCGAAAGCTGCAAGTTCGTCAAGCTGTTTTTGCAGTTCTTCGTTCTGCTTGTCGATGCCCAGGGCCGCGCTGATGGCGCCGGTCTGTGCAATACGGTTGGTGTTTTCGCGCATGCGATTCAACGTCATGCCAACCATGTTCGACGATTCGTTTAGCGCTGCCTGCGACAATGACGTGATGATCGTGCTGAGGCTGCTCGATACGCTGGCGACACCCCGGGTCTGGAAGTTCTGGATCGTCTTGATGGCTTCCCTGTTTGAGGTTTTCATGTTGTTGACACGAATGCCTTCCGAAGTCAGGTCGGCGATGGAAGACACGGTGCCTTCGGTCGACGATGCCAGGGATGAGATGTGGTCTTCGACATCCAGCTTGTTTTGCTCCCGTGTCATTTTTGCAATCATCGGCTCAGCGACCTCCTTGCCTTCTGCATCGACAGGGGGTGCGTATGATGCACGTATTTCCTCGTTTTTCCCCTCTGCAATCTTGATGGCATCGTTGAGGATGGCGTAAACAGTCACCATATTCCGGTTCGCCTGGACCGAACTTTCGATCTGGTTTTCCATTTTGCCCAGATGATCGCGCACACTGCCGGCCTTTTGCGATGAAGTCGCGCTGAAGTTCAAGGCGCTTTGCACAAGCGCCTTCTGACGCTTGATATGCTCCTCTGAGCTGATGTCCAGAATCTCGCGCAACTTGGCTTTATCGGCTGCAAAGTTATCCGAGGCAGATTGAACAGGATCGCTTGCGACTGTGGAGATTTCAGCTGTCAGCGCGTCAAGCTCCTGCCTGGTTCGTGCGATTTCCTGGTCGTTCAGCGCAATCTGTTCGCGGGCGGATTTTCTGATTCCGCCAAAACCAAACAGGCCTTTGTCTTCCGCAAGCACTGCATTCTGGCCACTCAGTTCATTGAACTTGTCGCGCAATGCGGAAAGCTTTCTCTCCTGATCCTGGCGGCGTTGGCTCGTTTCCTCTTCACGCTTTCTCGAGTCACGAATTTCATTCAGCGCATTGAAGGTTTCTCCGCTTGCGTTCAGCCTGTTGATCGCATCGACGCCTTCGATCAACGGGGTCATACTCTCGTCAAAACTATTCAGAGCGCCATCCAGCTCTTTCATCACGCTTTGCATCTCCGACATCGCGGTGACATCGGCCAGGCGGGTGATCTCATCCGCCATTTCCTTACGGACATACTGAAGATATTCTTCGAACAGTTCTTTTTCTTTAATTCGCGTTTTTCTTTCCTCCTTGGCGCCTTCGGCGAACATGGCCTGGGCGGCAAGGTCCCTTTTCTGCTCGGGCGTAGTGTTGGGATCGAACATAATCATATAAAAAGCGTTTGTTGCGATCTCTGCGAAACGCTTGTCGGCCTCTTTTACCTCTTCTTTGGCCTGTGTTGTCGTTTGAGCATTGCGCTTTTGCGAGGTTTTGGCGGCTTCGTTCAGCAATTCAGCGACCGAAGGATCCATGGCTCTTTTTGTTGCGGCAGAAGTCATATTTTTCTTTCCTTTTAAAGTAAAACCCTTATATTCAGACAATATTCGGGCATCTTGATTGTCTATTTAAAGAACAATCAAAGTAAAAACGTCCTTAAGGCGGACGCACATCCGTGCTCCGGGGTTTCAACTCAGACGTATGGCCAGGCCTATAGGCGTGAGTTTACGGCTGCGGAATTTCCTGCATCGGAAAGCCCGGCAACACAAATAACAATGTGAGGGTAATAAGGTCGCGCTACGGCGAACGTGCTGTATAATCTGGCATTTTTTGCTCCCTTGCTAGGTTTTATAAATCCGAAAACAATGTCTGACCATGTTTTCGAAGCTATAAAATGCGACGTGAAGCGCTTTCTATGCCCAGATTGCCTTGGATAAAATCCGTTCAGCTATCCATGACTCCGTTTTATTTCATTTTACTTCGCATGTCAACGAAAAGCGTAAATCTTTTCTTAAAACCGCACAAAATTACTTTTTTTAAAAACGTTTTTGGGTTTATTTTTTTCATAATTATTTAAAACCGCCATTGGACAGCCGTATTTATATGCGGCAATAACATCATGATGGTTTTTTCCAGACGTAAGATCATATGGGCGATTGTCTGCGCGGCGCTGTGTTTCGCGCTTCTTATGCTGTCCTTGCATTGGCGGCAGCTTGTAGCGAATCGTCTGCAATCGATTTTGCGTGGCTACGGCCTTGAATCCGTCGAACTATTCCTCTCCTCCGCCGGATGGCGCAGCGCGACCATTGACGACATCAGCATCGGCAACGACCGTGCGCTCACACTGAAAAATCTTGTCATCGGTTTTACGCCTGATGAATTGCGTCACGGCCGCCTGCGCACCGTCACCGTCAACAAACTGGCCTTGTCCGCGCGACAAGTTGACGGGCGCTGGATCGTGCCTGGCCTTGAAAGCTTTTTCAAAACTGACGCATCAGGAGAGCCGTGGTCCCTGCCCGTCACGGCGGTGGAACTCAATATCCTGCCGTTCGACTCGCTAGAGATGCGCGACAGCACGTTGGCGATCGACGCGCCCAGTCTGCAAACGACCTTACCGCTTTATATCGATATCAAGAAAACGCCGGCGCCATCGCTTTTGTGGAAAGGAGACGCATTGTCTATCCGGAGTGGCGAAACACAGGTGAACGCCGGTCACGCGGATGCAGCGCTGTTGCTTGATAGCGACTCAAAGCAATGGAAGGGCGGCTGGACGATCAGCGACCTCGACATCAAAAAAGGATCCGCCCTGCCTTCCATGGACGGCAAGGGCACATTGACCCTTTCCAACGAAACCTTGTCCCTGCGCGGCGTCTTCACCAATGCAGATATCAAATCCCACGCCGAGATACTTTTAGAACTGCCGCTGCATGATACGCAGAAAGCGATGCTGACAATCCTCAACGCCAGCATCCCTTGGAAACAGGGCACAATCTCCGTCCGCAATGTCAAAATCCCGGTCTTCGGCACAAAACCCATCGCCATGACCATTCATATAGACAAAGTCTCCATCGATGAATTGATGCAATCCCTGACCGGCAAGCGGATCAGCGCCACCGGTACGGTGTCCGGCGCACTGCCCCTCAGCATCGGGCGGGACGGGGCGTTTTCGATCCTTGAGGGCGTGATGACGTCCCAGGATCCCGGCGTTATTTCCATACCGCCCGATTTGATCCCCGGCGACAACCCCAATCTGGCTCTGGCCCGCGACCTGCTGAAAGACCTGCATTACAGCAATCTGACCATCGGCACCAATAACGAAGGAAAAGGCGTGGCGGTGCGTATGACTGTTGAGGGCAACAACCCCGCCGTGCTGAACGGGCGTCCCGTAAAGCTGAATGTCGCGCTGAAAGGCGACTTTATCGATTTGGTGCGGCAGAATATTATGATACTTTCAAACCCGCAAACCATGCTGGACAAGAAACAATGAAACCAAACCGTCTTCTTTTGATCGCCCTGCTGCTTTCGGCCTGCGCCCCCACGGTGAAGCTTGAAGCGCCGGACAAGCCGATCGAGATCAACCTGAACGTCAATATCGAACAGCGCGTGAAGGTGGAAATCGACCGCGACGTCCAGAAATCCATCGCCAAAAATAAAGACATCTTCTAACCGGAGGCTTTTATGAAATTCCGCACCCTGACCGCCCTTGCCGTTGCCGGCATATTGTTTTCCGCCCAGGCCTTCGCCATGGACCTGCACGCGGCGCGCAAGGCCGGCCTGATCGGCGAAAAACTGGACGGCTACGTCGCCGTGCTGAAACATTCACCAGAGGTGGACGCGCTGGCTGAGAACGTCAACGCCAAGCGCCAGGCCGAATACGCCAAGATCTCCGCCGCCAACGCCCAGTCGCTGGAGGTGGTCGGCAAGCTGGCCGCCGCCCAGATCATTGAGAAGCTGGACAAAGGCGATAAGTATCAGTCCCCTGAAGGCGGCTGGACAACGAAATAAACTATACCGAATATTTTCATTTTCACCCCACTCTGCCCTAGGCATAGAACCCCGGTCTGGGTTAGAAAGTTCTTTTGGCCGCATGGAATGTGGCCCGGCAAGTGGAATATTATGATAAACAAAAAGACCCTTGGTGCGTTCTCCATCCATCTGCTCACCGCGTCCGGCGCGGCATGGGCGCTGCTCGCGCTTCAGGCGGCGGCAAATGGAGCGTGGCCGACGATGTTCCTGTGGCTGGGTGTGGCGCTGATCGTCGACGGGCTGGATGGGCCACTGGCCCGCCGCATCAACCTGTCCGAGGCGCTGCCACGCTGGTCGGGTGAGACGCTGGATCTGGTTGTGGACTTTGTCACGTATGTGTTCGTGCCCGCCTATGCCATCATGAACGCCGGATACCTGCCGCCCGTCTGGGACACGATTGCGGGCATCGCCATCGTCGTCACCAGCGCGATTTACTTCGCCGACCAGAAAATGAAGATGGACGACAACCACTTCCAGGGCTTTCCCGCCATCTGGAACGCCGCCGCCTTTTATTTCTTCCTGATTGCGCCGTCCCCGCTTATGGCTGTGATCTTCGTCGCCGTCCTGGTGATCATGACCTTCCTGCCTATCCCCTTCCTGCACCCGGTGCGGGTGGAACGCCGCCGCAGCTTCAACCTGGTGCTGACGGGCATATGGGCGGTGCTGGCGATCATCGCCGTGCTGAACGACATGGCGCCCGGTATGATCGTCACGTCGATATTGTGCGTGTTCGGCGTCTATATCCTTGCCGGCGGATATTTGACCCGCCGGGCCTGATCCATTCGCGTCAGGCCAGAATATGCCCTTTAACGGTGACGCGCTGCATATTCGTATCGAAGATGGCAAAATCCGTTTTTGCATAAATATCCCGCCGATGCAGTTCGTGCGTGCCGGGAATTTTAACCGCCGCCAGATACTCCGTGTATAAACTGCCTTTACCCAGACGTGTCAGGGGATGATCCTGAAGATGACTCAGCGCAATGCCTGTCGAGCAGGCGCCTTGCAATGTTTTGCTGTCCAGACCGCTTGTTTTCGCCAGCCATGTGGCGATATGCGCCTTGTTCCAGTCATTCATATGCCATGCATATTTCAGGCCCAGCCATTCCGGTATGTTCAAATCGGCTATTTTATCCATTCCTTTCAGCAATTTCAAATCATCGCGCTCACCTGACAGTGGTACTCTGGGGCGGTTGCGAAATCGAGTGAACGTTTCCATCCGGGCCACCTGCCTGCCGTCGACATGAAAGCCGCTAACAAAATTTAAGGCGATGTTTCTGTCGGTCTGGCTAAAGCTTTTCAGATATATTCCAACGCTCATGATCCGTCTTGGATCAACCGGCACCGCTTTTCTGACATATAATTTATTTGCCCGGTGCATCGTGTCGAACAAGGGCAAGGGATACTGGGAATCCACCAGGATTTTCGCCATTCCCAAAAATGCCCGGGAAAAATAATAGCCGACCGGAATAACATTGCTGCCCGGCCTGTCTCCCGTCAATTCCTGATAATGCTCAATGTTACGTGGATCGATCGCAGCTTTATTAAAGGCTATCGGCAATCTAACCGATGGATCCAGACTTGCGCGGCTGGATCGTGTGAATTCAGCAACGGCAGCGTGCACAATCAATTTAAAAACACTTGGTTTGTCTGATCTGAACGATACAGATTTTCCGCGTTGAAGCTTAATCACTTCATCGGTCATTTTTCATCGTCCTTTGATTATGATAAAAATATTATATCTAATCAATTTTATTAAGTAAAAACATCAGTGCTGTCAACCCGGTGCGGCGCCTCATTCTCTTCGCGGTTGCATCATACTTCATACCTTTACTGGAAAAAGAACCACTGCTATGCAGACAGATCACATAAAAAACGATTCACTGAACAGCGTCAGGAAAGTCCATGGGATCAGACACCAGAAAAGCGCGCCGCGCCGCCGACAACGTTGCATATATCAAAGCGCCCGGTATCGACATACCCAACATCACGCTGGTTGAAATGTTCAACGCAGCGGCTCAGGGCAATGACGGCCGCGTCGCCATCGATTTCCTGGGTAAGAAAACCACTTACATGGAACTGGACGATGCCAGCGACCGAGTCGCGCGCGGCCTGCAGGACCGGGGGTTTAAAAAAGGCGACAAAGTGGTCTTCTACATGCCGAACTCCAGCTATTACATCACCTTGATGTTCGGCATCTGGAAAGCGGGCGGCATTGTTGTCAACATGCGGCCTGAATCGCGGAAAGACATGAAAGGCAATCCGGATTTTTACAAGAGAGAGGTGCGTGAAAGGCTGCAAAAAACCAAGGCCCTTTTCATTGCCACGCTTGATCTGCCCGAATATCTCGATGTTTGCGACGAGGCGACCTTTGGCACAAAGACGCAGAATATTATCGTCTGCCCGATGGCGAAAGCATTGCCACCCGTGAAAGAAACGTTTTATCCGGCCCTGATGAAACTGGAGCCGGCAAAAGAAGCTTTGAAAGAAAAAGCATCCAACTTAAAAAACAAGGGCAAGGATTTTTATAACGCGCTGACCTGGCAAGCTTTCAAGGATCGCCTGGAATTGATGAGGGACAAGGCAGAGTACGGCTGGCGCGGCACGGCCAATTTCCTGCGGACATTGAAAATCTATATATATGAAACCAAACTTTCGCCCAATTATCTGCGTTTCGCGCTCGACCGCTATCTTCCAACCCGTACGAGCGACCACGTTCAAACGCCCGCCGCGCGGCCTGAAAAAAAAGCTATCGAAAGATGCGGCGCGCCCATGCTTGATTACTGGGACATGACCGGCAATAACGGCCTATATGAACCGCAGAAACTGGATCCATCGGACACAGCATTGCTGCAGCCGACGAACGGTACTACCGGCGATCCTAAACTGGTTGAACTGACTCACAAAAACCTTGTCGCCAATGTCATGCAATCGATCTATCAATACACAGGCCACCTGCATGTAGATCCGCATGGCGACCAGCGTGAGATTATCGCCAACCCCTTGCCTTTCGCGCATATTTTCAGCTTCACGGTCGGCGCGCTCTATCCGCTGATGACCGGGGCGGAACTGGCGACCGTGCCCGATCCGAGAGAAACGACTGATGTTTTATCCATGATCAACCGCACGGAGGCTACCGCGCTGTTGAGCGCCCCTAAACTTCTCAAGAGAATCGCAGAACATGATGCAACGCCTTGCTACAATCTGAAATCGTGCAAAACCTCGATTGCAGGCGGCGAGGCGCTGGCGCCGAATGTTGTAAAGTCCTGGGAAGAAGCGACGGGCTTGATCGACAGCCTGTTCGAAGGCTTTGGCCAAAGCGAAGCTGGCCCCGTTATTTGTTCCAACGCCGTTCGCTACGGCAACAAACCGGGTGCGATGGGCCATCTGTTTGCCGGGATGGAGGCGCGGATTGTCAGCACCGATGATACCGGACGCCTCTTGAACCGGGGCCTTGTCGGCAGGCTGCAGGTACGCGGGCCGAACGTCATGAAAGGATATTTCAAAGATCAGGCGGAAACCGGCAAGGTTCTGTCTGCGGATGGCTGGCTGACGACTGGCGATCTCTGCATGATCAACGCGGACGGTTCCATCACGCATCATGGCCGCGAAAAACGTGTCGCCAATATCAACGGAATAAAAATCTCCGCCGAACCCATCGAGTTAAAACTTCAATCCGAAGCCTCTGTCGCCGAGGCCGTCGTCATCACGGTGGCCGATTCCAGCTCCACCCAGGCACTGAAAGCGATTGTCCGCCTGCGGGACGGCGCGGCTGAAGACAGAGCTGCCGAGCATCTGAAGGCTCACCTACTTCAGGCGTTAGGAAAATACAGCGTGCCGAAACATATTGAGTTCGTGAAAGATCCGTTGCCGATGAAAGCGGGTAAAACGGATTATCTGTTGCTGCAGACCCAGCATTGGAACCGCCATCTTGAAAAAGCTGCCGAGCCAGTGCCGACGATTCAATAAAGAACAGGAGAGACCGATGTTCAAGACACTTGCCAAAACGGCGCCGGAGCACACGCCCGTTGTTATCGCCGTTGCCCGCACCCCTTTCGCCAGGGCAACGAAGCTGGACGCCGAAGGCCAGCTGGCGGGCTTAAGCTCACTGGACTTAAGCGTCCTGCTGTGCAACAGCTTGCTTGAACGCAGTGGCATCGATCCTACCCATATCGAAAAAGTGCTGACCGGCTGCGCCTTCCCTGAAGGCGACGCAGGTTTTAACATCGCCCGCAACGTCATGCTGCATTCCAAAACGAAGCTGACAAAGGATACGGGCGGCGAAACCGTCAATAAATTCTGCGGATCGTCTCTCGCGACCGCCAGCATCATCGCCAGCTCTATTGCCAACCCAATGTATGCGCTACGCAAGTTTCCGGCCTTCATCTCGCTCGGCGTGGAGTTGATGAGCAAGAACCCGTATATGACCGGCAGCATGCCGGCGCTCGATCCGCGTATCGTTGTGAAAAAAAACGACTTCGACATGCCGATGACGGCGGAAAACATCGCGCGTAAATATAAGATCAGCCGGCAGGAACAGGACGAGTTCGCGCTGGAATCCCATTTCCGCGCCGCCGCCGCGCGCGGCAGGGGCTGGTTCAAAAAACAGATTCTACCGGTGCGCGTCGCCAAAGGACCAGTCGACCTGGATATCCCGGAATGGGTCCATTTCGACAACGCGGATGGCGTCATCGAGCG
>JBGAQU010000030.1:0-26032 GCA_044220535.1 Alphaproteobacteria bacterium | reverse complement strand
CAATCCCATTGATGTGGTTCCGCCTGTCGGCAAACAGCTTCGAATGGTTGATCCGATAGTGTTTGAAATCCGACACATCGAGCACGTTGTAAGAACCTTGGTCGTATTCCCTTGTTTTATTTTACATTTTTAAAGATATTCATTCAATCGTGACCTGACATGCCTCTTGACTTTTTCACATGATTCATGCTATAAATTGAGTAAGAAAAAGAACATAAGCACCTCCGATGCTTTGATTATATGTGAAGACATTGCGATGTCTTCAGATGTGTCAAACAGAAAAGGAGGCACAAAATGAGTAACAACTCTGGTTCAAGCCGTTTCTACAGGGCCATGCCCTTAAGGATCATGCAGGCTTTTCAGGCAGCGGGTATGCTCGGCAGGCTAATGGCTCGAAACTACGCCCCACCGACAGCTGTTATGCATCTCTGCATGCGATAGAAACGACTAAATAAAAAACAAACGGCGGCGCATGGCCGCCGTTTTACATTTCAGGCCTTTAAACTTCAGGCGCCCTGCGGCAATCCGCCCAGCCCGCCACCGGTCGGCACAGAAGACCTGGGGCGCGTATCCATCGGTTCATCATTCCCTGCATCACGGATGATCGGTTCGCCGCGCATAATGGCCTTGATCTCGTCACCATTCAGCGTTTCATACTCCAGCAAAGCCCGCGCCAGCTTATGCAGATCGTCCAGGCAGGTCGTCAAAATCTGATGCGCCTTGGCATAGGCTTCCTCAACGATCAGGCGGATTTCGGTGTCGACCTGGCTGGCGGTGCCTTCGGACATGTTTTTGGAATGCGCGACGGAATGGCCTAGGAACACTTCCTCCTGGTTCTGTCCGTAATGCAGCGGCCCCAACTTGTCGGACATGCCCCATTCAGTCACCATGCGCCGCGCCATGTCGGTCGCCATGCGGATATCGCCGGACGCGCCCGTGGTCACCTTGTCATGGCCGAAGATCAGCTCTTCCGCGATCCGCCCGCCCATGGCGACAACCAGATCGGCCTTCAGCTTGGCGCGCGTCACCGACACGCGGTCCCCTTCCGGCAGGCGCATCACCATCCCCAGCGCGCGGCCGCGCGGAATGATCGTGGCCTTATGGATCGGATCCGAATCCTCCAGCTTCACCGCCAGCACGGCGTGGCCGGCTTCATGATAGGCGGTCAGTTTTTTCTCATCGTCCGTCATGACCATGGATTTGCGCTCCGCGCCCATCATGACCTTGTCCTTAGCCTCTTCCAGCTCCTCCATCCCCACCACGCGCTTGCCGCGCCGCGCAGCAAGCAGCGCCGCCTCGTTCACAAGGTTGGCAAGATCAGCGCCGGAAAAGCCGGGCGTGCCGCGTGCAATCGTCATCGCCACCACGTTCATGGCCAGCGGCACTTTCTTCAAATGGACGCTCAGGATTTTCTCGCGGCCCTTCACATCGGGCAGCGGCACCACCACTTGGCGGTCGAACCGGCCCGGGCGCAGCAGAGCGGGGTCCAGAACATCCGGACGGTTGGTCGCGGCGATCAGGATCACGCCTTCCGTCGCCTCAAACCCGTCCATCTCCACCAGCAACTGGTTCAACGTCTGCTCACGCTCGTCATTCCCGCCGCCGAGGCCAGCGCCGCGATGCCGCCCGACCGCATCGATCTCATCGATAAAGATAATGCAGGGTGCGCTTTTCTTCGCCTGCTCGAACATGTCGCGCACGCGGGATGCGCCGACACCGACAAACATCTCAACAAAGTCCGAACCGGAAATGGTGAAGAACGGCACATTGGCCTCTCCCGCCACAGCCCTGGCAACCAATGTCTTACCCGTTCCCGGCGGTCCGACCAGCAACGCGCCTTTCGGGATCTTGCCGCCGAGGCGCTGGAATTTCTGCGGATCTTTCAGGAATTCGACCACTTCCTGCAATTCGGCCTTGGCTTCATCGATGCCGGCCACGTCCTCAAACGTAATCCGCCCATGATGCTCGGTCAGCAGGCGCGCCCGGCTTTTGCCGAAGCCCATGGCCCCGCCGCCGCCCTTGCCCTGCATCTGGCGCATAAAGAATATCCACACGCCGATCAGCAGCAGCATCGGGAACCAGGACAGGAAAATGCTGAGCGCGCTGATCTTCTCCGGGTCTTCATGCTCGGCGGTGATCTTTACGCCTGTTTTATCCAGCCGGTCGACGACGTTTTCATTCTGGGGCACCAGCGTGCGGAAATCGCCGCCTGTTTTGGTATAATGGCCCTCAATGGACTGCCCTTTGATTGTAATGTCAGATACTTCGCCTGCCGCCGCCTTGGCCATAAAATCGCTATAGGCCAGCATGTCTTTCCCTGCCGCCTGGCGCTGCTGGGTGGTCTGGAAGATATTGAACAGGAATGCCAGCAACAGGCCCACGGCCAGCCAGAACACAAGATTACGGCCAAAATTATTCACGGGTTCAAACCTTTCATCGGAATCGCAGCACGAGTATCAGCCATCTATCCATTCTATCACAATATACTTAAGGCCTTTCGGCAAAACAGCAAGCCTGAAAGCAGTATCCATTATGGACAGATTAACCCATGAATTTTGACCGCTAGAGCGCGAAGTAAAGTATTTTTTACCACGAATGAACACGAATAAGCACGAATAAGGAAAATATTTTTATCGTTCGTGCTTATTTCGTGTTCATTCGTGGTAAAAACGCTTCTTCCTTAAGCTTTTGCTCTTAACCTTCCCGTTCGACCGATAATTCATCCGCTTTCAGCCGCAACACGATCAGACATCCGCCCAGTGTTGCTTTCATAATCGGCGCATCCGTAAAAAATTGCGCGGTCAATTCTTCAAGCCTGTCCATGCGCGGCCCGTAATCCTGCTTTTCATCCGCTGCGTTTCTTAACTCAACAATTGCCTTTTTCAGAATTCGATATTGTATTTCATCGGGTGCTTTTTGTAACAGCGCGTATTTAAAAACGACACGGTCAGTGCTTACACTAAGGATCGAATCATCCCAGAGTTTTTCAGCATAATAATCAATAGCTTCCTGCGCGCGCCTCAACCGCCAAGCCGTCTTTTTCAGCCGCTCCGATGACAAGCCTTCCCGTTCCAGGCTTTCCGCCGCCGCCCGCAGCCTGACCCTTGCGAAACGCTCGTTCCGGTTTGACGAGTCTTCAACATAGGGCAAGCCGTGCGCCTGACATACTGCCACCAGATCCTGTTTCGATACGCCAAGGAGCGGCCTGCACAGCCGTAAACCCGATGGCAAAACACTGACAGGCCGCATCCCCGCCAGCCCGTCCAGCCCCGACCCCGCCGCCAGCCGCATTAAAAATGTCTCCGCCTGGTCGTCCCGATGGTGAGCCGTGAACAAACGGCTTATATTCTTTTCCCTGCAGAACGCCTCTAACATAGCGTAACGGTCCGCCCGGGCTGTTTCCTGGATCCGTGTCGATGCATCCGGCTTCGGCCTGGTCAGGATGGAATGCGTCACCCCCGGCCAATCCCGCACCGCCGCCCCCACCACTTGCGCTTCCCCGGCTGAATCGGGACGGAGATTGTGATCGATGGTCACGGCCTCAATGGCGGGCCCCCGCCCCTCCGCATAAAGCTGCGAAAACAGCCAGACCAGAGCCATGCTATCCGGCCCGCCGGAAAGGCCTACGGCAATAATATTGTCCACGTCGATGTCGTGGATTGCATCATACAGGTGTTGAGGTGAAAAAATTTGCCCGGCGGCATTCATTGGAATTTTCTTTACGTTAATGATCGCCTTGGCAAAGCCCAGATAAACAACCTGTCATCCTCCGGCTTGACCGGGGGATCCATACACTGGTGATTATTCTCTCTGAAGGTAAGTAAATTGTCACGCTTTTATCATAAAAGCGGCATTGCATGGGTCCTCCGGTCAAGCCGGAGGATGACAAAATGACAATGAGGACTTACTTGCAGCCAAGCTTCGCGGATTCATCCTGCGCCGCGCTTATGCTCTGCTTGGCGGTCGGGAATTGTTTTTTCAACTGACCGTAGGTCAGGCAGGCCGAGTTCTTATCACCCATACCGTTCAGCGACATCCCCATTTTCAGCAGCGCATCCGGCCCCTTGGTGCTTTGCGGATACTTCTGGTAGGCGGACGCAAACGCCTTGGCGGCAGGCGCATATTGCGCGCGTGCATAATAAGTTTCGCCCAGCCAGTATTGCGCATTGGCGGCCAGCTTGTCCTTCGGGTTCTTGGCCAGGAAATCCTTGAACGCCTTTTCCGCAGCATCATAATTCTGGTTTTTCAGTTCGGTATAGGCGGCTTCATACTCGGCCTCAGGCGTATCCGCCGGCTTCACCGGATCCGCGGCAGGCGATTCGGGTTTGGTCAGCGTGCCGAGCGGCGTTTCCGGCGTGGTCTGCGCGGTCGCGGGCGCGTTGGGATCGGCGGGTTTCGCAACGCCGCCGCTAAATCCGCTGCCCGGCGCATAAGGCTGAGCTGCCGCCGTGGCCGGCTGTGGCTGTGGCGGTTGCCCCAGATCGCTCTCATGCAATTCGGATGGCGCGGTCAGACCGCCGGATGGGGCAGTGATTGTCTCGGTCGTGGTGGTTGTCGGCGCTGCTGACGGCGCGGCACCACCCGGCGCGCGCTGCTCAAGCGATGTCAGCCTTTGTTCAAGTCTTGCAATCGAGTCCTGCAACACCTGCATCTGGTGCTGCTGCTCTTCAACCTTGCCGGTCAGCGCCGTCAGGCTATTGTCGATCTGCGACAGATGATCCTGCATCTGCGTCTGTGATTCTTTGACGGCATCGGCGCCGGCAGGGTTGGTGACCTGCTGGCTCAGCGTTTCCATCTGGTTTTCAAGCTGCTTCATGCGCGTGCGCATATCGGTCTGCGCCATCGCCGGGCCTGCAACCAGAACCGCCAAAGCGAACAGGCATGTACCCGCCTTCAATACGGAGAAGCGCAGGGAGTGAACCCCCTGCGCTTTATCCTTCGTCTGGCATTGCACTGCCGGAACAGACATGCCGATTCCTTATTACTGGACTTCCGTCACAGCGCGACGGTTCTGTGCCCAGGCTTCGGCGCTGGACCCCGTCACGGCCGGGCGCTCTTTGCCATAGCTGATCGTGTTGATGCGGGACGCCGGGATGCCCAGTGACATCAAGTAGTTTTTCGCGGAAGCCGCGCGGCGTTCGCCGAGCGCCAGGTTGTATTCACGCGTGCCGCGCTCATCGCAATGGCCGGAGATGGTCACGTTGACGTTCGGGTACTGGTTCAGCCACTGGGCCTGCTTGTTCAGCGTGGCCTGGCCTTCAGGGGAAACGTCATGGCTGTCATAGGCGAAAAAGACGCGGTCGCCGACATTGACGGCCAGGTCCTGCTGCGATCCAGGCGTCACGCCGCCATTCATATCGCCGTTCATGCCCGATCCGTCCATCGCGGTGGACGTCATGCCGTCATTCTGCTGAACCTGGACCTTGCTAGCCTCGCCCTCTTTCGAGCTGGAGCAAGCCGTCGCCGTGAGCGCCACGGCAGCAAGCAGGATGAAAGTGCGGAAACCCATGGTATTCTCTCCTTAAGAAATTATTGAACGGTGACCTTTGGCGGCACAGATTGCCTGCGGCAACTGAATTCCAGCCTCATGAGTATTATCATTTGATCAGCATTGCAAGCACGCTTTCAATGCATTTCCACAGCTAGTTATAAAAAATTACAACCCGTGCCGCGAACAACAAGATGGATCGCGCAAACGAACAGGCAACTGCCTGTTTCAAAGAATTATTGCAGCGAATTACGGATATGCTGAAGCAAAAGCGCCGCGTCATGCCGGTCGCGGGCCGATAAAGCGCGGGACAGATAGGCCTCCAGCGCATCGATCGCCTCATAAGGCTGCCCCGTGCGCGCCCGCAAAACCCCGGAATCCAGCAACAGCCTGTATTCCTCCGGGTCGATCAGGCGCATGGCGTCCACGGTTTTCAAGGCCGCCATGTAATCTTCGCTTTTGATCTGCCGCAGCTTGATATTGTTCTGTAGCCTCAACAGAATCTGCCGGTTACTGGACGATTCGTAATAGCTGGCGGACAATTCCGCCAGCGGCCCCACATGTTCCTTGACGATTTCGCGCAAATCCGGCGCCTGCAGGATTTTACAGCTGTTGAACGGGTCGAAGATCAGCCGGTCGCCATCCTTTTCCAGCCGCAGGATGAAATGCCCGGGCATGTTCAGCCCCTGGATATCCCACCCCTGCCGCCGCGCCGCATCGATGTACAGAATCGCAAGCGATATCGGCATGCCGCAGCGCCGGTCGATCACGCGCATCAGGTCGACATTCTCCATATTGTCATAGTCTTCATGCGCGCCGGTAAAGCCCTGCGAATCGACGATCACGTTTTTCAACGCCGCCAGCCGCGTCCGCACATCGTCATCCGCCCCGGCCTCTCTCAACACCTGAAACCGTGCGGCGACATCCTTTCCCGTCTGTTCCAGATGGCTGACATACCGCCCGGTTGAAATGCCCGGATGATTAAGCGCCGCCAGATGCAGCGCCGTCAGCGCCAGATCCACATCCTCATCCGCAAATGCTCCTGCCTCTGTCAGATAGGTTGTGCTGTCAACCGCCATCATGGGGGCAGCACCTCACGCGTGATGGATGATGAAGACCGCGAAGGCGCGGCATGGTAAACGGGCATGGTCGGCTGAATGGGCACGGCTTTACCTTGTGGCATGGCATGATGCGGCGCCGCCATCACAGGCGCCGGAACGGATGCAATGCCCGAAGGCACCTTCACATAACTGACAACCTGCCGCACATTGGAAATGGTGCGGGCAATCTCCACCACCCGGTCCAGCTCCGCCTGGCTGCGCGCATTGCCCATCAGATAGACAATGCCCTGCACCGTATCGATGGAATAATTAATCGATCGAATCTCCCGGTCGAACGTGATGGATGCACGCAGCCGCGTCGTGATCCATTCATCCCGGACAAATCCTGAGAACCCATCGCTGTTGGCGACCTTGATCTCGTTGATGATTTCCTTCACGCCCTTCACCTGCCACGCCAGGCGCACGGCCTCCACCCGGTCATCCGGGTTTTGCACGACGCCGGTGATCAGCACGCGGCCCGCCCGCACGGTCAGGCGCAGCTTGGAAAACGCCGATACGCTGTACCGGAACCACAAATCGTTGATCAGTGCGCGAATCTCGATATCGCTGACGGCTGCACCGATCCCGCCCTCCTGCTCCGCCGCAACACCCACGCTGGCGCCCGTGCCGGTGGCGACCCCCACCGTGGAGCAGCCAGTCAGTAAAATCAGGGACGAAAGAATAAGGAGGAACAGGCGCATGCCTGTATTATGCAGGGGGCCGCCATGCATTGTCCAGATGCCGCAACCGAAAAGGCCAGACCGCAATCACATCGAACCGCAGATCGCAATGCTGCAGCCCGCCATGCTGCGCCATGAACATCTGCGCCGCCTGCACAATCCGCCTTTGTGTCCGTGGCGTCACCGATATCACGGCATCTTCATACAAGGCGCGGCGCTTGACCTCGATAAACGCAACCACTTTACCACGCTGCGCAATGATATCGATTTCCCCCAATGGCGTTTTATAACGCTGCCGCAAAATCCGGTACCCCTTACAACGCAGAAACCACGCACTGAGCGTCTCCGCCCACAGGCCGTCATGATAACGCCTAATGCGGTCATTCTTCGTCATTCTGGGATGCCAGTTGCAGCGCGCGCGCATAGATGTCCTTTTTCGGTTGACCCGTGATTTCGGCGACATGCGCCGCCGCATCCCGCACCGACATCAAGGCCAGCGATTGCTGCAGCAAATCATCAACATCCAGCGCAGCATCATCGCCTTTCCCCGCAGCAATCACGATGACGATCTCACCCTTGGGCGGCCCGTTTTCCTGATAATACTGCACCAGTTCATTCACAGTACCGCGCCGTGCTTCCTCATATAGTTTGGTCAGTTCGCGCGCGACGCAAATCTCTCTATTCCCCAGACATTCCGCAATCGCTTCTAGCGACGAAATCAGCCGTGGCCCCGTCTCAAAAACCACCAGCGTGCCCGGTGCATGCGCCCAATCGCGCAGCCGCGCCTTGCGCGCTTCATTTTTCGCCGGCAGAAACCCGATAAAACTGAACGCATCGCTCGGCAGGCCGGACAGTTGCAGCGCCATCAGCGGCGCGCTGGCACCCGGGATGGATGTCACATAAAACCCACGCTCCGTCGCATCCTTCACCAGCCTGTATCCCGGATCCGAAATCATCGGCATGCCCGCATCGCTGACCAGCGCCACACTTTGCCCTGCCGCAAGCGCATCCAGAATCGCATCGCGCTGCCGGTCCGTCGCATGGTCGTTATAAATGATCAGCTTTTTCTTGATGGAATACGCGTTCATCAGCTTCGCCGTCACCCGCGTGTCTTCACAGGCCACCAGATCCACACCCTTTAATGTATCCAGCGCCCGCAATGTGATATCGCGCAGATTGCCGATCGGCGTCGCCACCAGGTAAAGGCCGGGCTGAAGATTGACGGTCGGGTGATTGTTATCCATACTCTTGAACCATATCCGGATCACGCCTTAACGATTGTTGTTAGCACATGAAACGCATTGCCTGCCTCATTATTTTAATGTTTGTCCTGTCCGGCTGCGCCGATGGCAGCCTCGGATCGAACCCTTGGGACAATGTCGGCACGCAACAGGCGGTCAACGGCCCGAACCAGATCGCGCCGCAACCCGCAACCCCTGCGCCCCCGGCCCAGCCAGCCCTCGCGCAACAACCCGCCCAGATGGCCCAGCCTGCCCCGGTCAAAATCGCCCTGCTCCTGCCGCTCAGCGGTAAAAACGCCGAACTGGGCCAGTCCATGCTCCAGGCCGCGCAATTGGCATTGTTCGATATGGGCTATAACAGCTTCGAACTCATGCCGCGCGATACGAAGGCCACGCCGGAAGGCGCTATCACCGCCACGCAATCCGCCATCAACGACGGCGCGCAGCTTCTGGTCGGCCCGCTGTTTTCCTCCGAAGTCCGCGCGGTCCGCGGGGTTGCCTCGGCCAATGGCGTCAACATGATTGCTATCTCGACGGATTGGGCGCAGGCAGGCGGCAGCACTTTTATCATGGGCTTCCTGCCCTTCTCACAGGTCCAGCGCATCGTCGATTACGCCGTCGCCAAAGGCTATCGCCGCATCGGCATCGTCGCGCCGCAAAGCGAATACGGCAATGCCGTCGTGAATTTCTATACCGCCCTCGCCTCCCGCTACCGCCTGCAACCTGTCATCAGCCGGGTCGCGCCCAACCAGACGGATATGACCGCCGCCATGCAGCCTTTCGTCACGAACGGCCAAGGAAATGTCGACGCCGTCCTGATCGCGGCGGGCGGCACACAGGCGTCGCAGATCGCTGCCGCCCTGACGGCGTCTGGATTGGGACCGGATAAAGTCAAACGTCTTGGCACCGGATTATGGGATGAAGCGCCGCTCGCCCGCGACGCCAACCTGGCCGGCGCCTGGTATGCCGCGCCGCAGCCCGATTTGCGCCGCAATTTCGAACAGAAATACTGGTCAACCTATGGCAAATCCGCCCCGCGCCTGGCCACGCTATCCTATGACGCCACGGCCCTTGCCGCTGTTCTGGCCCGCAAAAGCGCCATGAACAACGGCCGCCCGTCCTTCGACCGCGCCTCCATCACCAACCCGAACGGCTTCAGCGGCATCGACGGCATCTTCCGCTTCCAGAATGACGGCCTGGTCGATCGCGGCATGGCCGTCATGGAAATGCGCGGCGGCGCGCCTGTCATGATTTCTCCGGCGCCGCAGACGTTTCAGAGGCAGGCGTATTGATCAGCTTTTACATTTCATCACAGAGACGTAAAGACAATGCACCACAGATTTTACAGCTAGGCATGTCATCATCGAAATAACCCTTTATTTCTGTCATCCTCCGGCTTGACCGGAGGATCCATACACTGGTCCCAACATCCCATAGATCCTCCGGTCAAGCCGGAGGATGACAATGTAAAATAATTACCGATTTTATTATAAAAAGTATTATAAGGCCTTTGTGCGCTTCGTGCCTTCTGCGGTAACCTTTTCTACTCCGCCGCCTCTTTCCTATTGGACAATTCCCGCAGCTTCGCGTCCATATCCAGCTGCGCCTGCATGGCGTTAAAAATCGCTTCCGGCACATTCACCTTGCAGGCCTGCTCCAGCCCCTTGAAGCCGGGGAAAGTATTCGCCTCGCAGATCGTATAGCCGTCCTCGGTAAATAACAGATCGATCCCCGCCACCTGGATATTCAGCACCCGTGCGGTCTTGATCGCCAAATCGATCGCCTCCTGATCCGGTATAAACTCCTGCACCGTGCCGCCCGTGCTGAAATTGGCCTTAAATCCGCCCGCCCGCGCGCGGCGCTCCATACAGGCAATGACCTTGCCATCGACCACGAACAGCCGCAGGTCGCGCCCTTTGGACACCGCCACGAATTTCTGGAAGATCAACTGGATACCGGGATCTGTCTCCCCGACCAGTTCCATCAGATCATGAAACCGCGCCGCGTCCTCGATCAGGAACACGCCCGACCCATTCGACCCCAGCAGCGTCTTGACCACCACCGGAAACCCCAGCTTCTGCTCCACCAACTCTATATTCACCGGAAACTTGGCCAGCATCGTCGCCGGCGTCGGCAGCGCATTTTCCACCAGCACCTGATGCGTATGCAGCTTGTCCGCCACCGTTTCGATCGTGGACGACGTATTGAAAATCTTGACGCCCATCCGCTCCATCTGCCGCGCAATGGCCAGCGAAAAGTAACTGCGATCGCTATGGTCCAGATAAGGAAAAAAGAAATCAGGCAAGGGCTGCGGCACACCGTCTATCAAAACCGAATCCCGCACGTCTTCCTGCACCAGCAGATCGAACTGCACCGGCTTCAGGATCCGCAGATCCACCCCCATCCGCGCCGCCTCCGCCACAAACCGGCGGCATTCATGCGCCAGGTCGGCATTGGATTCGATATCCTGACCGTAGAGAATCCAGACTTGCATGGTTACTCATCTTTATGGTTATTGTGTGCGGCACTATACAGCGGATAAACGCTTTAGCCTACCGCCAAGTTTCCGCCATATTTAAGAAAATAAATCGGGTCTGCGCTCTTCAATATAACTTAAATAGAGTTCAACACGGTCACAGACGATAAAAACCGCCTTTTGTGGAGATGTAACCTGGTCATCCAGGGTTTTTAAATGGCTAAGGGCTGCCATATAGGCCGCACCGCTCGATGGTCCTGCCATTACGCCAAAATCGCGCATCAGGCGAACAATCCCTTCGATCGCATCCAGTGCATGAATACCAATAATTTGTTCGTAATATTCTTCACGAAAAGCGCCGACATCGAAAATTTCGCCTTTATGCCTTATACCCGGCACGAAATCGCTTTCTTCCGACACAACACCGATGATTTTCAGATCCGCATTGGCTTCCCTTAAACTGCGCGAAATGCCCACGGTGGATCCTGCCGTGCCAACCGCGCCGATCAGGTAATCGACCGCACCGACATCGCGAATAATTTCACGCCCCGTTGCCAGATAATGCGCCCCGTCATTGGCCGGGTTGCGATATTGGTCCGTATAGAAATATCGCGCGGTTTCTGCATCCGCCTTGGCGTCGATGGCATACAATGCGGCATATGCATCCGCAGGATCGATGTCATCGCCCATCGGCGTGACCTTCGCACCCTGCAGTCTCAAAACCTTGCGCATTTCTTCAACGCGAATGCGTCCGCTGACCGTTTCCAGCCGTGACCCGTGCATGGAAGCAATGGCTTGCAATGCCCGCGCTGCATTGCCGCTCGACATTTCCAGCACCTCACGCCCCTCTGCGGCGATCCGTTCAATATGACCGCCAATCATCCCAAATGCCGTTCGGTCTTTCACCGACCCGAACGGATTCATATGTTCAAGCTTGGCGTAAAGCTGGATATTTTTAAGGCCCGTCTTCTTTGGGTCCATACGCAGCATAGGCGTATTGCCGATCAGGTCGGTCATCGAATCGACCACGGGCCGTGCCGCAATTTCATCTGCCTCAGGCACGCAAGGCGGGTTTTTGAAAATTAGGGAAATCAACGAAATATCATCATGCTTCGGCGTTGTATGCAGCAACTCGAAATCCTGCCCGCAGCGGTCGCAATCCAGCTCATCATTGATAATAAAACTTAAAGTCTCCGCAGCCGCCGAGCGCGCAACAACATGCCGTACGTTGGAAAATTCATGGATGCGGCGAAAGATCGGCAATTTGTCTGTGATCCAGTTTGCAATCCATGCCACATCGATTCGTTCGTAAACCGCGTCTTCTCCGCCAATGGTTTTCGCTAGGATTTGGTCTTTCAGGCCAATTCTCTCCGCAAGCGCCAAAGCCAGGTCACAGGATGTCTGGTCAGGATCAAAAATAGTGATGCGCGCGCCTAAAATGCGCGCCATCAGGAACGCCGGAACCGGCATCGCACCGCCGCCAATATAGGCGATGTGCGCGCCTTTGAGATTAACGCCGTTCTGTTCAAACCATGACAGTTCATCCCGCATCAGTGCTTCATAAACACGCCCGTAATAGCGGTCGTAAACCAGATCAAAGGTCAGGTCCGTTTCTTTTAAAAGATTACGCGCAATGTCGCATTCTTCATAAACACCCGCCTCACAGGACAATGGAAAAACGGCATCCGCAATGGCGCGGATTTCAGGATCTTTGGAAAGAGCCCGCACAAGTTCCGGATCGACTTTCGCCGCAGCGATATCATAAAGACTGTACCGCGCACGATAAGAAAATTCTCGTTCGCCGGGCCAAGCGACCGGCTTCTGACCACAACACGGCGGCATCCGGGATTTTTTGTTTTAGCGAAGCCGCTTCATCTAAATTCTCAGGTCGGTTTGACGCATTTAAAGGCGTAACGGTGCCAGTACCAGAATTCGATATTGTTCTTCACCGAACCGTACCAGCGGTTTCCTGAACTGACGGGGATATAACCTTCAGGAATTATCTTTTTAACCTGGACCTTGAAGCCTGCGCTTTCAAAAGCGCCCACAACGTCATCCAGGGATCTGGGCGAACATTTAACGGCGGCGTGGCGGTCTATTTCTTGCCTCACAGTCGCGAATTCAGGTTCCGTGCTGTAATCGGATAGGTGGCGTAATAAGCGCCGCCAGGTTTCAGCCGGCCGAACATTTGCCGCGCGTGATCCTTGAGGTCGTCGATAAGAAAAATCACCGCCGTGCTGAGCGCGTAGTCGAAATCCTTATCAAGCGAATCAATATTATCCAGCGCGTAATATTGCGCCGGAACATTTCCTTTGCGTTGATTGGCCTTATCAATGGATTTTTTGGCCAGATCCACGCCCACAGCCGATGAGAAGGGCGTTATTTCATAAAGCCGGCGAAGAAAGCCGCCTTGATTACACCCGAAATCGAGGATTTTTTTGCCTTTTAAATCGACGTCGAGAACATTGTCCAAAACGTCCTGCCAGAAATCCCCATGTTCATCTTCCATGGACTGGTCCCCGGCATTAGGTTCCTGCCACCATTCCTCCACGATTTGCGCCTTGCCCATGATTCATGCTCCTTGTTGAGAATGGTTATCATTCTTAAAGTTAAAACCTTGCGAATGCAATAGAATTATAAAAAGATATGCTATTTTTTCCTGGCAAGAAAAATAGGATTATGATGCCCCGTTTCTAACGGCAAAAGCCACGACACGCCAGCCATGCCGAACCGTCCCGCCATATCGAACAGGGCCTGGCGTCTCCAGATCCTGAATGTGGAAGAAACTTTTTTCAGGTCCTGCGCCTCGCCTTTGTCGAGAATGGTATAATCTTCGCAAAAGTAAACCATATCCTTTTCAATCCATGTCCAGATCTGGAAGTTGAGTGTTTTATCGTCTTTCTCGCGCTTGATGTGAAAATCATAAGGTTTATCCTCTTGCCTTGTTTCTCCTTCATGATCGGTCAGCGCGGCAAGAAAAACTCCGTCCGTTTTAAGCATCCGCGAAACTGAACTATACGCGCGGTGCATATCGTCATCTGAAATCATATGCGCGAAACTGTTGCCGCAGCTGATAACGGCATCGAAATGCCTGTTTAAGGTTTCAGGAAGTGCGCGCATGTCACAGGGAAAGAAATCCGATTTCACTCCAAAAATCTCTGCGTTTTTTTGCGCTTCCTTTATGCTGCCAGGGCTGATGTCGCAGCCTGTCACCCGAAACCCATGTCTGGCCAGCCCGATCGCCTGCGTTCCAATGCCGCAGCTGCAATCCAGGATCTTCGCTCCTTCGGCAACACCGTTTTTCTTCAAAAGATTTGCAAGATCAAGGCCCTGCTTCATCACCGTTTGATGATAATCGTCATAATATTCGCTATAGACAGGCGCAATATCATCATACAGTTTTGCCACTTCGGCTGCATTGAAGCTTTTCATTCCGATTCTCTCAATTTTTCAAAGGCGTTCTGGAGGTCGTTGGCAAGGTCGCTGGACGCTTCACGTCCTATATAGGCCCTCAGCATGACAGCGTGATCCGGAACAGGCCGGATCGTGCGGTAAGGTGCGACAGGGACGATCAGGCTGTTTGGCCCTCCCCAGCCAAGGCTCATCCGGAATATTTTCAAAGACGACAGAAATCGGTTTAGTTTCCGCTCATCTATATCGTTCTTTAAAGTAAACGAAAACAGCGGACTGCCGGTTGTAAAACAGCGGTTGAAATCATCATCCATCTGCGGGACGAAAAGCTGCTGGACTTCCGGCTGGGAACGAAGGCAGGCAATGACATCCTGCGCCGTTTCGTTTTGCATCGCCAGGCGATCGTTTAAAGACGCCATTCCTTGCAAGATACGATACGCATCGTCGGGCGAAAGCCAGTGCCCGAGGAAAACGGCGGCGTTCTTTACTGTTTTATAAAGAACAGGATTGTTTGTGGTCAGGCACCCTCCAAAAACTTCGCCCTCTCCCGATATGATTTTGGAAAGGGAATGCAGAACGATATCAGCGCCCATTTCAAGCGGTCTGCATCCGACGAACGTGCCCCATGTATTGTCGATGATGGTTGTCGCGTTTCTTTGGCGCGCGGTCTTTAAGAGCGCATCCATATTGCATAGTTCAAAAGTTTGGGAGCCGGGTGTTTCAATATACAGGACGGCCCCGGCGGGCATGTCGCCAGGATCGCCGGCCGGATCATAATATTGGATCGACAGGCCCAGAGGCTTCAGATGATTGTCGCAAAACATTCGTACAGGGCCGTAAACATTGTCGGGCAGCAGAACGGGCTGTCCGCTTTTTGCGAAAGCCATGAGAGCCGTTACGATTGCGGCCTGTCCGGTCCCAACGGCTATCGTATACTGCCCCCTTTCTCTGTCAGCTATTGCCTTCTCCAGTTCCTGGACGGTTGGATTGGCAAGGTTGGCTGAAACCGCAAGCGATGGGTCATAATCCCAGACACGCCGCCGCCTGTTTTGATAATCGTGCAGATCCTTAAAAAAGATATGTGTTGAGCGCGTAATTGACATGAAGTTACCGATTTGCGAATAGTTCTCAATATCAGAAACTAATGATCGCAGGCAAGCCCTATGCGGAAATTGAAAGAAGACTGGCTGAAATCCAGCGACCCCGGAGCCACCCATGATGTTTATTGGGCTGAATACGGCTTGCCGGAAGGGCGGCCATTATTGCTTGTTCACGGCGGTTTTGGGCATATCTTTAATATGAATGCTTTTAATGGCGTTACAGACAGGCGTGTCTTGGCGCTTCATCAACGGGGAGTGGGCAACTCTCTGCCATCAGGAGAAACTGCGGCAAACACGATTAATGAAAATATTAAAGACATTGAAAGACTTAGGAGCCATTTGGGTATTGATCGTTGGGATATGCTTAGCTGGTCCTTTGGCGCTGTTCTGATGGCGGGATACGCTTTTCAAAACCCGCAGAAATGCAATAAGCTTATTGCATATGCACCATATTTAGGCAGCGAGGAAGATTATCGATGCATAATTGATAACAATTCAGAAGCAGCTAAAAATTACCTTGAATTTCATAATGCAAAAACTGTTAGAGACATAGTACGTAGTGTTTTTAATAAAGCCGCTCATGGCGATTACGAAGAGCAAATCCTGGCTTACAGCGTGGCAATGAAAATTTGGGATCCGTCGTTGATGGACGAAACTATCAGATCTTCCCGGACTGAAAGTGAATGGATAAAACTTTTCAAAGACCGCCTCATAGGCGCACAACTTGATCTGGAACTTTTCAATGAAAAAAAACGGTTCCTGAGCCACCTCTCCGCACAACAGGCCTTACGGCGGCCTGTGACCCTGATTTATGGCTCGGAAGACAAATGGTCAGCGCCGCACACATATACTGATCTCGTTTTTCCTGAAAAAAAGGTCGTGATCGTTCCGGGCGCTGGCCACGATATACATGATCACAAGGCGCAGGCCAGCATACGCGCCGTTTTAAACCAACCGCAGCAACCCTGAAAGTCAGGTTTTCTTAAAAATCATTCCGAAAGAAAGCGGGATACCGATGTCCATTTGCTCCAGCGACGCCGCGATACTGGAGACATCGAAAGGATATTCTTCAAGATATTGCAAAGTGAAACCATTGTTGATGCAGGCCTGTATATAGCCTGACAATGTCCGTTTAAAATAATAAAAAGCCTCTGTTTTATAGGGTATTTTTACACCATCTACATAATCCAGGCCTGACGTGCTTTCTTCCGGCTTATCGTCAAAATAATTCCATACGGCCAGGTTGGGCTGCGCATCCTGTTTATCGAACATGGTTGCAACAGGATGATAATCGGTAAACACAAAAAGCCCGCCATCATTAAGGATCGAATGAAATTTTTTGACGAGACCATTCAGGTCGGAAATCCATTGGATAAACCCGACGGAAACGAAAACCATGTCGAATTTTTTATTCAGTTCATAATTCATGATATCGCCGCAAATAAATACGCAACGGGCATTTACATGTGCTGAAAGCTCTTTCGCCTGCTCTATAAATCCTTCAGATATATCGATCCCAGTACAGGATGCGGCGCCCATTCTTTCAAGCGAGATCAATTCCTTGCCGTTGTTGCAGCCAGGTTGAAAAATTTTTTTATCTTTAAGATCAATATGTTCCAGTATGCGCTTTGTAGCGCGGTCGAGCCAGAGAGACCCCGAATCCTTGCCAAAAAATAATTTTAACTTTTCAAAAACCTTTCTTCTATGAATAAAACTTGCTTCTTCCCAAGCGCGGGCATTTGCTTTTGTGTATACGTCATGATCCATGTCGGTCCTAATTCTTCAATGTTATCAGTAAGCACCATATGTTACCCACAACCAGCTTTCAAACTTAAAAATCTCCCTTGATCTCCCTCCCCCTCTGCATATAAAAATACCCCCTTCACAATAACGCGACGTTCCGTTGCGGCATAAAAAGAAAGAGGTGTTGAGATGGTTGCCGAACATGCATTCAATGATAATTTTCAAACCGAAGATGATAATGACAGTAAACTGCGCCCCGGCCGTCCGCGCTCCATGCCCGCGCGCAAGGCGATCCTGAACGCGACGCGCCGCCTTCTGACACAAATGCCGATGGCTGAACTCTCTATTGAAGCCGTCGCGAAAAAAGCCGGCGTCGGCAAGACCACAATTTACCGCTGGTGGCCGAGCAAGGCAGCCATTGCCATGGAAGCCTTCATGGAACAGCCGGGCCTGGAGCACATCCTGCCCACCACCACCACCGCGCTGGAAGCCATCCAGAAGCAACTGGAAAGCCTGGTGCGCCAGCTGCGCGGCCAGAACGGCCGCATCATCGCCGGCATCGTCGCCGAAGGCCAGGCCAGCCAGGACGCGCTGGATCTGCTCTACGAAAAATTCCTGAAAGACCGCGTCGAAACCCTGTTTAAATTCATCGAGCTTGGAAAAATCAGCGGCGAAATCGTTCCGACCCTGTCCACCGACATCGCCGTCGACATGGTCATGGGTCCGCTTTTCCTGCGCGTATTGAGCGGCGAACACGGCATCGACAACGATTTTGCTGAAAACTATCCGGCGCAGGCTGTAATTGCTCTGAAAGCATAAAAGTTGCGAGTACGTAGTTGCGAGTTGCGAGCAAAAAAAACTCGCAACTCTCTACCCGCAACTCAAGCCGCCAGCGCGCGTCCGGCCTGTTCGATTGCGGCCTCGGCATCCATCACCGTCGCAACGGCATGGATAACCGACGCCACGCGCACAGCCGTCTGGATCTGCTCTTTCGACATCCCGGCCTTCAACAGATGCTGCTCATGCGAATCGATGCACATGCCGCAGCCGTTGACGGCGGACACGGCCAGCGACCATAATTCAAAATCCGTTTTATCGACACCCGGATTGCCGATCACATTCATCCGCAGCTTCGCTGGCAAAGTGCGGTATTCCGTGTTGGAGGACAAATGCGTGAAGCGGTAATAAATATTGTTCATCGCCATGATGGCGGCAGCCGCTTTCGCGGCATTCATCGCCTCTGGCGACAATTTCCCAGCAACATCCGCCAGCACCGCTTCCGTCACCAGCGCATTGCGCGCGGCAATCGCGCAGGCCGCAAAACACCCCCACAGCTGCTGCTGGTTCAGGCTTTCATCCGCCGCCAGCGTCGATAAATTCAGCTTTAGATCTTTCGCATACTCGGGCAACGCCGCTTTCAGGGATTCGATGGTCATTTTAAAAAAATCCTTTCCTGAACATGTCATCCTCCGGCTTGACCGGAGGATCCATGCAATGGTTTGAATTGTGTATGGATCCTCCGCTTTCGCGGAGGATGACAGTGATAACCGGATAATATCAAGCCGCGATCTTCAGCGCCTCTTTCGACGCATCGATCGTGTCGCCGCCAACCGCACGGTTGCATGGGCACAGCTCATCCGTCTGCAGCGCGTCAAGGATACGAAGCGTTTCCTTCGGATTGCGCCCGACGCTCAACCCGTTCACGGCCACATGCTGGATCACATTGTCCGGGTCCACGATATAGGTCGCGCGCAACGCCACGCCCGCCTTGTAATCGCGCACGCCCAGACCGTCAATCAGGCTGCCATTCGTATCGGCGAACATCCACATATCAAGATTGGCCAGGTCCTTATGCTCCCGGCGCCAGGCCAGCTTGCAGAATTCATTGTCGGTCGAACCGCCTAGCACTACGCAGTCGCGATCCGCGAATTCTGAATTCAACTTTGCGAACTCCGCGATTTCCGTAGGGCAGACAAAAGTGAAATCCTTCGGATAGAAAAAAAACACTTTCCATTTGCCTTCAAAACTGTCCTGCGTGACAGGCTCAAACGCCGACTGGCCGTTTTCTTCATGTTTCATGAATTTCGGTTTTACGCCGGTGATTTCAAAATCTGGCACTACATCGCCGATACCAAGCATGGGGGACTCTCCTAAAAAAATGTTGAATTGCGAAGGACAATAAAGGATGAGCCCAGCCATGGCCAACGGGATTTTTCTTTACTTTGTATCGAAAAAATCGATATAAATGATGAAATTCAATCGTTATTTATGAAATATGTCACTTCCCACCCTTAAGCAGCTCCAATACCTCATCGCCCTCGCCGATCACGGATCGTTCAGCGAGGCCGCGAACGCGTCGAATGTCACGCAGTCCACCCTAAGCGCCGGCATCGCCACGCTCGAAGACTGCCTCGGCCAGACTTTGGTGGATCGCAGCCAGCGGCAGATTACCTTTACCCCGCTCGGCCTCGAAATCATGGACAAGGCGAGAATGATTCTCTCCGACGCCGCTTCCCTGGTCGCCCGCGCGCGCAGCCTCGATGAACCGCTCACCGGCCCCTTGCGGCTCGGCATCATCCCAACCATCGCGCCTTACCTTCTCCCCCGCATCCTGCCCGGCCTGCGCGCCCAATTCCCGAAACTGGAACTGCAGCTGCGTGAAGATTTAAGCCACCGTCTGGTCGAGGCTGTAAGGCTGGGCCAGCTCGATCTCATCCTCCTGGCCTTTCCCTTCGACACGCCCGGCATGGACCAGATCACCATATACGAAGAACCCTTCGTCCTAGCCTGCCCGAAAGGCGCATGGGCTGGGCATAACCCCGCGCGTATCACTGATCTCGAAAACCACACGCTGCTGTTGCTCGAAGAAGGCCATTGCCTGCGCGACCACGCCCTCGCCGCCTGCAACCTCCAGCCCCGCCGCGAACGCCAGACTTTTAGCGCAACCAGCCTCTCAACATTGATTCAAATGGTCGGCCACGGCTACGGCATCACCTTGCTGCCCGAAATGGCCGCGAACAGCGTGCCGGATACAATGGAAATGATCCCCTTTTCAAAACCCGCACCCATGCGCCAGATTGGTTTGGCGTGGCGTAAAAACGGCCTGAAAATAAAAGACTTTCAAATTTTAAGTGAAACAATAAAGAGATTAAGAACCACGAATGGACACAAATAATTTGTGTCCATTCGTGGTTGAAAAAATTTAAGCCGCCTTGCTCTTCATCTGCGCCTGCATGTCTTTCATACCTTTTTCCAGTTCAGCGGGTGACACTTCGCGCTTAAACGTGGCAACAGTCCAGGTCAGCCCGAATGCATCATTCAGCGTGCCCATACGATCGCCCCAGACCATATCCTGCACCGGCATTTTTTCCGTCAGCCCGGCCTTTTTGGCTTTTTCAAACGCCGCATCCGCATCATCCAGATACAGATAAAGCCCGGCATCTTTCGTGGCGGCGGAACAGCCCGGCATTTCATCGCACATAAACACCATGGAATTGCCGATCTTCAGGCAGGCATGCGCAATCCTGCCGCTATCCGGATCCTTCAGGATGTGAACTTCCTCCGCGCCAAACGCCTTTTTATACGTTTCAATGGCTTTTGCAGTCTCTTTCAATACGATAACAGGCGTAACAGTGCTAAATCCTTCCGGAATGGCTTTCATAATAATTCTCCTTTTTCAGGTTACGATGCGACCAATCTAGGCCTTTTGCCTTGTCTAACAACCCCTTAGCTTTTCTTGAAAATTCCCGCCATCAGCGCTTATAAAACAGCATGACCTGGACCGTCGCCGCTTTATACCGCTTCCTGGAACTCGAAGACCTGCCCACCATTCAGGCGCGGGTTAAAGAAGTCTGCACATATCACGGCATTGTCGGCACCATCCTGCTGGCGCCGGAAGGCATTAACGGCACCATCGCGGGTGAAAACGGCAAACTGGCCGACGTCATCGATTTTCTCGATGCGCAGTTCGGCATCCGCTCCGGCGAACTGAAATTTTCAAGCGCGGAAGACAGGCCGTTCCTGAAACTGAAAATCCGCATCAAAAAAGAAATCATCACCATGCGCGCGCCGGAAGCAAACCCCGCCATCCGCGTCGGAACCTATGTCACGCCGGAAAACTGGAATACTTTGCTTGCGGATCCGGATGTCATCCTGCTCGACACGCGCAACACATACGAAACCGCCGTCGGCACGTTCAAAGGCGCGGTTGATCCCCGCATCGCCACCTTCACGGAATTCAAGGATTACGTGCAGAATGAAATGGATCCGGCGAAGCAGAAAAAAATCGCCATGTTCTGCACAGGCGGCATACGCTGCGAAAAAGCATCGTCCTATATGATGGCGCAGGGTTTTGAGACTGTGTACCACCTGAAAGGCGGCATCCTGAAATACCTGGAGACCGTATCCACCGATGAAAGCCTGTGGCAGGGCGATTGCTATGTCTTCGACCGCCGCGTTGCCATCGGCCATGGCCTGGAAGAAGGTGACTGGACCTATTGCTTCGGCTGCGGCCACCCGCTCACTGAAAAAGCCCGCGCGCATGAACACTACGAAGACGGCGTCTCCTGCGAACAATGCATCGATGCATTAACCCCTGCCCGCGCCGACGCTCTCCGCATGCGCCACAAACACCTCACCGAACGCAAAACCCGTTAATATGATTGCCGTCATCCCCGCGAAGGCGGGGGACGGGCATGACGGTCGTTCTTATTTCTCAGGCTTCTCCGGCATCGGCGGCCCGGCCTTCCCCTTGCCCATGCCGCGGATCGGCCCGGCCAGCCAGTCGGCCATGACTTTACGATCTTCCGGCGTCATCTTCGCCGCCAGATCACCCGCCGCCGCCGCGCGCTTGGTCATGATCTGCACCTGCCGTTCACGCAAGGCATCCGATGCTTTCTGATACGCATCCTTGTCAAATGTTTCTGCCGTCAGGATATTCACCACATCATGCCGCGCCTTTTTCGCATCCTTGAAAACCTTGTCCATTGCGCGGCGGTTCTGCGCGAACGACTCGCCCATCAGGGATTTCGCTTCGGGGCTCAGCTTCGCCATCTCTTCTTTCGGTTGCCAGGACGGCCCGGCGCATTGCATCGCCAGCCCAGCCGCCACACCCGCGAATACAAGGTTCAACAAAACCGAAATCGTCAGGATGATTTTAAATCTGCGGTTCATAGCATGCCATCTCCACTGCCGAACAGATTGGACCAGTCGCTGGACGCCGCATCGGCGGGCGTGCCCATATCGATGCCGATCATGATGCCGAGGATCAGCATGCAGGCAAAAACCAGCGCCGGTTTCGGGATCATCAATTGCTGGAGCAGGTCGGCAAACCACGGCTTTTGCGGCAATTTTATAATGCGCGTCGTTTCGCGCGGAATCGCGGCCGCCATGGCGATGATCTGTTCGGCCATGCCGTAAGGCGCCTCTGGAACCGCGCGGGTGTTCAACAGCTTTTCAAGCCTGTCATCCTGCCTGTCCATTTTAAGCCTCCTTTTCCATCCAGCCCGTCAGGGCGGGCGTTTCCTTCAACGTTGTCTTGGCGCGCATCAAAAGCGATTCCAGCGCCTTCACCTTCACACCCATAATCTCTGCCGCTTCGGCATTGCTGACCCCTTCATAAAAGCAAAGGTTCAGCGCCGTTTTCTGCCGCTCTGGCAACGCCTGGATCGCGGTCTCCAGCGCGCTGTCGCGTTCCGCATCCTGCAATGCCGCGTCCTGCCGTTTCGCGCCTGACGGCATCAGATCCAGCATGTCGCCGCCCGGCGTTTCGCGCTTGCGTCTTTGCCGGTCGATCGTGGCGTTGGTAACCACCCGGTAAAACCAAGTCGTGAATTTGACGCCGCGCCCGGCATCGAAAGCGCCCGGGCTGCGCCAGAGTTTTAAAAACGCATCCTGCACGCTGTCCTCGGCTTCCGCCCGGTTGCCTGTCATTCTCCAGGCATGCGCATAGAAACGGTCCGAATGCCTGCGCACAAGCTGCGTGAAGGCCCGATGGTCGCCGCTTATGATGCGGGCCATCAGGCTTTCATCGTCGTCTTCATTCATGTGGGCCTGTGTGGCCTGCATGTCTTTGCCTTTCCGCCGAAGCGTTCAGGCGTTACTGGTGCGCCGGGGGCGGCTCAGGGGCATCAGCAGGCTTTTCGCCTTCTTTATCCTTGCGGCGTTCCTTGAACTTCTCCCTCATCGCTTCATGATGCGCCTTCATTTCATCCGGCGTGATAAAGCCATCGCCGTTTTTGTCCATTTCGGCGAACATCTTGTCGCCCTTGGCGGCAAATTCGGCCTTGCTGATTTTACCGTCTTTATCGGCATCGGCTTCGGCCATCGGCCCGCGCAATCCGGGCTTGCCTTCCTTACCGGCTTCCGCGGCAGGCGGGGGCGCTTTGGTTTCTTCGGCCAGCGCGGGCGCCGACATCAGCATCAGGGCAACGCAGGACATCAGTATTTTTTTCATGGTCTGGTTTCTCCGGTTCAATGGTTCGTTGTGAATAATACGCGAGTCATCGCCCAACCCTTCGGTTGCAGGCGAAGATGGTGAAGGCTTACAAAAAATTGCGGCAAAACAATGATATATCAGGCTTTCGGCGCCATATCCATAACGACACGGTACCCGCCTTCAGCCCCGGGGGCCAATATATCGGACCAGCTGACCGTAACCGGTTTCTTCAGGCGCAGCGCCACGATCGACCCGCCCTGCCCGTCCGGCGTGGCGGTGTAGGATTCGACCAGCGATCCCGGCGGGCTGGATTGCGTGTCTGTTTTCCAGGCCGTTTGCGGCAGCATGATCGTCATCAGCGTGC
Organism: Alphaproteobacteria bacterium; assembly: GCA_044220535.1. GTDB lineage: Bacteria > Pseudomonadota > Alphaproteobacteria > Micavibrionales > Micavibrionaceae > JBDHTS01. Next base: position 1,993 of record JBGAQU010000030.1, on the reverse strand, counting down.
CGGTTGTGTCGAGCGAATAGGTATAAGGCACCTTGCCGCTGGCATCCAGAACGATCCGCGTCATATTGGCATGCTCGCCAAACCGGATCTCGCTGACGCTGAACGCGGCAGACGGCGCAGCAGGAATGGCATTCGATGATGATGGCGCTACAGGCGCTGCAACAGGCGGAGTCACGGCAGCAGCCGCAGCCTCCGGCGCAACGGGCGGTACCGGAGGCGGCACGGCGTCATGCGGCAACGGCGCGGCCTGCAGTGTTTCGGCGGCAGCCATCGTACCCGCGGCGGTCGCCTGCGCGGTATTGGTGATCAAAGGCTGCGGCGCGGCCTGCGCCGTCACCTCTGGTGGAACAGTTGGAACATTCGCCGCAACCGGCACGGAGGGTCCAGGCATGCCCGGCTGCGCGGCCTTGTCGGCCTCCGTATCGTCGATCGGCCCGGACGCGCTGCCCGAAGCCGTATCCAGACGGTTCAGAACCTGCTGCAGATCCTGCTGCGCGTTGACCAGCTTGGTCAGCGCGGGCATCATCATGCTCATATCGTTCCGCATCTCCGCCACCTGCTTCTCCAGCCCGTCAATGCGCTGGTTAACGGCGGACATCGTCGCGGCATCCGATGCGACAGGGGCCGCAGCTGGTACAGGCGGCGCCGGCACGGCAGCAGCCGCCAAAGCGCCGGAAGCGGCCTTCTGCTCCGGCCCGATTTTCGCGGACGGCGCGGCCCAGGCCGTATCCGCCGGTTTCAACGGCTGCGCGGTATCTTCCGTCTTGTAAATCGATGGCGCGTTCTGCGACGTTTCCGCCATCCCGCAAGCCGCCAGCGACAGCATGCACGCCACATTCAAACAAAGCAGACCGGATAAGGGACGCGCCATCGCACTGATTCCTTTATAAATTGATTACCAAAAGGCTATGACGCTGAAAACAAACGGTCAATCGAACCACAGGATAATCCCCGTGTTATCCACATAGGTGCTTCAGGCCATCTGACGGCAGGATTGATATAATTCCAAGGCTTGCGTGGCTACGCCATCGGCGGATAACTCACCCTCGACAACCGCCCGGCTTTTTTCCGCCATCGAACGCCATAAATCGGCATTCGATGCGATCGACGCCATCGCATCTGCCAGCGCCCTCGCATCGCGCGGTGGCACCAGATATCCGTTCATCCCGTTTCGGATCACTTCGCGGCATCCCGGCACATCGCTGGCCACACCAGGCCGTCCGCAGGCGGCGGCTTCCAGCAACGATTTTGGAATCCCCTCTCCGCCCCAGGATGGCTGCAAAGCCAGATGCGCCTCCGCCCAGACTGATGCCATATCGCATGAACCCTTGTATTCAACATTGGACGCCCTCGTCCAATCCCTCAATGTCTGTTCCGTCCACGACCCAGGATTGGCCGCATCCGGCACACCGCATAGCCATAGCTTGATACGCGGATGCGTTTTTTCCAGCATCGCGAATGCTTCGCGTAACGTCGGCAGCCCCTTGATATCAATCATCCGCCCGGCAAAGGCACAGATAAAATCGCCACCCTCAGGCGGCAGGGACAATGGCCTGTATGCATCCAGATCCACGCCCGACCCGCGTATGACGACCGTTTTATCAGGCGTCATACGCAAATTTTCCAGCAATCGCCTGTCATCGTCATTCTGCAATAACAAGCAACTATTCTTACGCTTTAGCGCAAATCGGAACACTGGAACAAAGACTGTCCGTAAAACACGCGCCAATGGCGTGTCTTCAGTGAACAGATACCCAAGCCCCGCAAACGCGTTGATCACCGCCGGAACCTTCGCTGTCATCGCCGCCAGCGATCCGATCAAGACCGGCTTCATCGCGATATGATGCACGACATTCGGCTGTTCACGTTTATATATCTTTGTAAGCTGTTTCCATTGCTGAAGAGCACTAAAAAAATTCAAACTGCGCCGATCGAGCGAAAACGGAATAACCCTGATCCCTTCCCGCTCAATCGCGTCTTTGTGATCGCGCAC
>JBGAQU010000126.1:0-3039 GCA_044220535.1 Alphaproteobacteria bacterium | reverse complement strand
CAATCGCCATCTTGGCATTGGCTTCATGGCTGGCACCGGCGCTGTATGTCTGCTTCAGCATCTGTGTTTCCCAGCCAACCAGGCCGGTATAGATCACAACGCCAAGGACGGAGATCACGAATTGCAGCGTGCTCGACTGGAAAAACATCCCGACGATCATCGCCACCAGCAACCCCCACGCGCCCATCATCATCAGCGACCCCATGCCTGACAGGTCGCGTTTGGTCGTATAGCCAAAGATCGACATGCCCGCGAACATGGCGGAGGTGATGAAGAACACGCGCGCCACGCTTTCGCCCGTATAGGCCAGGAAGATCGACGACATCGAAATGCCGAGCAGGGCGGAGAAGGCATAGAACAATCCGGCGGCCTGGCCCACGCTCATCCGCATCATGCGGTTCGGCGTGAAACCGAAAAAGATAAACGCCAGCGGCGACAGCATCACAACCAGCCGCATCGCGGGGTTGCCAAGGAAGAACATATATAAAGACGGCGTATTGGCCACTGCCAGCGCCACCAGCGCCGTGATGATGAGACCGCCCGACATGGTGCTGTAAACGCGCTGGAAAAAAGCTCTCAGGCCTGCGTCATACGTCATCTCGCGTGTGCGCTGGACCTGGGGCTGCATTGAGTTGGGTTGCATTGTCGTCCTTCCTTGGAAAAAACCTTACTTTATAAGTATAGAGCGGATATCCCGCCTTTCCAATACATATACGTCATTTTCCAGGGTTTGGATCACGAACCCCAAGGATTCTTGAAAGATCCATTGTTTTCAGCCACTTGCGGAATATTGGCGCCGGTCAGTGCCGCAATCGTGCGAATCCGGTCCTCCAGCGGCGGGTGGGTCGCGAACATCCCCATGAATGGCTGGCTGTTGCAGATGCACATCAGGGACACGTCGGCGGGCGCGCCGGGGATGCGGTCATGCCCCTGCAGCCGCTGCAGCGCCCTGATCATCCCCTCCGGGTTGCGGGTCAATTCCACGGACCCCGCATCCGCCATGAATTCCCGCCTGCGGGACAGGGCAAACCGCGTCAGCATCGTCGCCATATACCCGATCCCCAGGATCACGCCGATCGCCAGCATAACGATCATGAAGGATCCGCTGTTGCGGTTCCGGTTGAATCGCATGTTGCGGAACAGGCTCCACACCATCTGCGCAGCAAACCCAACCATGCCCGTGAAAATCACGGAAATCATCATCAGCCGGACGTCGCGGTTGATGATATGCGTCAGCTCATGACCCAGCACCGCCTCCAGCTCTTCCTTGTTCAGGGTCTGCAGCAATCCGCGCGTCACGGTGATGGCAAAGCTGCGCTGGTCGATGCCGCTGGCATAGGCGTTCAGGGCGTCTGTCTCGATGATTTCCAGCCGTGGCATGGTCAGGCCGCGCGATATGCACAAATTTTCCAGCAGGTTGTAAAGCGCCGGTTCTTCCTTGCGGCTGACCGGCTTGGCATGCGATAGCATCCGCATCATGCCGGAATGGAAAAAATACGAAATCACGAACCAGATGGCGACAGCCGTCAGCATCAACGGCCAGTATTGGTAGACGATGCCGTTGCCAAATCGCACGGCCATGTCGAAGGGCTGTTGCTGCATATGCCCATAGCCGAACGCATATCCCGCCGCCGCCCCGCAGGCCCATAACAGCCCTAGCATCAGGAACGGATAGAACGCCAGCAGCAAAAGGCTGCGCAGATTGTTGTTCCAGATATAGGTGTTCAGTCCGGCGGCCATGCTGCGCCTTAAAACTTAACCTGCGGCGCGGCCTCAACAGTTTTTCGCTCCGCCGCATCCACTTCGAAAAACGGCTCTTCCTTGAAACCGAACATCCCGGCCAGCACGTTGGACGGGAAGGATTGCACCGCCGTATTGTATTCCGATGTTGCGTTGTTGAAGAAGCGTCTCGCCGCAGCAATTTTGTTTTCAAGGTCGGCCAGTTCGGATTGCAACTGCCTGAAATTCTGATCGGCCTGCAGCGCCGGATAATTTTCGGAGACTGCCAGTAAGCGCCCGAGCGCCCCACCCAGCATGTTTTCGGCGGCGATACGCTCAGACCCTGCGCCCTGCGTGCTGCCCACCTGCGCCCGCGCCTGTGTCACGCTTTCGAACACGCCTTTTTCATGTGCGGCATAGGCTTTCACCGCTTCCACCAGGTTCGGCACCAGATCGTATCGCTGCTTCAGCTGCACGTCGATGTCAGCAAATGCGTTCCTGCGCCCCTGGCGCAAGGCCACCAGGCGGTTGTAAATGATAACGACGAATAAAAAAACGGCCCCCGCCGCGATCAGCCACATCCAGCTTTGCATTTGCCATCTCCTTTTCCGGCAGCATCATTCTTTTCAGGGATTGATATTAGCAGCCTTCCGGAAAAAATCATGTCTTTCCTCTTAAGCCCGCCCTTATTTCGTCGCAAAAAGGCTTTACGCTTGATCGTGCGATGATCATACTCTTCTAAGTTCACCCGTTTTTAAAGTTAAGGACGAACATGTCGATATTCGGGCGTTTTGCCGTTCTGGCCATGATGGTTTTCCTGGCGTTGCCCGCGCGGGCCGAAGACGCCCCCGCGCCTGTGACGCCCGCGGCTCCGGCCGTTGAGGCTGCCGCGCCCGCCCCCCCGGCGGCGCCGATCGTCCTGCCGCCCGCCCCCGCCAATGACAACGCGCCGCCTCTGCCCGCGCCCGTGCAAAACCTCGTCGTCCAGGGCGCGCAGATGCGCTATCTCGGCCGTGATATGGGCCTGGACGGCTGGATCGCGATCCAGAATGGTCAGGAACAGTATTTTTACGTGACGCCGGACCAGGAATCCTTCGTCATGGGCCTGCAATTCGATAAAAACGGCAAGGCCGTCACCTTGCGCCAGGTTCAGAAGCTGCAGAAGGACAGCGGCGCGCCGATTCTCGATTATCTCGCCAACGGCGTAAAACCGAAGACGGAGGAAGCGGCCAAGCCCGAAGTCAACCGCGCCTTCAAAACCCCCGCCGAACAGCTTTACAGCGATCTGGAACAAAGCAACTGGATCCCGCTGGGCAGCAA
>JBGAQU010000125.1:0-3056 GCA_044220535.1 Alphaproteobacteria bacterium | reverse complement strand
GCCAGACAAACGAATGTCGCTGCCCAGACCAGATACCCGCCCAGATACGCATTTTCAATTTTAAACAGCCGTCCCGTATCCCACACCAGGTGGCGGAGGCCGTTGAACAGATGATAGAACAGCGCCGCCGACCAGCCGAAGATCGCCAGCTGCCCGTACCACTGCCCTGCTACATCTCTAAACTGCGCCCAGGCGTCCGGCCCGGCGGCGGCGGCCAGCAGCATCCAGACGATAACGGCCAGACCGACGGCCAAGGCCGCGCCGGAAATCCGATGCAGGATCGACATCGTCATGGTCAGCTGCCAGCGGTAAATCTGCAGATGCGGCGAAAGGGGGCGGGAAACAGGTTTTGCGGTTTGGGACATGAAGCACCGGATGGGTCAGCGAATAAGCCGTACCATCATAGGCCTTCGTCCCGCGTTTTCAACCCGGTTTATAAACGAATACAATCCTGTCTACGTAAAAGACGGCGACGGAGAACGGGCAGGACTGACAGGCTGCGGCACCTCTGTCCCCGTGCGTGCGTCAACAACCCTGACAGGCGCGCCCTGGCTGGACAGAATATGGATCTCCCCTTGCGGCGACGTTTCAAACGAAACCGTCCCGCCGCCGACTTTAAAGTTTTCAATCCGCACATTGCCCCACGCCGCAGGCATGGCCGAAGGGTCGATCCTCAGTTCCGCGCGCCCGGCATCAATGGCCAGGCCCAGCGCCGTCCGGACATCCAGCAGCGCCGCCGCCGCCGACCAGGCCTGTGGATGGCAGGCCTGCATGAATTTCCGGAAACCTGCATTGGGGCGATCCGTATCGCCTTCGAACAATTCGGGCAGGCTGCCGCCAAATTCTCCCACAACCCGCTGATTGGCTTCGATCAGCGCGGTCGCCTCCGCATGCATGCCATAGTGGGACAATCCCGAGGCAGTCTGCGAATTGATATGAGGCCAGACACTTCCAATGTGATAACCGTGAGAGGCATAGCGCCTAGAATCATTTGGCACCGTGCGGATGCCGCCGCCATTGAAAAATCGCGGCTGAAGCAACTTTTCGGCGATGGATTTGGCGCGTTTCTCCGGCACAATCCCGGTCCAGAGGATATCGCCGTTGGTGGTCGTCATCTCCGGGCACAACACACCTTTGCCATCCATGCCATGGGCGTAATGGCCTTTATCCGGATCCCGCACAATACCGTTTTCATCCGTATCGGGAATCCAGAATTTCTGGTTGACAGCCTCTTTTAGCTTTTCAGCCATTTGGCCGTAAACCTGAAGATCAGCCTGCGGCCTACCTGCAATCTTTGCAAGATTTTGATAAGCATGAAATGCGGCATAAGCATAGCCTTGGATTTCCAGCGGCTTGCGCGGATAGACGACCCGATGGTCGCCATTGGCGTAGAACATCGAAAACTCTGAATCGTACATACGCTGGTTGGATAAATCCTTGTTCCAGCCGTAACCGAAAAATCCGTCATCGGTGAATCGTTTTTTTATCCATTCCATGGCCAGATCCAGCTGCGGCATGATCTCCCGGATTAATTGATCGTCGCCGGTGCGCTGGTAGTAATTGGCTGCTGTCGTGATAAACAACATCGTCTGGTCATCGCCTGCATAGATACGGCGGAAATGACGATAGGGCTTGTTCGTGCGCGGGTTGATCGCGAACATCAACTCATCGAACCGTTCCTCATGCATGATCTTGCCGCGCTCGGCTGCGGTATCAGGATTGTCTTCCGTCGCCTGTGTAGACGCGAGATAACGCAAAACACCCGCCGCATAATCCGGATTTTGCCATAGCATATAATCCGCAGCGGTCAACGGATCGCGCCCGAATTTTGTGACATACCAAGGCAATCCGGCATCCAGATAAAGCCCAGTCTGCTCACGATGCGTAAGAAGGGCAATGTCCCTCATACTGTCATCGATCCAGGTTTGGGCGGCAGGATCGTCTACAGTGATCTTTGCGCCTTTGGATAACAAAGCCTTCCTGTCGTCGCGTAACGAATATAAGGCTTCATCATACCGTTTGGCCGACGCATCCTCTGATGGCGCTTTTCCTTCCCCTGCTTCGATATATAAGCTTTTGCATTCGCCGGGATTGAGCGTGATATTAAAATCAAGGCCCGTGCCTTTAATGACAGAAGGCTTTTCCGAACAGCTGACAAAACTGTACCGCTTCCCGCTTTTCAGATTGGGATTGTTTGTATCCTTGTCGAGGCCTGTATAGGAAAACACCAAAGCGTTGCGGTTGAATTTCTGCGTTACCCGCCCCTGTTTTCCTAAAGGCCCGATGCGGCGTTCGGGATGATGCTGCTCATAAATTTCACGGCAATCCTTTGGGAACCGCAACGCGAACATAGCGATAAAATCGCTACCGGTTGAAAGATGAAGCGGCACATGGATAGGTTCCGCCGTGTTGTTGCGCAGTTCGATTTTACGATACAGCGCATTGTCTTTCAGGATGACGCTGTTCTTCGCTTTCAGCTTATCATCCGCGTCAGAAAGCAAAACACTGAACTCAATATTGTCGGCAGAAAGCCCCCCTTCCTTATCCGGAACCATATTGCGATCATAGTCGATCTCCAGCGCGGATACATGGCGTGTATCATTTACGAACAAGCCGGAAACGTTATTGCTCTGAATCGAGTCTACATCCCCGGTTTCAGACCGGATCATCGCGAAGGCTTTTTCATGCTTCAGGACGGATAGTCCAGGCGGCAGAGCCGGTTCAGTGTTGGGAACATGGATCAGCTTTACAGCTGGTTTTTGTTCAAGCGGCTGAACCGCAGCCTCAACACTACTCATTATACTCACCTGTTCCATTTAATGATTATACGTAACATTACTCATAAAATACGAGCAGGCGCAAATATAAGCGTGCTGACAATGTTAATTTATATGCTGCGTCGCAGCATTATCCTGCAGGCACAAATTTCAGCGCAACGCCATTCATGCAGTAGCGCAGACCGGTAGGCTTCGGCCCGTCATTGAACACATGGCCCAGATGCCCGCCGCAATTGGCGCAATGCACTTCGGTCCGTTCGAAAAGAAGCTTATGATCTT
>JBGAQU010000029.1:0-26914 GCA_044220535.1 Alphaproteobacteria bacterium | reverse complement strand
GTACAACGGCATTCCACGGAAGCACTTTTATCTCTTCTTGAAAGAGGCAGAGTTCAGGTTTAATTATGGCTCGCCAAAACAGCAGTTCAAAACCCTGCGTAAATGGTGTCAAATCTAGCCTTATCTACGACAGCCCCTAAAATAAAGTAATTTACGCGGAGGCCCGGAGAACCGGAGGGGATATTTTTTAATAATATTGCTTCGCTTCTCCGGATCTCCGGGCCTCCGCGCTATCCTCCTTCCTTCCTTTCTTATTCGTGCAAATTTGTGTCCATTCGTGGTTAAGCCTTCTTTTTAAGGCCTGCGGCGCTTGACCGGGGCGGCATACCATGGCAAAACCCTTCACAATTCCCTTGAAAAACTTCCCCATACGCTATAGATGTTTAGCACTCTCGGGCCCTGACTGCCAAAAGTCCGGCTTTTTGAGATCGATCAACCATGGAAAGCCAAGGAGGCAACCTAAATGAAATTCCGCCCTCTGCATGACCGCGTATTGCTGCGCCGTCTGGAGCAAAATGAGAAAACCGCCGGTGGCATCATCATCCCCGACACCGCCAAGGAAAAACCGATGGAAGGCGAAATCGTCGCTGTCGGTTCCGGCGGCCGCGATGAATCCGGCAAGCTGGTCCCGCTGGACGTGAAAGCAGGCGATAAGGTCCTGTTTTCCAAATGGTCCGGCACCGAAGTCCGCATCGACGGCGAAGACCTGCTCGTGATGAAGGAATCCGACATCATGGGCGTGCTCGAAGGCACGGCTGCGAAGAAAAAAGCCGCTTAATTTTATAATCAACCAAGGAGACCATACCAATGGCTGCGAAAGACGTAAAATTCTCAACAGACGCCCGCAAGAAAATGCTGCGCGGCGTGGACGTGCTGGCCAATGCCGTGAAAGTGACGCTGGGCCCGAAAGGCCGTAACGTCGTGATCGATAAATCCTTCGGCGCGCCGCGCACCACGAAGGATGGCGTGACTGTCGCGAAGGAAATCGAACTGGCTGACAAATTCGAAAACATGGGCGCACAGATGGTGCGCGAAGTGGCATCGAAAGCGAACGACCAGGCCGGCGATGGCACCACCACCGCGACTGTTCTTGCACAAGCCATCGTCCGCGAAGGCAACAAGGCCGTTGAAGCGGGCATGAACCCGATGGACCTGAAGCGCGGTATCGACCTCGCCACGGCAGCCATCGTCGAAGACCTGAAAAAACGCGCGAAGAAAATCAAATCGTCTTCCGAAATCGCGCAGGTCGGCACCATCTCCGCCAACGGCGATTCCGAAATTGGCGAAAAACTGGCCGAAGCGATGGAAAAAGTCGGCAATGAAGGCGTGATCACGGTCGAGGAAAGCAAATCCCTCGCATTCGAACTCGATGTCGTCGAAGGCATGCAGTTCGACCGCGGCTACCTGTCGCCGTACTTCATCACGGACGCCAACAAAATGGTGTGCGAGCTGGAAAACCCTTACATCCTGCTGTTCGAGAAAAAACTTTCCAACTTGCAGGCGATGCTTCCGGTTCTGGAAGCGGTGGTCCAGAACGGCCGTCCGCTGCTGATCGTGGCTGAAGACGTCGAAGGCGAGGCCCTGGCCACGCTGGTCGTCAACAAGCTGCGCGGCGGTTTGAAAGTGGCTGCTGTGAAAGCCCCTGGCTTCGGCGACCGCCGCAAGGCGATGCTGGAAGACATGGCGATCCTGACCTCTGGCCAGGTGATTTCCGAAGATCTCGGCATCAAGCTGGAAAACGTCACGCTCGACATGCTGGGCCGCGCGAAAAAGATCCGTATCACGAAAGACGATACGACCATCATCGATGGCGCAGGCAAGAAAAACGACATCGACGCACGCTGCAAGCAATTGCGCGCCCAGATCGATGAAACCTCCTCCGACTACGACAAGGAAAAACTGCAGGAACGCCTGGCCAAGCTGGCCGGCGGCATTGCCGTCATCCGCGTCGGCGGCGCGACGGAAGTTGAAGTGAAAGAAAAGAAAGACCGCGTTGACGACGCGATGCACGCAACCCGTGCAGCCGTCGAAGAAGGCATTGTCGCCGGTGGCGGCACGGCCCTGCTGTATGCAGGACGCGCGCTGAAAGACCTGAAAGGCGACAACGACGACCAGAATGTCGGCATCGACATCCTGCGCCGCGCCATCCAGGCCCCGATCCGTCAAATCGTCGAAAACGCGGGCAAAGAAGGCTCGATCGTCGTCGGCAAGCTGCTGGAACAGAAGGACACCAACTTCGGCTACAACGCGCAGACGGATGAGTATATCAACCTCGTCTCCGCCGGCGTCATCGACCCGGTGAAGGTCGTCCGCGTCGCGCTGCAAAACGCGGCGTCGGTCTCCGGCCTGCTGATCACCACCGAAGCGATGGTCGCCGACGCGCCTGTCGAAGACAAAGGCCACAGCCATGCTGGCGGCGGCATGGGTGGAATGGGCGGCATGGGCGACATGATGTAATCGCTTGACGCTTTGAACGAATAAAAGGCCGCCTTCGGGCGGCCATTTTTTTACAGTTTATGCTTTAAGAATTTCTTGCGATTGACCATAGTGACTTGAAGTGTTAGACATAAAAATAAATTAGAACAGGAGATTATTGATGAAAATAAATTCTTTAAGCGGATTGTTGCTAGGGGTCGCGTTTTTTTCAGCGGCACAAATAATTTCTCCATACTGCACAGGGGCAGAAGAGCCTGATTACATCAAAATGACGAGTTTGGCGCAAAAGGATCTGGATGCCGAACTGGTTAGGGCATTCCAAAAAACGTCTGCAGTGGATGACATACGATTGATTGTCGGCGCGCTGGATTACAAATATGCCTACTCAGGCGAAGTAGCACAATCCGAAGGACGACTGAACATGATAGAAGGACTTGGCCGGTTCTTCCGTCACCCGGATGAGGCGACGCGTATGAGGGCAGTGCACGAACTGGCGTTCATTAACCCTGGATACGATCAGGCTGCCTTTTCGGCAGCTTTTATCCAACTAAAAAAATTCGATGATCCCGCGCAAGGTCAGGCTGTGCAATCTGCTGCCCTGGAAATGATAGGCGTCATGGGGCGCGATCATTATCGCGAACCGGGTTACGCGCGCTATCTTCTGCTGCGCGCAGATTCGGAAACCGTGCCAGCCGTGAAGGCGTCGGCTATAGGCGCACTTGTCTATACTACGCGGGCGTTGGACGCCGAAAAAGTGGTGATGCTCCGTCAACTGCAACATTACACAGAGCCGCACGTTAAAGCAGCCGCTATAACTTTATGGGGTACTTTGGGAAATACGCGTAGAGAATATTTTCATGAAAGTCTGAACGTTGCAAAAGAAGCGTTGAACATTGAAAATTCGCCTACTGTCATTCAGGAAGCCGCAAAAGTGGCCGGTAGTTTATTTTTTTCCAATCATCTTAATGAAAATTATGCAGGAAGCGACGCGGATATTGCAGGGCAAATCCTACCGCTGTTCAAAAACATTATACGATCCAGCCAAAATGATGAAACGCGCATTGCGGCGCTATGGGGTTGGGCCGGTGTAGCGCTTAACTTTCAGTATAAGGGCATTCTTGGTGATTTAAATGAAATTGGGACTATTCGCCTTATCGATACCGCCAACCAGAAAGTCTACGATGACGAAGTGCAAGCGGTACGGGAAAAGATAGAACCTACCTTACTCACGCCACAGCCCTGACATGCCCGAACTCCCCGAAGTTGAAACCGTTGTCCGCGCCATGGATGAGGCGTTGTCCGGCGATTTCATTGCATCGGTCGCGCTGCACCGCGAAGGATTGCGCACCCCGTTTGCAAAAGATTTAGTGCGGCGGCTGGAAGGGCAGCGCATCGAGCATGTGACGCGGCGCGCGAAATATATTCTCGCGCATTTGAAATCCGGCGACGTGTTCGTTTTGCATCTCGGCATGTCGGGGCGGGTGATGATTCATGCGAAGGGGCAGCATAAAAACCCTGAAAAACACGATCATTTTGTGATGGTCACGAAAAAAAACGTGCAGCTGGTTTTTCGCGATCCGCGCCGGTTCGGCATGGCATTTGTCGTGCATGCGCATGAACTGGATTTTCATCCCGCCTTTAAAAAAATGGGGCCGGAACCGCTCGGTAATGAATTTTCCGGGCCGGTGCTGGCGGATGCATTGAAGGGGCGTAAAAGCAATATCAAAGTGACTTTGCTTGATCAGCGCCTTGTGGCGGGCGTCGGCAATATCTATGCGTGCGAGGCATTGTTCTGTGCAGGCATCGATCCCGAAACGGAAGCGGGAAAGATCAAAGGCGCGAAGGCCGAAACACTCGCTGCCTGTGTAAAAACCGTTTTGAAAAAAGCGGTGGCGGCAGGCGGCACGTCGTTCCGCGATTACCGCCACGCCAATGGAGAATTGGGGTATTTTCAGCAACAGCTGGCGGTCTACGACAAGGAAGGCAAGGCCTGCCCCGGCTGCACCTGCGACATCGCAAAGACAGGGGGCATCCTGCGGATAACACAGGGCGGGCGCTCCACCTTCTATTGCCCGCGCAAACAACGATAGGATAGGCTGTTTGCCATGACAATCATCCGCTTGGCTGTGATCTTGACTCTGGTGCTGGCCTCTCTGCCCGCTTTGGCGCAGGCATCTTTCCAGGGCGAAACCCGCTTTTTCACGATTTTGAGCGATGTTCCGATGATGCCGGGCATGAATGAAGTGCCGGGCAGGGATATGGAATTCGACAAGCCGGAAGGCCGGATCGCCGAATCCACCGCCCTGGCGCAAAAACCTGATATTGACGGGGCGGCGGTCCAGGATTTTTACGACCGTACCCTGCCGCAGCTGGGCTGGGTTAAAACCGGTCCTGGCCTGTTCACCCGCCAGAACGAACAGATGAGCGTCCAGACCAGCCTGGAACAGGCGCGCACACGCGTACGGCTGACCGTCTCACCCCGCTAGAAACCCTTGATTTACAAGGGTTCCTGACCTTTATATTTTTTCCCCAATTTGCTTGACAATCATGTGGGCAAACGCGTAAAAGATGTGGATCATTCTCATGGCTGGGATAGCGCGCTTGATGCAATGTCGTGCCATGAACAACGCTTTAAAAAGGGCTAAACATGGCTAATCATCTGTCTGCAAAAACCCGTATCCGCCGCAATGCGCGCCGCGCCGCCATCAATGGCGCACGCCGCAGCCGTATCCGCACCATCGTCAAGAAGGTCGAACTGGCAATTGCATCGGGTGACGCGAAGCAGGCAGAGGCCGCTTTTGTAACGGCCCGTCCGGAAATGCAGCGCGGCGCCGCCAAAGGCCTGGCCCATGCGCGCAACGTATCACGCAAAATCTCGCGCCTGTCGGCGCGTATTAAAGCCCTGAAGACGGGCTGAAGTAACTCCCAAATAAAGACACAATCTTTATTGTGCCTGTGGAAAACATTCCACGGGCCGTTACTCTTTGGACAAAAATCTCTATTTTTGAAAATTTCTTTTTGATTTGTTCCCTGTTTGATCTCATTGCAAAGGCCAAAAAATGCGATTAGGCTCATTTTTGTCGATGAGATGTGGCGAAAAAGTGACGTACACACCTCCTCGATGTAATGAAAATATCGTTTTCTTCGGGTCGCTTCGGATGTCATCACGGCATTACCTGTTTGCCCGTCAGGACGTGGGTATTTTTTATAATACTCTATAGGGGAGAGGGGAGGCAGGCAGAACGCTTGAAGGTATTTTGGCCTTATGTTCCGTCTGTAACTTTTAAAAAACCGCTTAAGTTTAAACAGCAAGACCAGTCACCGCTATCGTGTGGTGGCTAAGGGGTTTTTTTGTGTCCGGTTCATGGTTTGGGCCGGGAAATGTGTGGACTTTTACTTTTTTTAGGGAGAATACCAGGTCATGTCCGATGCTCCGGCAACAGGTTCGACAGTACGCAGGGATGATTTCGCGGGGGAATCGTTCATTCCGAAGCCGGAAATCCGCGACCTGTGGAAGGGCGTGCACAGCGATTTGCGTCCTGAATTCGGCGAAGCCGTGTTCCGCAGCTGGCTGAAACCCCTGACTCTGCGTGCCTGCTATCACGGTACGCTGGAAGTGTCCGTTCCCACCCGTTTCATGCGCGACTGGATTCAAACGCATTATGCCGCCCGCATCCTTGAGATGTGCGCCGAGCGCAGCCATGACATCAAACGCCTGGAAATCGTCGTTGTTCAGAACGCGCAGCCTTCGGAAGACGAACCGAAAAAATCCCTGAAATCCAACCAGAACGCGAAACCGCGTGAACTGGACGATCCGTTCCAGCTGTGCTCGAATTTCGATCCGCGCTTCACCTTCGATACATTCGTCGTTGGCCGTTCCAATGCGCTGGCCCATGCCGCCGCGCGCCGCATCGTCGAAAGCCAGAACGTGCCTTTCAATCCGCTGTTCCTGTATGGCGGTGTCGGCCTCGGCAAAACCCATTTGATGCATGCCATCGGCCAGGCGATCAACGCGCAATGGCCTGAAAAAACGGTGATGTATCTGTCCGCTGAAAAATTCATGTACCAGTTCGTGCGCGCGCTGAAAGCCAAGGATACGATGGCTTTTAAAGAAACCTTCCGTTCCGTCGACGTGCTGATGATGGACGACATCCAGTTCATGGCGGGCAAGGAAGCGACGCAGGAAGAATTCTTCCACACCTTCAACGCGCTGGTCGACCAGAACAAGCAGATCGTCATCACCGCCGACAAACCGCCTTCGGATTTGCTGGGCCTTGAAGAACGCCTGCGCTCACGCCTGGCCTGGGGCCTGGTTGCGGATATCCAGCCAACGACCTATGAGCTGCGCCTTGGCATCCTGCAATCCAAACGTGCTTTGCTGAATGCGAGCGTGCCGGATGCGGTGCTTGAATTCCTGGCGCTGAAAGTCACCAGCAACATCCGCGAACTGGAAGGTGCGCTGAACCGCATCGTCGCGCATGCTGATGTAACGAAGACAGTCGTTACGCTGGAATCGACGCAGGATGTATTGCAGGACCTGCTGCGCGCGCATGACCGCCGTATCACCATCGACGAGATCCAGCGTAAAGTCGCGGAGCATTACAATATCCGCCTGACCGATATGCATTCCGCCCGCCGCGCGCGCCAGGTCGCAAGACCGCGCCAGGTCGCGATGTATCTGGCAAAACAACTGACCGCGCGGTCCCTGCCGGAAATCGGCCGGAAGTTCGGCGGCCGCGACCACACCACCGTCATGCATGCCGTGCGCAAAATCGACGAGCTGATGGTGGACGACACCTCTATCGCGCAGGATGTCGAAGTCATCCGCCGGGCGCTGACGGGCTGAAGCGCCGCAGGCGATAAGGCGCTTCGCCACAAAGCCACAAAGTTACACTAAGGCTTTGTGATTCTTTGTGTCCTTCGTGCCTTTGTGGTAAAAATTTTTGGACACAGAGAGCACAGAGTTAGAAAGAGAGCACGGAGTTTCTGTGTCCTCTTTCTAACTCTGTGCTCTCTGTGGTTAAAGCTTTCTGCCTGCGGCGCTGGAAATGTGCATGATCAGGGTCTAAAGCCTCAAACCCCCTTGCGTCCGGCCATTCTGCCGTATACTCTCGAATCATATTCATAAATTGACGAGATTTTCAGGGAAAGATGCCCCATGAAGCTGACGATTGAACGCGCCGCGTTGATAAGGTCACTGAACCATGTGCAGAGCGTGGTGGAGCGGCGGAACACCATTCCGATATTGTCGAACGTCCTGCTGAAAGGCGCGGACGGCGCCCTCGCCATGACCACAACGGACATGGATCTGGAGATCAACGAATCGGTCGCCGCCAAAATCCATACGCCGGGCGCGATCACCGCGCCCGCGCACACGCTGCACGACATCATCCGCAAAATGCCGGATGGCGATGTTACCATCGAACTGGATGGCAGCCGCAACACCATGACGGTGAAAGCCGGACGCTCGACCTTCAAACTCAGCTGCCTGCCGGTTGCTGATTTCCCGGAAATCGCCAAGGCGGAACTGCCGGCTTCGTTCGACCTGCCCGCCGCCGAGCTGCGCGCGCTGATCGACCGCACCAAGTTTGCCATGTCTACAGAAGAAACCCGCTATTACCTGAACGGCATTTATATGCATCAGGCAGATAATAACGGCGTGAAAGTGCTGCGCGCGGTCGCGACGGACGGCCATCGCCTGGCGCGTTTCGAAATGCCGCTGCCCGAAGGGGCGGAAGGCATGCCGGGCGTGATCGTGCCGCGCAAGACCATCGTCGAGCTGCGCAAGCTGGTGGATGAGGCTGCGGATTCCATCCGCATCAGCCTGTCGGAAAGCAAAATCCGTTTCGCCTTCGACCATATTGTGCTGACCTCCAAACTGATCGACGGCACCTTCCCGAATTATGAGCAGGTGATCCCGGCGAACAACGACAAGGTGTTCGAGGTCAACCCGAAGAAATTCTCCGGCGCCATCGACCGCGTCTCGACGATCTCCGACGGGAAGTCCCGCGCGATCAAGCTGACCCTGAACGGCAATACGGCGACCATCTCCGCCAACTCGCCGGATGCGGGCAGTGCGACCGAAGACCTGGAGGGCCACGGCAACGACAACATGGAAATCGGCTTCAACGCCCGTTACCTTCTGGACATCACCAGCCAGATCGAAGGCGAAGGCTGCCGCCTGCGCCTGGCGGACGCGGCCAGCCCGACGATTATCCAGGACACCAGCGACACCTCGGCGCTTTATGTGCTGATGCCGTTGCGCGTCTAATTGCTGCTAAAAATATGTGACGTCATCCCGGCGAAGGCCGGGATCCATAGGATAGTGCGGCCAGGATTAAAAGGCGATAATGGTCATAGAGTGCACTCTACGACCATTATCAGCCGTTTGTGATGCTGAAAGAGCGTATGGATCCCGGCCTTCGCCGGGATGACAATTTGGGGAATAGAAAAATTTTTTTCGTTTTAAAATATGACATCATCCATACAGATTTCTTCTTTAGCCTTTCCTGCTGAAAAATCCGCTGCCTGTGAACGCATCATAACAAGGCTGCCCGACTGGTTCGGCATGCCGGAATCCAACCGTGTTTATATACAAGATATCGCCGATAAGGATGTTTTTGCAGCGATCATTAATGACATGGTTATCGGCCTGATCGCCCTTAAATATCATTTCAACAAAACGGCGGAAATCTGGTGGCTGGGCGTCGATCCTGATTTTCATGGTCAGGGCACAGGCAATGCACTGGTTGAGCAGGCAAAAAACCATGCCTGCCAAAAGGGCTGCACAGCAATGATCTTGAACACTGTCAGCAGTCGAAGTGACGACCCTTATTATGCGCGGACTAGAAAGTTTTATGAAGGTTGCGGTTTTGAACCCCTATTCGAATTCAATGAAACCGATCCGGTCAACCCTATGATGTGGATGATTTTACCGCTTCATCCAATGTAAATTTTTTGCAGAAAATCATTGTTTTTCTGATGCTTATTCTTGTGGCACCTGAGCTCTTAAAAGGGTTAATTTTTTAATTGGTTTTCTATATAATATCATGATGGACGGAATTACAATTGAACAACTGGCCGCGCATTCTGCCCGTTCGGGCATGTCGGATGTCATCATCCGGGCACTGCCCGAATGGTTCGGGGAGCAGGGCGACAACCAGGGTTACATCGACCATGTGCGCGGCAAGGACGCCTTCGCCGCCTATGTGCAGGATGAAGGCGTCGGCCTGATCGCATTGAAATATCATTTTGATACAACGGCCGAGATCTGGTGGTTGGGCCTGCATCCGCATCATCACAATAAAGGCATCGGCACGATGCTGTTCGAACGGGCGCGGACGCATGCGCTGTCCAAAGGCTGCCGCCAGATGATCGTCAACACGGTCAGCGACCGCAGCCCGGACATGCATTACGCCAAAACCCGCGACTTTTATTTTAAACTGGGTTTCCGCCCGTTGTTCGAATTCAACGAACACGACCATCCCAACCCGATGATGTGCCTGATCATGGATCTTTCCGGCAGCTAAAGCGCCGCAGGCATTTTTTCAGTTTTAACGCGGAGACCCGGAGACACGGAGTTTTTATACTTCTCCGGGTCTCCGGGCCTCCGCGTTAAAAAACTTTGAACCACTGAGCACACTGAGCGCACTGAGAACATCGATATCTCAGTGCGCTCAGTGTGCTCAGTGGTTCAAAAAACTTTACTGCGCCTCGCGCATTTTTGTGATTAAATCGGGTTATGGCTTATCTTACCTCTCTCTCCCTGGCGCAGTTTCGCTGTTACGAAGACGCGGATATTCGCGGCCTCGTGTCAGGGCCTGTTGTGCTGTATGGTCCGAACGGGGCGGGAAAGACAAATGTGCTGGAGGCTGTGTCTTTATTGTCGCCCGGTCGCGGCCTGCGCGGCGTGAAATCCGCTGAAATCCAGCGTGTCGGGCAGGCAGAATCCTGGGCTGTGGCTGCGGAGGTTGAAACACCCTACGGCTCAACCCGCATCGGCACGGGGCGCGATCCTGCTACCGACAAGCGCATCGTTCGCATCAATGGCGATACCAAAAGCCAGTCGGCCCTGTCCGATTACCTGTCCTGCGTCTGGCTGACGCCGCAGATGGACCGGCTATTCCTCGATACGGCGTCTTCCCGGCGCAAATTCCTGGACCGGCTGGTGTTCGCCTTTGACGCCGGGCATTCCGGCCGCACCACGCGGTTTGAAAACGCGATGGCGCAGCGGTCCAAAATCCTGCGCGAACACGAACGGCCCGATCCCGCCTGGCTGGATGGGCTGGAGATGACGATGGCGGAGACAGGCATCGCCATTGCCGCCGCCCGCATCGAATGCGTGCAGAAACTGCAGCAGGCCTGCGATGCCGCGGACTCAGGCGAAAACGGTTTATTTCCACGCGCGCGCCTTTCGATGACCGGCACGATTGAGGGGCTTCTGATGCGCGTTCCGGCGCTGGAGGTGGAAGACCTTTATAAATATCAATTAAAAGACTCCCGCCGTATCGATGCGCAGACGGGCGGCGCCGCGACAGGACCGCATAAAAGCGATTTGTCCGTATGGTTCGCAGCGAAGGATATGCCGGCTGCGCATTGCTCGACCGGGGAACAGAAAGCACTTTTGATCGGTATCATTCTGGCGCATAGCTGCCTGATCACGGGTGAAAAGGGGGCGCCGCCGATTCTGCTGCTCGATGAAGTCGCGGCCCATCTGGACGACATGCGGCGCGAAGGGCTTTATCGTCTGCTGATGTCGCTTGGCGGCCAGGTGTGGATGACCGGGACGGACCGCAATCTGTTCGACGCCATCCTGCCGTTCGCGCCCGCTTTATTCGAAGTCAGATCAAGCATCATCCAGCCGGGTTCAGCACCACGTGCAGCATAGTTTTCACCGCAGAGGCGCAGAGAACGCAGAGTTTTATAAGCGCCGCAGGCAAATACTTTTTTAAACCACTGAGCGCACTGAGGACACTGAGACTGCGCTGCCTCAGTGTCCTCAGTGCGCTCAGTGGTTCAGATTCTTAATGGCGCTGCGCGCGGCTTTTTCTCTGCGCTCTCTGCGACTCTGCGGTTAAACTTTTTCTTGTTTTAAGTTCTTGATATTATTGCATAAAAAACCTGTAAAAAACGGCGATTTCACGTGTGTTTATGATGCTGGAATGCTATATATAAAGAAGATCCGAAATCACGCGATTCTCTTATAAAAAGAACGATTAAAATCATGGCCGAGACAGCAAAAAAAATGAGCGAAATTGAAGATGCATCCAATGCGTATGGCGCGGAGTCGATCAAGGTCCTGAAGGGCCTCGACGCGGTGCGCAAGCGCCCCGGCATGTATATCGGCGATACGGATGACGGGTCGGGCCTGCACCATATGGTGTATGAGGTGGTGGACAACGCCATCGATGAATCGCTGGCCGGGCATTGCGACCGCGTGGATGTCGTCATCAATGCCGACGGCTCCGTCACGGTGCGCGATAACGGGCGCGGCATTCCGGTCGATCTTCACAAGGAAGAAGGCGTGTCGGCGGCGGAGGTTATCATGACCCAGCTGCATGCCGGCGGCAAGTTCGACCAGAATTCCTATAAAGTGTCCGGCGGCCTGCACGGCGTCGGCGTGTCGGTGGTGAACGCGCTGTCCGAACGGCTGGAGCTGAAAATCCACCGTGAGGGCAAGGAATGGTTCATGCGCTTCCGGCACGGTGATGCCGAAGCGCCATTGAAGGCGATGCGCGATCTGCCGCCCGAACACCGCAACGGCACGGAGGTCACGTTCCTGCCATCGCCCGCGACCTTCACCAAAACCGAATTCGATTTCGAGACGCTGGAAGATCGGTTGCGCGAACTCGCCTTCCTGAATTCCGGCGTCAATATCTACCTGACCGATGCGCGCATCGAGCCTAGCCGTGAGGTGCGCTTCCATTTCGAAGGCGGGATCGAAGCCTTCGTTGGCTGGCTGGACCGCAACAAAAGCCGCGTGATGAAGCCGATCGCCGTCAAGGATGAGCAGAACGGCATCACGGTGGAGGCGTCGCTGGAATGGACGGACGCCTATCACGAAACCATGCTGTGCTTCACCAACAACATCCCGCAGCGGGATGGCGGCACGCACTTACAGGGTTTCCGCGCCGCGCTGACCCGCGCCATCGGCAAATACGCCGATGAATCCGGCCTGACCAAGAAGGAAAAACTGTCCCTGACCGGCGAGGATATGCGCGAAGGCCTGACCTGCGTGCTGTCGGTGAAGGTGCCGGACCCCAAATTCTCGTCCCAGACGAAGGACAAGCTGGTGTCCTCCGAGGTGCAGCCGGTGGTGTCCGCCGCTGTCCAGGAAGGCTTGAGCACCTGGCTCGAAGAAAACCCGAAAGACGCAAAGGCGATCGTCACCAAGATCATCGACGCCGCTCATGCCCGTGAAGCTGCGCGGAAAGCCCGCGACCTGACGCGCCGCAAGGGCGTGATGGATATTTCCAACCTGCCGGGCAAGCTGGCGGATTGCCAGGAGCGTGACCCGGCGAAATCCGAAATCTTCATCGTCGAGGGCGACTCGGCGGGTGGCTCGGCGAAACAGGCGCGGGACCGTAAATACCAGGCAATTTTGCCTTTGCGCGGCAAGATTTTGAATGTGGAACGCGCGCGGTTTGATAAAATCCTCGGCAATAACGAGCTTGGCACGCTGATCACCGCCTTTGGCACGGGAATCGGGATGGAGGATTTTTCGGTCGATAAAATCCGTTACCACAAAATCATCATCATGACCGATGCCGACGTCGACGGCTCCCACATCCGCACGCTGTTGCTCACCTTCTTCTACCGCCATATGCGGGAGATGATCGAGAAGGGCTATCTCTATATCGCCCAGCCGCCATTGTTTAAGGTCAAACGCGGCAGTTCGTCCGAGCTTTACCTGAAAAACGAAGCCGCTCTCGACGATTACCTGATCGACGCGGTGCTGGACGATACGCTTTTGAAAAACGCGAGCGGCGAGGTGCGCCTTGGCGCGGATCTGAAAGACCTCCTCGAACGCGCCCGCACGGTGCGGCAGAGCGTGCAGACGCTGGGCCAGAAGATCGGCAATAAAATGGCGATCGAACAGGCCGCCATTGCCGGCGCGCTGGATGAAAAGGCGCTGCATAATGAAGACGAGGCGAAAAAGCGCGCGCAATCCATGGCCGACCATATGAACCGCCTGTCGCTGGAGGCCGAACGCGGCTGGACCTGTGAATACACAGCCGTTGGCGGCTACGCCCTGAAGCGCACGTTGCGCGGCGTCACCGAACGCATCCGCATTTCGCCGGATCATATCCGCTCGCCGGAGGCCATCCGCCTGAACGGTGCACGGGAATGGCTGGTTGAAAACTTTGAAGGCGATGCGGAATTGGCGGACAAAACCGGAACGGACGCAAAACCCGCCAAAATCCACGCCACCGTCAACGGCCCGAGCGGGCTGTATGACGCGGTGATGCAGCTGGGCCGCAAGGGCCTGACCATCCAGCGTTATAAAGGTCTTGGTGAAATGAACCCCGAGCAGTTGTGGGAAACCACGCTGGACCCGAATATCCGCACATTGCTGCAGGTGTCGATCAAGGACGCGGAGAAAGCGAACGAGATTTTCTCCACCCTGATGGGCGATATTGTGGAGCCACGGCGGAAGTTCATCCAGGATAACGCGTTAAAAGTCACCAATCTCGACGTTTAAAATCTGTCATCCCGCAGCGTAGCGGAGGGATCCGCGCTGCGGGGTAAAGTTCTCAATTGTGCAGATCCCTCCGCTACGCTGCGGGATGACAATGCAAACATTCAAACAACACCTCTCGGGTGTTCTCGAACTTTCCCTCTTTATGAAGCGCGGCATCGACCGGTTTGGCAACGACCGCCGCGGCATGTGGATGTCCTATCTGTGGCCGGTGTGCCTGTTTCCGGTGGGGATGATCGGCGTGTTTATGGCGCAGCGGCCGGAGATTGCGGGGCTTTCGCCATTTACCATTATCTTGCTGTATATCGTGCGGGATGCCGCCGTGCTGGCGCTGGTTTACGCCTTCGCGTCGAAGGCGGCGGAATCCATGGGCAAGGCGGATGATTTCCCGCGCTTTATCACCGCCGCCAACTGGCTGTCCATCAACGGCGCGGTGACATCCGTGCCCATCCTCCTCATGCTGGCCGCCGGGCAGCAATGGGTTTCCACCTATGGCGTGATCACAGTGATCAGCCTCTACAGCTACGCATTGTTCGGCTATACGGCGATGCGCGCGCTGAAACTGCCATGGGAACTGGGTGCGATGGCCGCGGCCATCTGCATCGGCATCACGGAAATGTCACTGACCATTCTGTTCGACGTGGCGGCGTGGATCAGGGGTTAAAGCGTTTTTGGGCGAAGTATTCCCGGATCCGGCGTTCATCCAGCCCGTCTTCATCACTCATCTTTTCCTCAATTCGCTGAATGACGTCATCAAACTGGGACAGAAGATAGAATGCGTTTTCCATCAATGGGCCATTGTAAAAACGTGCCTCTGTAACACCGTTGTTGAAACCCTTGCCCGCTTCACCCTGAAACGCCATGTAATTACCGTCTCCATTAAGCAGTGTCGCCTGGCGCTTCGCGCCGTTTACGGTGTTATTCTCGTGCAAACGCGTGACAACAAGCGTGAAGGCGGAAATGTGGATGAGCGCCTGTGGGCAGGGATTATCCGGGGTCGGCCATAGTTCTGTGAGATACTCACGGCACACCCTGTTGAAGGTCCGTAATACGCCCGGCTCTTCAAACGCCCGTTTGAAGAGCAATTGATCCTCAGGCGATAAATCCTCCATGTCGCGTATGTCCGGCCAATCTTTAGTGAATCTATGCATGAATGCGCCTTAAGTTTTTTATGGAATTTATCAGATGCCAGCCGGTAAGGCAATTTTTGGGCAAGCCGACCATTATGCCGGGTGGTGATGCACGTTCCTACAAGGTTTCCACCATATCGGCAGGGTTTTATTCATGCAGAGCAAGGCGTATTTCAAAAATAAGAACAACAAAATATTAGGAATTAAATCCTTTATCTGATAAGCTGAAACAAGATAAAGTTTGCGGTGTTATCGGAAAGGATGATACTGCGTGAAAAAACGGAATTATGAAATGGAGTTCAGTCATAAAAATTTCAAAAAACCCTCAAACAGACTATACAATCCTCAAAATCCCAAATATCTCAAACCTTTGTGCATCGGTTGCCTTGATCCGCGCCTGCAAACAAAAACACCGTCGAACGGACTGATAGCTCCGTATAAAATCTTTTCATTTCAATCTTTTACAACAGGCGTTAAAACCGTAAACGGCCAATTGCACGGGAAAGAGACACAGACGATATGACATCGCTGACACAGACATTGAGCGGGATTGTGGGGCAGGCGTTTGTGGCCTGCGGGCTGGATGCGGTGCTGGGGACGGTTCGTGTATCCGACCGCCCGGACCTCGCGCAGTTTCAATGCAACGGCGCGCTGTCCGCCGCGAAGCAGGCGAGGAAAAATCCGCGCGCGGTGGCGGAGGAAATTGTTGCGAAGCTGAAAGAACAGGCAGTGTTCAGTTTGGTGGAAATCGCCGGGCCGGGCTTTATCAATCTGAAAATCACGGATGCGTTCCTGGCGCAGTTTTTGAAAGATACGGCGCAGGACAAGCGCCTGAACGCGGGTGATGAAGGGCAGGGGGCGACGGTGGTCATCGATTACGGCGGGCCGAATATCGCCAAACCCATGCATGTCGGGCATCTGCGCACGGCGATCATCGGCGATTCCGTGCGGCGGATCATGGGGTTTGCCGGGTATAAGACCCTGGGTGACGTGCATATGGGCGACTGGGGCACCCATATGGGGATGATCATCAGCGAATATATCGACACGGGCGAGGCCGAACGCGTGGCCGGGATCAATCTCGACGACGATGCTACGGTCGATGCGCTGATGCAGGAGCTCAGCGATATGTATCCGCGCGTGTCGGCGGCGTGCAAGGAAGACGAGGCACGCAAAGCGCGCGCGCTGGATGCGACGGCGCGCATCCAGAATAAAGAGGGCGATTATTTCCGGCTGTGGACAGTGATCCGCGAGGCCTCGGTCCGTGGCATGCGGCGCAATTATGCCGCGCTCGGCGTGCATTTCGACCTGTGGAAGGGGGAGGCCGATGTCCATGACCTGATCGCGCCGATGGTTGAAAAACTACAGGAAAAAGCTTACGCGGTGGAGGATGGCGGGGCGCTGATCATTCCGCTGAAACGCAATGACGACACCAAGGAATTTCCGCCGCTGATCCTGTACAAGCGTGACGGCGCGGTGATGTATGGCACCACCGATCTTGCCACGCTGGTGGAGCGGATGGATCTGTATAGCCCTGCGAAGGTGATTTATGTGGTGGACCAGCGCCAGCATTTGCATTTTGAACAAGTGTTTCGCGCGGCGGTGATGGCGGGGATCGTGCCCGACTCCGTGGAGCTGACCCATGCCGGGTTCGGCACCATGAACGGCACGGACGGCAAACCGTTCAAGACCCGCGCCGGCGGCGTGATGAAGCTGGAAGACCTGCTGGAGATGGCGATTGAGAAAGCCAGGCTGCGCATGGCGGAGGCCGGGGTGGCCACGGATATGCCTGAGGCGGAGATGAAAGATATCGCGCATAAGGTTGCAATCGCCGCGATCAAATTCGCCGATCTGCAGAACCAGCGGCAGGTGGATTACGTGTTCGACCTCGACCGCCTGACCAGTTTCGAAGGCAAGACCGGGCCGTATCTGTTGTATCAGACCGTGCGGATCAAATCGCTGCTGCGCAAGGCAGGGGAATGGAAAGAAACGGGGTTGATATTGCAAGACGCGGATCGTGCGCTGGCGCTGCTGCTCACAGAATTCCCGGATGTGGCGTCGGCGTCTTTGCGCCACTACATGCCGCATCATCTCTGCGATTACGCCTTCCGCGTAGCGCAGCAATTCAGCAGCTTCTACGCCTCCTGCCATATCCTGTCGGAAACAGATCAGGCTGTGCGCAACAGCCGTCTGTCGCTCTGCGCGCTGACGCTGAAAACGCTGGAGACTGTGCTGGACCTGATCGGGATTGCGGTGCCGGAGCGGATGTGATTACCGCGCGATCAGCACATGGTAAAATATGTACTGGCCGGTATTGGTTTCATGGTAACAGCCGCTCGATTTGCCGTTCAGCTGGGCGACGTTGATATGGTTCGCGGGCGTGGCGAATACGCCCTTAAACGGGTCGGTCAGCGAGATCTGCGCGGCACTGGGCGGCGCGCCGGACGGGTTGTCGATGCCAAGTTCGGTGTTAATGGCCAGGCAGGCCTGAAGGCTGATCCCGTCAATCGCGGCGACCAGGTCCTTGCAGCTCTGGTCCGCGGCGCAATCGGTCCCGACACCGGCATAGGACTGCGCGCCCGTGAACGTCCATGTCAGGCTGTTGCTCCCCAGCCCGTCCACAGGCGCCTTGAAGCTTGCCGCGCCGCCCGCCGGGCTGAATACCTGGTTTTTGTCGTCGGAGCATGCGGCATAGTTATAGGCATTGCTGCCCCAGGCATCGGTATCGAAGCAGATGTCGCTTTCGGAGATACTGTTGGTCAGCAGCCGGTCGGTCGCGCGTTCCAGGCTCTGGGCATAGTCCAGCGTGTCGGATATGGCCAGCTTCACCTGGCGCTGAGAGAGATTGGTGGATCCCTGCCGTGCGCCCTTGCTGAAGGTGAACATCAGCGCGCCGAACAGCACGACACCGAGCAGGATGATGTAGAAGGCGTTGCCGGATTGAGAGTTGGAAGTTGCGAGTTGCGAGTTGCGAGTTACAGGACTCTCGCAATTCGCAACTCGCAACTCGTAACTACTCCGCGGCGCCGATGTCATCTTTTTCTTTCAGAAGGGCCTTGCGCGCGTCCTCGCCCGCTTTCTTCAGGATGTCCTGCGTGTCCTGGTCGAGGGTTGTGCGCTGGACCGGCGGCGCAGCCGGGGGTTGTTCAGCCACAGGCGCGGCAGGCGGGGTTTCGGAGGGCTGAGCGGGGGGTGTTGTCTTGCCCTTGCTGAAGAAGCCCATCGGGTTGCCGGAGGATTGCTGCTGCGGTGCTGCGGCTTGTGTTTCAGCTGGCAGCGCGGCAGGCGTTTCAGGCGCCGTTGGCGGCTTTTTGAACAACGGTGTTTTGAGCGGCGTGCCGGTTGTCGGCCTGGTGGCTGCCAAAGGCGGGACATCGCCGCCATCCTGTTGTTGCGAAACCACAGGCGGCAGCGTCCCCGGCGCGCGCGTGGCGGCCAGAGGGGCAGCGGCGGGTTTCGGTGCGATCGTGCTGGAGGATGCTTCCTCAACCGAATCCAGGGAATTGGTCAGGGCGAAGACGCTGGCGATGGCGGCCATGCCGCGCTCGGATGGGTTAATCCTGATCGCGTTTTTATGCGCGAAGGTATCGGCCATGGCCTGGATGTCTTCTGGGGTTGATGCGGCGACATCGGCCTTCATCGCCGTCCATGTCTTGTGCACCATCAGGTCGCGCACCTTGGTGATAGTGGCGGCGTGTTTGAGCATATTGTCATCCGGCGGCGGCAGGGCCATGAAGCGCGTCACGCGCATCGCCTTGGCCATGCCGGGGTCGGAATTGTACATGGTGGTGTCGACCACCATCTCGCCGAATGCGATGACCGCCTGGCCTTCCTTGAACGCGCGCAGCCCGTCATAGGAGGCGCGGGGACGCAGCTGCAGGCTGGCCTGCAGGTTATCGTAGTAGGTGCCGGTGGAGCGGCTGTTGCTGGCCAGCTGGAAACCTGAGGATTCCATGACCATAGCGGAACCCACGGTCTTCTCAAAAAATTCCTTGGTCTGGGTCGGGTCTTCCAGCTTGCCGAACAGCTTGATGTTACAGTTCGCGGCGATGGAGCGCGCTTCTTCCTTAATTCGTTTTTCCATTGCGGGCAGATCCTGCGCGGAGAAGACGAGACTGAAGCCGAGGGAACGCGCCTGGGCGGCCATGACGCCCATGCCCGACGATGCGTAGTAACCGACCTCGTCAAACACGCACATGAACGGCGTGGAGGATTGCGTCGGCTTGTTTTCGATGACGGTTGCGGATTCACCTTCGACGGTCGCGCCGAGGGTCGAACCCATCATGCCCTTGATGGTGGCGGCGACGATCTTGCCGAGGTTGGCGGCTTCGTCGGCGGATTTTTCCAGCGCAGGGATCAGAACGACGAGAATGCGGCGGTTCAGGACGACGTCCACCATGTCGACGTCGGCGGCCTGGGTATCGAAGATGTAGCCGTAATCGTCACCCAGCGATTGCAGGGAGCGGGTGAACTGCATCGACAGGAAGCCGTGCTGCTGGCGCGGCGTCGTCGTATCGTAACCTGGGTTGTCGGGGCCGGCGGGCTTTTCCTTGCCTTCGTCGTCGAAGGCGGCGTCGATATAGCCCGGCAGTGTATCAAGATAGCCGCGGATACCGGCGCGCAGGATTTCCGGCACTGCCTTATCACGGCTGAGTTTCACGACGTTCGGCAGGGTCAGG
The DNA here is from genome assembly GCA_044220535.1 of Alphaproteobacteria bacterium. Classification (GTDB taxonomy): domain Bacteria; phylum Pseudomonadota; class Alphaproteobacteria; order Micavibrionales; family Micavibrionaceae; genus JBDHTS01. The sequence continues at coordinate 6,971 of JBGAQU010000029.1, read as the reverse complement.
GCGTTCCGGATCAGGCCGACCGACATGGGAATTTCCTGGTTGTCGCGCTTCCATGTCAATGCCGGCATCAGCGAGCCAATCAGCGATACGGCGCGTTCTTTCCACATCGCGTTGTCGCCTTCGGCGTCCGGCATAAGGCTGACAAGCATGTTAGTCAGGTAGGAAGCGGAGCCCGAGCTGAACGGGTTCATGGTGTTGGACGGCGCTTTCAGATCCGAGTTGCCGGTCATGTAGTTCAGCACCAGCAGATCGTCGTCGCGCCCGAAGCGGCGGACGAGCGAGGACAGGGACGACCACAGATCCGTATCGGCCTTACCGTCGATATAGACGAAGCCAGAGCCCCAGGTCAGGGCATTGGACACGATCGATTTCAAGCCCGTTGTCTTACCGGAACCGGTCGTGCCGAGATAAAGGATGTGGGTCCGCGCGTCAGAGTTGCCGAACCATACTTCCTCGTTGGTTTTTTCGACATTGCCGAGATAGAGGATGCCGTCGCCCTTGCCACTGCGGCCTGGACCGACATTGCGTTTATCCTTGTATTTCGCACCCAGCGGCAGTTTGAAGGCAAGCGAGCGATCGCGCAGGGTCAGCCACCAGAAATAAATCAGCATGAAAAAGAGGATCAGGTCGGCGGCGCTGCGTAAAGGGGGGTAATAATAGATCGCGGCGCCGGCCATGAAAAACACGGCGAAGGCGTTGGACGACCCCGTAAGCCAATCGCCCAGACGCACATACATTGGCCGGATGTCCCGCAGGACATCCGTATGTTTTCGTTCATATTTTCTCTGGTCTAATGCCATTTCGCCAACAATGCCTGTGTTCTAGAGTATGCCAGAATAGCTTTACGATACGGTTAACACCATGAAATCAAAGGTCTTATTACCTGTTTTGTTGCAGGAATGCATCAGCCGAGACCGGCTCGCCGCCCGTTGCCGGGGCGATGGCGGCCTCGCTGTTGCCTGATGCGGTTTCGGCAGACGGCATGCCGGCGCGGCGCGGGCCGATATTCATGATCAGGGTCATCACCAGCGCAATGACCACGACAGCGGCAAGGGCGCTTAAACTCTTGCCGACGAAACTGCGGCGGCGGCGGGGTTCGCCGACAATGGCGGGCAGGGTGCGACCGTCATTCGCGGGCGTTCTGAGGCTTTCGGCGCGTTCCATGGCATGGCCGACCGCCATCAGGGCGCGCACAGCGTCCTGTTTGTTATCATAGGGGGCGATTTCGTTGACATCGCCGCGCGGCGTTTTCAGGATCAGCATATGCATCCCTTCCTTTTCCCGCACTTCCAGCGCAGATGCTTTCGTCTGGCCAAGGTCGAGGCGCCAGACCACAGGCGTGATTGCATCAGGCAGGGACAGGATCAGCGTGTTGTCCACGACGCTGGCGCTGGGGGCGATATCCTTGCGTACACTTTCGATCTGACGTTTTCTCATGGCCGTGGTTCCTCAAGTTTAATGTGAATGTTTTAAGCTTTTTTCGCCGTCTTCTTGCCTGCGGGTTTTTTGACGCCGCGTTTGTTCTTTGAATCGCTGTAGTCCAGCTGCGGAATCGGCCGCGCGCGGGGGGAGGCGATGTATTTCGCGATGGTGCCGATGGCGTTGTCCACCTTCGGTTTCGGAATGGGCCGCTGTGTCAGGCGTTCGGCCTTGAAATGCGACATGGCGCCCAACGCTTCCATATGGAAGGCCTGGCGGCCGAGATTGTTCAGCGCGTACCACAACAGGCGGTCATGCGCGCGCAGCCAGACGAATTGCGCGGGCGCCAGAACACCGCCTTCGGAGCGCGCATGCAGCAGGCCGCGCAGCAGCGCCGTCGTTTCAAACGCGTGCTGGTTGCAGACGGCCAGGGTTTTTCCGGCGAGGCCGTTATCACGCAATACCTTGCGCGCATCGTTCAGAAGTTTGCGGTCACGGCCCAGTTGCAGGGATTTTTTACTGTCCCAGCATGCGGCAAGGCGGCCCAGCATTTCGTCGGAGTCTTTGCGTTTCCGTGCCGCCTTCAGGCAAAACGCGGCCAGCAGAACCTGTTTATAAGGCAGCAATTGTTTGGTGCCGCGCCAGCGCGGACCCAGTTGCCGCGCGAAGGCCAGGTAGGATTCATATTCACTGACCCTTCCGTCCGGGATTGGAATCTGGTTATAGGCCAGCCATTCTTCCGGCCCCAGCGCCTCCGCGAACAAAGGCAGTTCGGCCGGGACAGGCGCGCCGGGGGCGCGTTGCTTTTGTTTGGACGGATTGAATTTGATAAAGGGGCTGATGATAGGGAAGTTCAGCGCCTGCGCGCCGATCAGGCCTTCCAGGCTCATCTTGCGGCGATACTGGGTTTTGGGACCTTTGCTGTAGGCCCAGAACGCCATAAAGGCGATGATGCCCAGCATCGGCCATTTCAGGGCATCCATCGCGATCAGTGAAAACAGGCCGTAAAACCCGTCCAGCTCTTTGGGCGTGGCGCTGCCCAGCTGGTTCATGGCATCCTTGAAATTATAAGCCCGGCCGTCGACCATTATCGTGTATTTATCATCCACAAACCAGGACACAACCCACATTTCGCTCCAGCGAATCCAGCGGAAGATGTTCTTGATATTATATTCCTGCACCCGCCAGATCAGCCAGCCCACACCCAGCAGGACCAGGCCCAGCATGCCAAAGCCCATCGCGGTGTCGTGCGTCGTATGATTTGGTTTATCGGCCATGGCGTAACGATCCGGATAAAGATGTTCAGGCGCAAACGGTTAGAGACAAAACGGCGCAAAACCGCCCCGGAGGCAGCGTTCACCACCCCCTGTTAAGAATCTACCAGATTTATACGGGAAAGGCGAATGTTTCCCAAATGTTTACAACGGCTTCATGCCAAGGGTCCGGGGCTGGCCGGCATCGCTGGCCAAGGCCTTTATCTGTTTGAGATTTTGGCCTGCAAACCCCATCAAATATTATTGCCCCGGCCCCCGACACGCTGTATAACCAAGCCCTCCAACGCCTTTTTCAGGCATGCCGGCTTAGCACAGGGGTAGTGCAGCGGTTTTGTAAACCGAAGGCCGGGGGTTCAAATCCCTCAGCCGGCACCATTTTTTCCACGAAACCAGTATTGAATCAGATCAATTACTTAGCTTGAGTAGGGCTTGTGTTTTTATAGATTTACGGCTGGGTAGCCACGCGAAAGTTTAAACTTCTCGAATGGCGGCTTTTTCCTAGATCACTGATTTGATTCATAAAAACATGCGTTGACGTCCATCTTCTCCGCGTCAACGCATAAGCGTTTTTGCTCGTATTTTAAAATTCTCTGCTCAACGCATAGCGATGATCGGAGAATAATGGGGCAGCATTTGAAAGCTGGAAATTGATGCTGGCAGCATGACCCATGAACAATTCACCGCGTTTCATCCAGCCACATGCCATTGAAATGATTGCGATTGAGCGTTGACGTTTGAACAAATACCGCCGGAGATATTTGGATAAACGGAGAATTAAGCTGGTCTTTTTATTATTTTAATAGGATTAAGAGGAGCAATCCTGCAATAAGCCAAGCCGCAAAGCGCAGCGATTTAAGAGTTGCAATAATCCTAGCATCCGCAATCTGTGCAGATGGATGCGTATTGGAAGATGGTGTAGGTCCAATGGATTCTGCCTCCATATCGTTTTCCGAACCGTCATTAAAATCTTCTACCGGAGGAATGTAAAACTTCTGTTCACTGTAGAGAAAAAGCTCGGCCTCACCTACAGAACCAAGGCGGGGTGGGATGATTTCACATCCCTCAGTTATCTCAACAGGATGATCCTCCTTATAGCTCGTCAAAACCTTAATATTTGAGGTGGATATGGAGGGCGACCATTCCGAATAAAAACCAGCGACACTACCAACTCTAAATAGCCCTGACGTAATGGATTTTTCGCGTAATCTCTGTACATAGCGGCTGAATGTTTCTGTACTGACCTTTAGATAGAAAGTGATCGAGTCAGGTTGTGTGTCTGTACGGAAATCTATCTCAGAAGTGTAGCTAACACATCCCCACACAGAACATCCTTGCTCTTTTTTATCAGCGGTTGGGGATATATGAAGATCGAATTCTGTAATAGAGCGATTAGTGCCGAACATTGAGTATTTTGTGTCTCTATCAAACTGGTTGTTTATGATCTGACCAGGCTTTAGACGTGCAACGATAGATTCAGTTTCAGTTGTTTTATTATTATCGCTATCGCGTTCTTCTTCGACTTCTATCCTTGATATCAATCTGATTTCAGACAGAGTGAAATATTGAGTCCATTGCCACGGTATTTGATCACAAGCGTATTTACTGACTTTGTCTCCGATCTCCCTCAGAAACCAACTGTACAGGCTTTTATGTTCAGGATCTGTTCCGAGAACGACTTTATGATCTAGATGGTGTTCCATTACTGGTCTTTCTAATTTTTTAATTAAGAGCGTTTCTTTTTTAATAAAGTTTGATTGTCCGGATTATCTCTCATTCTTATTATATAAATTTTCTTTCCATCTCGTACTTTTACAATTTCATATCCCTCTGCCTCAGTTCTCACTGCTACTTTATTATCAAGGGACCATCGGAGATCATAGCCTTCATCCGACATTTTTTTCTGCAGGCCACTTTCTTCTGGATAGCGAAGGTTTACCCACTTATCTTCTTCAATAGATTTAAAACTGTTTATGGCCTTTTCTGCTATTCCCCATGCAGCGTTGATAACAGGCAATGATTTTAATAACGCTAGAATTTCCATTATAAAATCTCTCTTTATTAAACCCTTTTTACCATCCAGGAAGTTCTCCAAGGATACGCTTCGATATCGTCATCGTTCGCTGGTTGGTATGGAAATAAATCTTTATTTTTAACCAATATATCCCAAACGTATTCTGGAATGGCGTATGGTACCTCTCCTTCCATGAAAACCTGTCCAGGCCGTAATGCACAAACTACAAAGCCAGACGCTATTAATGTCCGCGCTTCCTCACCATCAGAATCGCATGTGAACATGGTCTGATTTTTTGCCAATAAATAAGCGATGATTTCTTTTTCCTTTTCTGTGAGGCGCGGCAAATATTTTTGTACTTTTTTACGTGCCCGAAACTTCCAAATTTCTGCATGAATCATAGGAGAAAGCCATTTGCCAATAACTGAACCAAAGCTGGTAATGGCAACGCAAGCGGATGTAACGCCAAGAATTATAGTTGTTTCTTTTACACCTGATGAAAGCGCAAAAACCCCGCTACGATCAATCCAGAGCAGGATGCCGCAGGCCAATGCGATAGCGAACGCCTTTTGACCACCTGCTTTTACAAGATTTTTTAGCCACTCAACCAATGTTTCCATGAAGAAAATATAGCAGAGCGAAGGCGTCAAAAGTTAATTTTCAGTGAAGGTGCAGAGAATTTCACTGAGCAAAAAATTCCAAAAAATATGCTCAAAAAAATATTGAACAATTACAATTACTTACAGCGGATAATTTTTATAGAATAGAGTCCGTCTGGGGCACCATCACCTTTCCACAACCAAAAATGAATCAAATCAATGTGTTAGGAATCCGGAGAATTCTTTCCGTGACAAATAATGGTCGGCGTTCGCAACTGGTTGCGGAATGCGTTATGGCGTACGCTGAATAATCCTTTGAATTTTCTGCGTAAAAAACCGAAGGTCAAATTGATGAGAAGTCTTCGGTTTTTGAATTTGAAAACCTGTTTTCGTGAAACTGAGGAGCGGAGAGAGTGCGGCATGTCCGCAGAAAAATCAAAAATCCCTCTCGCATTTTTGTGTTGAGAAAAATTTCTTCGATGGACACGCTGCAACCGATTGATATGGTTGGGCGAAGCCGAGGAGTTGAACAAATGGAGGCACGGAGAAGCGGAGAAACTTCAACTATTAAAGCGGTTGTTGAAGCGTTCTTCCAGTTCGTTGAGTCTAAATGATACTCGTTCCTTTATGCTGCTCTCGACAATCCTGACAATCTCGGCGGCAGACCATAAGGATACGCCCTTGATAGGCAGACTAGTGAGGGCTTTTCTGCTTTTTTCGAGATCGGCCTGATTGCATGAAGAAGAAATGATGCATAAATAGGTACGCTTGATGCCGTGGTAACGGTTCATTTCTTCTGCGTAATTTTCTGCATACTCTTTCAGCTTGCGTTCTTCTGTTGCGTTTAGGGAAAAACCATCTGCATAAGCTTTGGCATCGATGATAATCGCGTACCCTTCTCCACGCGCCAGAGCCAATGCGTCAGGAACTCGGCCTTTGCCTTGTCCAAGATCAACGACGTCAAAACCCAAAGCACGGAACGCATCAGCGCAACGTTGTTCAAAAAGGCGGGCAGAGGTTGCATCCTCATTCCTTGCCAGCGCTGAAAAATCAAGCAGGCCAGCGGGCAGAAAAGGATGAATTTTATGAAGAGCCGAAGGCGGTTCTATTGTGGGGGCGATAGATGCGCTTTGTTTCGGTACCGAACGCGTTTCCCAGCCAGAAAAATCTAAAATGGCTTTATATTCTGATGAATTCTGACTTAATAACCAATTGCGGAATTGTAAAAGAAAATCGGCTTTATTATCCGAGCTTTTCCCCACAGTTGAGGTGCGAGTTCCGAGTGTGCGTTGCGCAACACTTAATTCATTCCTCGTTGGAATTTTCTGCAAATGAAGACACACGCGGGCATATTCTGAGAACAATTCATTTTCGGACATTTTTGAAATGAATTCTTTCGGCTGCCCGCCGGCTGCAATCACCATGTCTGTATGGCGCGACCAATAAATACCCACATAATCATATTTGCTTAGACGTCCTTGCTGACGGGGCGTCAGCCTGCTTTTGCGCTCGTACATCGTAGCCATCTTTTAGACCCTTTAGACGGGCTTAGCTACTTCAGCCCCTAAATTAGTTAATGCAACTGGAGGAGTTAACTAATTTATTTAGGCAGTTCACAGGTTTAAGTCAGAGAACTTTCCTGTATTCGCCCTATGTGCGGCACCAGTT
>JBGAQU010000028.1:0-26860 GCA_044220535.1 Alphaproteobacteria bacterium | reverse complement strand
AAGAACTCAAACACAAACAGACCAAGGAGATATAAACATGATGAAGCTCTTATTACCTATAGCTACGGCCTTTTTGTTATCGGCCTGTGCCGGCACGACAGGGGTTGTAACGCCGCACTGTACACATTGCGCCCATCATTGCGAACATTGCATGACGGAGCATTGTGAACATTGCAAAACGAAAAATAGAGAAGATGCTGCGTCAGCGGAGAAACCTTGCAAAATATGCATGGAAAGTGAGCGTGCTTCCGCGGCTAAAGGCAACTAAAGAAATATAAGCAGAAACGTCATGCGGCGGCCGGAGATTATCTCGGTCGCCGTTATGATTCCATGTCCCCTGATTTCGATCAGCCCAAAGTTAAAATTTGGTGAAAAAAGAACGGCAGAAAATTTTGGTTATGTCCAGAGAGGGGGGCTGCTTCGCGGAATACTGCGGTTTCTCAGGCTTTATTGTGTGTGCCAAAAACCTGTGAATTTTGATCTAGGTCAAGTCTTAAAATCATTCTCTGGGGTATTCGTTATCTTAGGGACACAACATCTAGTGTTTCTTTTGTCTGCAGTTTTTAATCCGTGGATTTCCTTGGTGTTTGCCATGCGTGGCGCGCAGTGGGGGGAAGTCTGGGTTTTCTGATCGCAAATGGCCAACTTGAACTAAGGAGAAAATCATGTCTGAAGCCGTCCTGACACTTACCCGTCCGCAAAACAAAGGCCGCAAGGAGGCCTCTTTCCATCCTGCGGATCCTGAAACCGATCAGATCGTGACGCTGTTTGGTGGAACCAGGGTGGATTGTTCAGAGGCGGTAAGTGAGTATATCTCGGGTTCTGACTGGCGTATTAACGCCAATGCCAATACAGGCTATTCGAATGCCGGCATGATTAACAATGTGGCGGGCAAGGTGATCGCCAATTTCTGGCTTGATGAAATCTATAGCCCCGAAGAGGGGCAGGCCCATCGTCAGGGGGATATTCATATTCATGATCTGGATTGCCTGACCGGATACTGCGCCGGCTGGTCTTTGCGCGCTTTGTTGAATGACGGCTTTAATGGCGTCGGGGGGCGGGTTTCTTCCCGGCCGCCGCGCCATTTCAGGGAAGCCTTGGGGCAGATGAGCAATTTCCTGGGTATCCTGCAATCCGAGTGGGCCGGCGCGCAGGCTTTCTCCAGCTTCGATACTTATCTTGCCCCGTATGTTTTCTATGACCAGCTTTCCTTCAAGGATGTCAAGAAAGCCATCCGGCAGTTTGTCTATAATCTGAATGTCCCGGCGCGTTGGGGGCAGTCGCCGTTCACCAATATCACGCTCGACATCACAGTGCCGGAAGATTTGCAAAACCAGATCCCGACATACAACAATCTGCATCTTTTCAAAGGCATTGAAAACGACGCTTTGTTGCTCAAGGCACAGAGCCGGGATATGGGCATCCGCACGCTGGAGGACATGACCTTCAAGCATTTTGCGCCGGAAATGGAAATGATCAATATTGCCTATTACGAAGTGATGACGGAAGGCGATTCAACCGGCCAGCCGTTCACCTTTCCGATCCCGACCGTCAATATCACGGAAGATTTTGATTGGGACAGCAAGGTTGCCAATGCCATCTTTGAAAATACGGCCAAGGTCGGTTCGTCCTACTTCCAGAACTTCGTGGGAAGCCAGTTTATCGTTGATCCCGTGACGAAAGAACGGCGTCCCAATCCGGAGGCCTATTCTCCCGGCGCCGTCCGCTCGATGTGCTGCCGGCTCCAGCTTGATTTGCGGGAGCTGCTGAAACGCGGCAACGGCCTGTTTGGATCGGCGGAAATGACCGGCTCTATCGGCGTGGTCACGCTGAACATGGCAAGGCTGGGCTATCGTTTCAAAAATGACCTGGCCGGACTGATGCGCGAGGTTGATCGCCTGATGGATATTTCCAAATCAACATTGGAGAAAAAGAGGATTTTCGCGCAGAAAATGTATGATCGCGGCCTGTATCCCTATACGGCCCGTTACCTGCCGTTCTTCCGCAACCATTTTTCCACGATCGGCGTGAATGGCATGAACGAAATGGTCAGGAACTTCACGGAAGACGCCCATGATATCACCGACGAGCAAGGCGTTCAGATGTGCCTGGATATTCTGGATCATATGCGCGGCCGACTGGTCGCCTATCAGGAGGAAACAGGGAATCTTTACAATCTGGAGGCGACGCCGGCGGAGGGGACGACCTATCGCTTCGCCAAAGAAGACAAGAAGCGCTTTCCGGAGATCATTCAGGCCGGCTTTGGGGAGAATATTTATTATACCAATTCTTCACAGATCCCGGTCGATCATACAGAAGATCCGTTCGAGGCATTGGAGCTGCAAAACCGTTTGCAGTGCAAATATACGGGCGGAACGGTTCTTCACCTTTACATGAATGAAAAGCTGTCCAGTGCGGAAGCCTGCAAGCGGTTTATTTGCAAGGTTCTGGGAACCTATCAATTGCCGTATGTGACGGTTACGCCCGTTTTCTCGGTTTGCGATACGCATGGCTATCTGAACGGGGAGCAGCCGGAATGCCCGCACTGCCAGGCAAAAACGAAGGTCTGGACGCGTGTAATGGGGTATTTCCGCCCTGTTGACAGCTTTAACAAAGGCAAGCAGGGAGAACACCGTCAGCGCAAGCATTTTGTCGAAGACTGGGTTGATACAGGGAATCTGTTTACAGGCGTTTGACACGATGGGGCAGGTCGCTGTAGCGCATAAAAGTGAAGACGGGCGACCGGCTATAAAGCCGGGCGTCCTTCCCATCTTTTCCGTGACTCCGTTTACGATGCTGGATTTTCCAGGGCGGACGGCTTGCATCATATGGTTCACGGGATGCAATATGCGTTGCCCATACTGTCACAATCCACAAATTGTGAAGGGGAAGGGGCGTGGCGATATCGATCAGGTCATGACATTCCTGAAGAAGCGGCAAGGGCTTCTGGACGGGGTTGTCTTGTCCGGCGGCGAGGCATCGGCCTATCCGGGATTGCCTGGCTTTATCCGGGATCTGAAGGCTCTTGGCTATGCTATAAAGCTCGATACAAACGGCTTGCGTCCCGATATCATCAAAGCGCATCTTGATGCTGGTTTTCTCGACTCTGTAGCGTTGGATTATAAAGCGCCACCTGCAAAATTCAGGCGTGTTACAGGCACAGACAAGTATGATCTTTTTTCCCAGACCCTTGATTTGTTATGCGTTCAGGGCAGTGTCGAGTTTGAAGTTCGTACAACGGTTCATACGGATCTTATGGATGAGGACGATGTTTCCGGCATCATCCGCGATCTGGAAGGGCGCGGGTATAAAGGGATTCATGCTATCCAGAATTTTACCCACAGTGATGATCGTCCGACGTTGGGGTTTATGAAGGCGCAGAGCCGCCTACTGGATATAGAGAAGCTTTACAAGCCAGCCAGCTTTAACTTGATTTTCAGGAATTTTTAGAAGATTGATTCAGGTCAAGGCCATGGCGCGACGCATCTGCCATTCGGAAAAGATGGCTCCACACTTTTCAGATATTCAGGACATTATCACGGATCTCTCTTTAGGGCGCATGTGCATCCTTGTTGATGGAAAAGACCGGGAAAATGAGGGCGATCTTGTCGCGTGTGCATCAAGCATCACACCGTTACAAGTTAATTTCATGGCCGGGCAGGGGAGGGGTTTGATATGTCTTGCCATGAGCAAGGCCGAGATCGAACGGCTGAAGCTTGTTCCGATGGTGCCGCATAATCAATGTCCGCATGGAACGGCCTTTATGGTGTCAATCGATGCCAAAGAGGGGGTAACAACTGGTATATCTGCCTATGACAGGGCGCGCACCATTCACTTGGCTTCGTGTCCGTCCAGTAAGATTTCTGATTTCTCTTCACCTGGTCACGTCTTTCCCTTAGAGGCGAGAGGAGGCGGCCTTTTTGAAAGAGAAGGGCATACGGAAGCATCTGTCGAGCTGTCCTCTCTCGCCGGGAAGGGGGGGAGTGCCGTGATCTGCGAAATCATGGATGAGGATGGCACCATGATGCGTTTACCGAGATTGATGGAATTTGCCAAATTGCATGATCTAAAAATAGGAAGTATCCGCGATTTGAAAAGATATTTGATGGAGGATAGGGCAGGAGTTGCATGACAAAGGCTTTAATTATTGAAGCGGATTTCTATACACATATCTCTGATCTTTTAAGAGCGGGAGCCATATCGGTGCTGGAGGAAGCTGGTATTGAGCACGATGTTGTAGTTGTCCCAGGCGCATTAGAAATACCTGCAGCGTTGCTGTTCGTGGTGGAAAATAATTTGAAGACCTATGACTGCTTTGTTGTCTTGGGGTGCGTTATTCGTGGAGAAACATCGCATTACGATATTGTCTGCAATGAGAGCGCTAGGGGATTATACGACCTTGCCCTGCAGTATTCTCTTGCCTTAGGAAATGGGATTTTAACAGTCGAAAATGAAGAACAGGCAATCGAACGAGCTGATCCGCAAAAAAAAGACAAAGGCGGCGCAGCTGCAAAAGCGGCCCTTCATATGCTGGCAGTAAAGAAAAAATACGCTGCTTGATTCAGATCAAGCCTAGTATGGGTCATTCCGGTTTAGCGTTGAATGAGAATTCATGCTCCACAGGAGGGCGTTATGGTATTTGTGCTGCGGAGGGCTTGTCTGATAGGAATAGGGTTGCTCCTACTTCCTTTTCCCAGCTTCGCAGAAGACGGTGCGGAGAGCCTTCTCACAGAAGGGCGATTGTTTGGGGAATTGCGCTACCGCTATGAACATGTCGATCAGGACGGCCCAGCACCCATTGCAGGGAAAGCGAATGCCGGGACACTTCGGGCCAATATCGGGTTTGAAACAGGAAAGTACAAAGACTTTCAGGCTTTGCTGGAAGCGCAATTCGTCCAGAAGATAGGCGCGCATAATTTTAACGATACGGTCAACGGAAAGGGGCGATTTCCGGTGGTCGCTGACCCCGATAATCAGGAGATAAATCAGGCCTGGCTATCATGGAGTGGGATCCAGGGCGCGGAATTCAAGCTGGGGCGCCAGGGCATCAATCTTGATAATGAAAGATTTATTGGAACCGTAAATTGGCGGCAGAATGACCAGACCTTTGACTCCCTGCTTTTCAATTATACCGGCATAGAAAATGCGGTATTCAGCTACGGCTATATTCACAACGTCAATCGTGTTTTTGGAGACGATCATCCCTTGGGAGATTTGGACTCAAACAGCCATTTTGCGAACTTATCCTATCGCTTTACTGATTGGATAAAAGTTACTGGCTATGGATACCAGCTTAAATTTGACAGACTGCCGGCACGTTCTTCACAGACCTTCGGCGTAAGAGCCGTAGGTAAAACTCCCTTGACGGAAAACTGGGTGTTTTCTTATGAAGCAGAGGCCGCACACCAATCTGACTACGGTAACAATACCTCTTCCTATGATGAGCAATACTATCATTTTTCACCTTCAATTTCTGGATATGGATGGACATTTACTGCTGGATATGAAGTCTTGGGCGGTAACGGCACAAATGCGTTTCAAACGCCGCTGGCAACGCTGCATAAGTTTAACGGTTGGGCGGACAAGTTCCTTGATACACCAGCCGTTGGTCTTGAAGATGCCTATATAGGCGTTTCCTATAAACTCTCCGGGATAAATACGGCTCTGGATGGGACGACCTTTACTGCGACCTATCATGATTTTTCCGGGAATGAGAGAGGCAATTTCGGTTCGGAAATTGATTTGTCTATAGGAAAATCTTTCGATCTCCCTGACAGTTTTCCTTTGAAAAAAGTTAATCTTCTTGCGAAATATGCCGATTATCACGCCAAAGATATGCCATACACGGATACGCAGAAGGCATGGCTACAGTTAGGGATAAGTTTCTGATTATAGGCGCAGGATATTTGGAAAACCAACGCTATCGATTTCTGATTGCCGTAAGAAAGATTGAAGTAAAGGTTTTTGCTATCTTTTTTAATAAGTTTTGTTGTGACATCAGTGATCCGTCTCTTTGAACCGTCGTGACTGATAAATAAAGTAAATCACAGGAATAACAATCAGTGTCAAAAGCGTGGTCGTCACCATGCCGCCGACCATCGGCAAGGCGATCCGGCGCATCACATCTGACCCCAATCCTTCAGTAAAGAAGATTGGCAACAACCCTGCAATAATGACTGACACAGTCATCAATTTGGGCCGTACCCGTAAGGCCGCACCATGCATGACAGCCTCGAACAAATCCGTCCGGTTTTGCGGTGGATGGTGACGCACCTGTTGATCGATATAGATCAGCATGACAACGGCTGTCTCGACGGCAATGCCTGCAAGAGCGATAAAGCCGACGGCAACGGCGACCGAGAAATTGTAATCCGCCAAATACAGCGTCCAGACGCCACCCACCAGCCCAAACGGTAAGGACAGCATAACCATCAAGGTACGATCCAGCCTGCCAAAATGCATGATCAGCAAGATAAATATAATGCCGATCGTTGCCGGAATTGCGATATCAAGCCGCGCTTGTGCCTCCAGCATCTGTTCGAATTGTCCCGACCAGCCGATAGAATATCCGGCGGGCAGTTTGACCTTCTCGGCCACGATGCGCTGTGCCTCCTTCACATAGCTACCGATATCCCGCCCTGTGATATCGACAAAGACCCAGCCATTCAGGCGGGCGTTTTCCGAAACGATCATTTGCGGCCCTGGCGCGAATTTAATCTCCGCCAATGCACCAAGCGGCACTTGCGCCCCATCAGGCGTATCGACAAGGATATTCTTCAAATCTTCCGCATTCTCACGGAAAGGTCGATCATAGCGCAGCATGATGCCGTAGCGTTCGCGGCCTTGTACGGATTCGGCAAGTTTCATGCCGCCCAAAGCAGTGGCAACCACATCCTGCACCGTCCCCAGATCGATGTTGTAGCGCCCCAAGGCATCGCGGTTCGGTTCAATCTCAAGATATTTTGCCCCGACAACGCGGTCGGCGAAGGCCGAGCGTGTGCCTGGCACAGTCTTGACCGCTTGCTCGACTTCAACCGCGATCTGGCCGATGGTGTTTAGATCCGCGCCGGAAACTTTGATGCCTACAGGTGTGCGAATGCCTGTCGTTACCATATCCATGCGAATTTTGATCGGATAGCCCCAACTATTGACCAGACCTGGCATTTTCGTGAGCGCATCCATCTCCTTGATCAGCACCTCGGTGGTCAAACCTTTACGCCATTGCTCACGGGGCTTTAAATGCACCCAGGTTTCGATCATGGAGATCGGCGCGGGATCAGTCGCCGTTTCCGCCTGTCCTGCCTTGCCGAATACAGTCTCCACCTCCGGCACGGTTTTGATCAGGCGGTTGGTAGTCGCCACCAGCTCCTTGGCCTTGGTAACAGACACGCCAGGCAATGTCGTCGGCATATAAAGCAGATCGCCTTCATAAAGCGCGGGCATGAATTCGCTGCCCGTACGCATGATCGGCCAGGCCATACTGAGCAACAACAACCCCGCCAATGCAAGCGTGAACCACTTAGCCCGCAAGGCTAAAGACAGAACGGGCTTGTAAATCGCAATGAAGAACCGATTAAGCGGATTGCGATCTTCGGGCAGGATTTTCCCGCGAATAAGCCAAAGCATTAGCAATGGAACTACCGTTATCGAAAGAATGGCCGCTGCCGCCATCGAATAGGTCTTGGTAAAGGCCAGCGGGCTGAACAATCGCTCGGATTGTCCCGTTAGGGCGAAGACAGGCAGGAACGACACGGTAATGATCAGTAACGAGAAGAACAATCCAGGGCCGACCTCTTTTGCCGCCAGCAGTAATGCCGCGCGTTTCTCTTCCGCACATGCGTCTTTTTTCAGCTCCGAGAGATTCCGGTGCGCGTTCTCGACCATGACGATGGAAGCATCCACCATCGCGCCGATGGCAATGGCGATTCCGCCAAGCGACATGATATTGGCCGTAATGCCTTGCGCCGACATGACGATGAATGCCGCCAATACGCCGAGGGGTAAAGTGATAATTGCCACGAAAGAGGAACGGACGTGTAACAGAAAGATCAAACAGACCAGTGACACCACAACCGCTTCCTCGATCAGCTTATAGCTCAAATACTCGACCGAACCTTCGATCAACGGCGCGCGATCATAGACGGATACAATCTCGACGCCCTCCGGTAGGCCTGGCTTCAGGGTTTCGATCTTATGTTTGACGGCTTTGATCGCATCGAGCGCGTTGCCGCCTGGCCGCATGATGATAATGCCGGAAACGACTTCGCCTTCGCCGTTGAGTTCGGTAACGCCGCGCCGCAATTCCGGCCCCTCGATGATCCGTGCTACGTCCGCAAGGCGCACAGGCGTGCCGTCTTTGGCTTTCAGTGCGAGTTTTTCAAGGTCAGCAATCCCTGTGACATAGCCCTTGGAGCGGATGACGAATTCGGTCTCGGCTTGTTCGATCACACGTCCGCCCGCTTCCTGGCTGGATGCTTTGAGTGCTTCTTGAATTCGCATCAAGGGAATGCCGAAGGCGCGCAATTTCACGGGATCGACCAGAACCTGATATTCTTTGACAAAACCGCCAACGCTGGCGACTTCGGATACGCCTGGAACGGTTGCCAGTTCGAATTTCAGGAACCAGTCCTGAAGGCTACGCAATTGCGCAAGATCATGTTTTCCACTCTTATCCACGAGGGCGTATTGATAGACCCAGCCCACGCCCGTGGCGTCGGGGCCAATTTGTACCTTGGCAGCAAGCGGCAAAGCGGATTGAACCTTGGAGAGAGCCTCTAGCACGCGCGATCTCGCCCAATATTGATCGGTGCCGTCCTTGAAAATCACATAAACAAAGGACGCGCCGAACATTGAAAATCCGCGCACGATTTTGGTGCGGGGCAATCCCAGCATGGCGGTCGATAACGGATAGGTCACCAGATTTTCGATGATCTGCGGTGCTTGTCCTTCGAAATCCGTTCGCACGATCACTTGCGTATCGGAAAGATCGGGAATGGCGTCGAGCGGCATGCGCTGCACGGCGAAGATGCCGCCGATCAGTATCATGCAGGCCAGAATAGAGATCATCAACGGGTTATTGACTGACCAGTCGATCACGCGAGCAACGAAAGATTTTGTCGGATCATGTGAAATATCGCTCATTGCTGGCCTCCAGAAAATTTGCCCAAGGATTCCTGAAGCGAGGATTCAGAGTCGATCAAAAATTGCGCGCTGACGACTACATCGTCGCCATCCTGCAGGCCGGAAATAATTTCAGTGCGGCCTGCGCTCACGCCGCCTGTTTTAATGCTTCGTGCTTGGAATTTGCCGTTCCCCAAAGCCACGATGACATGCTCGCCTTCAGTATTCCGTAAGACAGCCTCGCTTGGGACAGTCAGTTGCTCCATCACCGCACCTGTTGCAAAGGTCACGGCGGCATAAGAAGCCGGGCGCAAGACCCCGTCCTTGTTATCGACGATGCACCTTTCCGGTACGCGTCTCGGCATCAATGGTGGGGTAGATATAATCGACCTTGCTGTCATATTTCTGCAGGCCAACCGCGATCTGGGCGGTGTCGCCCTCCTTAATAGACGAGAGATCCTTTTCCGGCACCGCCGCCTCCAGCCATACGGTAGAGAGGTCTTGAATATGGCCAATCTCGTCATTCATCTTCAGGTAATGGCCATTGCGGATTTCAAGGCGGGCGAGAATTCCGTCAGCCGGAATATAAAACGGCACTTTCTCAAAAGCCTTGCCGCTTTTTGAAAGATCGCCGATGACCTTGTCGTCAACCCCCAACAGCTTCATTCTTTTCTTGGCAGCTTGCGCCAAATCCTGAAGTCCCGCCTTGCGCGCGGCGACAAAGTCATTTTGCAGGGACAAAAGCTCCGGACTGTAAAGATAATAAAAGACATCGCCTTTTTTGACACGATCGCCGACAGCGCTATAGCGCAAATCTTCAACCCTTCCTTCAACCTGGCTGAACAAATCCCAGCGGCTGCGCTCGTTTTCCATGACAATCGCAGTCGCACGGATGGTTTTGGCAAAGCTCCCCTTGGTCACTTTTTCCGTGCGGACGCCCATCTTCTGAACCGTATCGGCGTTGATCGAGATGACGGGCTTGCCAGAAGTATCACTTTGCGCCTCATCGGCGTATTTGGGCACCAACTCCATATCCATGAAAGGTGACTTACCAGGTTTATCAAACCGCTTTTCCGGCACCATCGGGTCATACCAGTAAAGAATCTTTCGGTCTTTTTGATCGGGAGCGACGGTACTACCACTGACATTCATTTTTTCTTCATGTGCATGGGATACGCCTGAAGTCGCGATCTGCACCAGATCCATGCCGCAGATCGGGCATTTTCCAGGCGTATCCGATATGATCTGCGGGTGCATGGGACAGGTGTATTTAACCGCCGCCGCTTCCTCGGCATGCGCAACGCTTATTCCAAAAACTTTTTGGATATTGTCGGTATGAGGACTAAACATTGTAACGGAACCAAGGCTGTTCAGTACGGCGTTGGCGCAAAGGATTGATCCGATTAGAAGCGACAGCTGTTTTTTCATTACTTACTCTCCATCATTTTCATGTCTTTCATATCCATCTGCATGCCGGATCCATTTTCTTCCAGCACCGCCTGGCCGTCTTTGATGTCCTTCACTTTTTCCAAGGCCATCGTGCAGCACGGACATTGCCCAGGCTGATCGGAAAACCAGGTCATCTTCATAGGGCAGGAATAAACGGGTTTTCCGTCATGCAGCATCTGCGCTGATTGTTCAGGGGTAAGCGGTGATGGCATGTTTTCTGGATTGGATGTGCTTGCAGCGTCAGAATTCCCCCCTTCTGCCTCTTCACTCATCTTGTGATGATCCATTTTCACGGTTTCATCCAGCTTCGATGCTTGCCCGACAATCAGTACGCCTTTCATGCCGAGCGCTTCGTGCGGATGGCAATGAAACTTGTATGTTCCAGATACATTGAAGGTGTAGGAAAATTTGTCGCCTTCTTTTTCATGCATCGGACTCATGATCATTCCATCGACGCCCTTCGGTACTTCGACAAACATCACATCGTGCATGTCTTCTTGGGCGTTAACGAATGTGACGGTATCGCCAGGCTGGATCGTCAGCCTATCGGGTGAAAAATAATACGGTTTGTCACCAGAGGGATCGCTGACTTCTTTGATCGTATACTCCTTAGCGGATGCGGGACTGGCCAGCATGACCAGCACGGCGGTTAACATCAGTTTTTTCATCATTCTTCTCCTTCGAGGAAATAGTGGTTGAAGTCGGCGATCAGCGTGGTGCGTTTCGCCCGTTCCGCCGCCAGTTGGTAACGGACGGACACCATGTCGCGCCGTGTCTTTAAGGGCATGGAAAGATCGCTTTTTCCCGCCTCATATTCTCTGGTTTGCGCACCGCGTGATGCGTTCAGGAGGGATTCTTTATGTTTGAGCAGCTCGATCTTGCGGTCGCTGGCGTCGATCTGAGCTTCAAGATGGGTTAATTTCTGCAACGTCTGGCGCTTGATGTTTTCCTGATCGGCCGCCGCCGCGCGCACGCTCGATTTCGCGCCCGATAATTTGGGTTGCTGGTTCTGCGCGGCCCAAAGCGGAATACTCATCCCCACCATGATTGTTCCGGCGTTATCGCCGCCATTCATGCGTCCATAACTAGCCTGTACCTCAAAATTGGGGTTGAACTCGGACTCGCGCAGATCAACGTCCTTGCGTGCCATTTCAATATCCTGCGCGGCGACCTGAACGGGGTATGTTTTCGCAACATCCTGATCCCAGGCAATTTTGTCGATCGCGGGCAACGGGACATCCGGTGTCTCGCCAACCATGTTGGCAAGCATCGCCATGATCTCATGTTTTTCCTCCTCAAGATCGGCACGCATTAGCGAAACATCAGTGCTGTCGGCCTCGCTCAGCGAAAGCTGGCTTTGCGATGCCTGGTTGGCAGCGATCCGCCCTTTCAGGCTCGTCCGTTCGGAGCTGAATAACGACTCCTGTTGCGACAATAATTTCTCCTGCTCTTCAATGCGCGCCAAATTGGCCAGCGCCGTGATAAGTTGAGATTTCATCGCTGCATAGGCGTAATCGCCGAGCAGTTTGTTTTTACGGGATTCAACGCCCAGGCGGTCGGATTTGGCTCCGCGTGTTCCAAAAGCCGGAATGACCTGCTTAAAGCCGATCATCTTCTGCTCTTGATCGCGCGACATACTGGAGCCGATGGGGTAATCCTGCTCTTGGATAAACAGCATCGGATCCGGTAAACCCAATTCGCCCGTCGCATTGTATTGCGAGGATTCCGCGCGGCTGACATAGACCTGGATTTCAGGATGCTGCTTCAATTTTTCCAGCAGTAACCCGAAGCGGGCTTCGTTTTGTCCCTGTGTCTCTGACGCAGAGGGCTTGGCTTTTTCCGCCGCGTGGGCGGGAGCCGCGATGCTGAAACCGATCAGCACAATAAGTATTAAAATTCTAATCATGATAAACCTCTCGTATGCGTTCGGTCGGCTCTGCGAAAGATCGCAAAACCGCAGTGGAAAGGGGGCTAGATACCAGGATTTTTAGCGCGCGATGCTCATATCAACGCAAAATCCGGACACACTTCGCCCTTTACGAGAGATATTTGGGTGGTTTTTCGGGTGTTTTCAGGAGATGGGACGGAGGCAAAAGGTACGACAAAAACGTCACCTTTTCCTTCGCATTTGGCCCATTCCATTGAATGTCACTAGATGGGAACAATTGTCCACCTGCACTGCTCAAGGCAGCACATTTGGCATTACATGCCTGATCATCGCAACAGCCGCCTTTTTTTGTTTTCTTGGCCTGTTTCTTCTCTGCCGATTTTGGGCATTTATCGCAATCCTTCATATCCATTTTCATACCGGACATGTCAGAGTGTGCTGAGGATTTTTGCATCTCGGAATGCATTTTCGTCATTGGGCATGGCATCTCTTTTGCCGCCGCCTGAACGGGGGTTCCGGCGAAGACAAAACTCAGTGCGACAAAGGCACATATGAGACGCTTCATCATCATGATGACCATTTTAGCAAACTTTCGTTAATATTCCACCTACTTTTACGATAACCGCCTTATATCATTGAGAATTCAGGATTCTGACCATTTATAGACCAATTCTGCGAAGCCTGAGAGAATTGACGATAACCGATACGGAACTAAATGCCATCGCCGCTGCCGCAATAATGGGGCTGAGCAACAGACCAAACACCGGATACAAAACCCCAGCGGCCACTGGTACGCCCGCCACGTTGTAGGCAAATGCAAAGAAAAGGTTTTGACGAATGTTGCTCATTACGGCCTCGGACAGGAGGCGTGCCTTCGCAATGCCCATCAGATCACCCCGCAAGAGGGTAATGCCCGCGCTTTCCATGGCTACGTCCGTTCCTGTTCCCATGGCGATACCGATATCTGCGGCGGCCAGGGCGGGCGCGTCATTCGTGCCGTCCCCAGCCATGGCAACCACGCGGCCTTTCTCACGCAGCTCTTTGACGATACGGCTTTTATCTTCGGGCAGGACTTCCGCTTCCACTTCGTCAATTCCCAGCTTGCGGGCAACAGCCAACGCCGTTGTTTTATTATCACCCGTCAGCATCACCACATGAATTCCGCTAGCGCGCAATTCTTTGATGGCTTGCGGGGTGGTTTCCTTGATCGGATCGGCAATGGCCAGCAATCCGGCAGCCTTGCCATCCAAGGCGGCAAAGATAACCGTCGCACCATCTTGTCTCAGCTCGTCGCCTTGTTTTTCAAGATGGGAAACATCGATCTTCAGCTCGGTCATCATTTTGATATTGCCGAGTGCCACGGTGCGGCCATTGACCTTGCCCACAACGCCTTTGCCTGTGGGAGAGTCAAAATCCTCGGCTCTAGCGACGGTCAAACCTTTTTCCTTAGCCGCTACCACGACGGCATGAGCTAGCGGGTGTTCGCTCGGCTGTTCCAGCGAAGCAGCAAAGGAGAGCAGATCGTCTTCGGATAAACCTTCGGCAACGATCTTTGTGACCCTTGGCTTGCCTTCCGTCAGCGTTCCCGTCTTATCGACAACCAGCGTATCGACTTTTTCCATGCGCTCTAAGGATTCAGCGTTTTTGATCAAAACACCAGCCTGCGCTCCACGTCCTACGCCGACCATGATCGACATTGGCGTGGCCAAGCCCAAGGCGCATGGACAGGCGATGATCAGAACGCTTACCGCCGCGATCAGGCCGTAGCTAAAAGCAGGAGACGGGCCAAATGCTGCCCAGACCAAAAACGCCATGACGGACACAAGCATGACGACAGGCACAAACCATGCGGAAACGTGGTCAGCCATACGCTGGATGGGCGCGCGGCTGCGCTGGGCTTCGGCCACCATCTGCACGATGCGCGACAGCATGGTATCACCACCAACGCGTTCCGCCTGCATGATGAAACTGCCCGTCTGGTTCATTGTGCCGCCGATGACGCTTGCCCCGTTTTCCTTTACCGAAGGCATGGACTCACCGGTGACCATCGATTCATCGACGGCGCTTTTACCTTCAATGATAATCCCATCGATGGGCACAGCCTCGCCTGGACGTACCCGCAGATGATCGCCGACATGAACGTGGTTCAACGGCACATCTTCTTCTGTCCCGTCCTGATTGATGCGGCGGGCAATCTTCGGCGAAAGGTTCAGGAGCGCACGGATCGCGCCGCCCGTTTTTTCGCGCGCCCGCAATTCCAGCACCTGTCCCAGAAGGACAAGAACGGTGATAACGGCAGCCGCCTCAAAGTAAACCGGAACCGAGCCGTCCATACGCCGGAAGCCTTCAGGAAAGGCATTCGGCGCGAATGTGGCCACCATGCTATAAAGCCATGCGACGCCTGTTCCAATGGCGATCAACGTGAACATATTGAGGTTGCGGGAAATGATGGACGCCCAACCGCGTGTAAAGAACGGCCATCCGCCCCACAACACAACGGGCGTCGCCAGCGCCATCTGGATCAAATTGGAAACAGAACCCGTTACAAAATGCAGGTTTGTCAGATGCGCGCCCATTTCCAGCGCAAAAACGGGCAATGTCAATGCAAGACCAATCCAGAAGCGGCGCGTCATGTCGGCCAGCTCGTGGCTTGGGCCTTCTTCGCCTGTCATGACCTCTGGCTCAAGCGCCATGCCACAAATCGGGCATGATCCAGGCCCGATTTGTCGTACCTGTGGATGCATGGGGCAGACATAAACTGCTCCAGATCCCGATTCTAAAGCGGGAGGAGTTTTGGAAACCTTTGACTGATGGGTGCAGCAGGCATGATCTGCTTTTACTGGATGATGATCCGACCTCGCGTTGTGGTGATGTCCGTGATCATGCTGCTGCGCCATCGTTTTATTCCTTATTGTTCGAATGTTTATGCTCGTCGGAAGGGGAGCGGTTTTTTTTATTGCATTATAATATTACCCTTATTCTCGAAGTAATACACAGACCCATCCGGAGTTATTCCAATAATCGCTTCGTCCTTGTATACACTTTTACCGCTCACGGGATCGATTGCCGTTCTGGCGCTGGCATCGCCTTTGTCGCTAATAAAAAGGTCTCAAAGAAATACGACACAAGTCTGTTGAAATCAATGATCGCATAGGACGTTGACGTCGGCTCTACATCATACGGATTATGAGGGAAAACGACGTATAAGCATGATCCGCCAGCTCACAAAATTCTTGTGCTATGGCGGATCATGATTTGTATGGCTTATGCCGCGGTACGTTCCAATTCTTGCCGGGGGCCAAAGAACTCGAAATGCACTTGCGAAGCGGGGATCCCCCACTTCATCAGGTCATGGTAAATTGAAACCATGAAAGGCTGAGGGCCGCAGAAATAGTAATCCGCATCCCGTCCCGGCAACAGTTGCTCCAGATAGTCCGCTGTCACAAAACCGGTGCTGGCGTTGCCCGACCGGGCGCCAGGGTCGCTGTAACGATAGTGCGTTCTCAGGTTTGGGTGGTTTTCTGCCAGTGCATCTACCACTTTTTTAAAAGCCTGCACATCTTCGTTCAGCGAGGCGTGGACAAAGATAATTTGGCGCTCCGGCATAGCGTCCAATGCGGCCTGCAGGATGCTGATGATGGGCGTTATGCCGACACCTGCCGCCAGAAGCACCAGAGGGCGCTCATGTTTTTCGCTGACGTCAAGGAAGAATTCTCCGCAGGGCGGCGCGATCTCGATTGTGTCACCGACCTCGATCTTATCATGCAGCATGTTTGATACATAGCCGGCGGGCGTGTCGGCTTCGGGCGGAACTTCCAGCTTGACGCTGATACGAAACCAGTCTTGCCCCGGCTTATCGGACAAACTGTAATTCCGCATAGTTGTTGAGTCATTCGGCGTTGCGGCGCGTACCGTAATATATTGCCCTGGCTTGAATGCGGGAAGCGGTGCGCCGTCGGCAGCGGTCAGATAAAATGATGTGATATTGCTGCTTTCTTTTTCTTTGCGGATCACGCGGAATTGCTTGAAACCTTCCCAGCCGCCCGGTTTCCCGGCGTTTTCCTCATAAATTTGTTGTTCGCGGCCGATCAGGATATCTGCCAGAAAGCCATAGGCTTCCGCCCAGGCGTTGATAACATCCTCCGTTGCGGCTTCTCCCAATACCTCGCGTATGGAGGCCAGCAGGTTTTCTCCCACGATCGGATAATGTTCCGGCTTGATCAGAAGGGAGGCATGTTTTTGTGCGATCAGTTCAACGGCGCCGCCCAAGACTTCCAGATTGTCGATGTTGGCGGCATAAGCCGCGATCGCACCGGCCAGAGCGCGCTGCTGGTTGCCGGCTGTTTGGTGTGCCGGATTAAAGAACGGAGCGACTTCCGGATTATGTTTAAACATGCGTTTGTAGAAATGTTTGGTCAGCGTTTCACCATGCTCCTGCAAAACGGGGGCCGTGGATTTGACGATCTGGATGGTTTTTTCATTGAGCATGGGAGATTCCTCTAAAATATGTATCTTTAATGTATATTATAGTCTATGTTAGACAGGTCAAGAAAAAGAATGGTTTTGGAAGCTCTGATATGCAGCTGACAATTTTTACGGATTACGGCCTTCGTAGCCTGATGTTCCTTGCCGCGCACCCGGATCGGCTTTGCAGCGTGAGGGAAATCGCCAGTCATTACGGCATTTCCTACAACCACCTGGTTAAGGTCGTACACAGATTGTCGCAACTTGGTTATGTGGACGGCACGAAAGGCAAGGGCGGCGGTTTTCGACTTGCAAAAACTGCGGAGAAATTAAAGCTTGGCGATCTGGTAGGGGCGTTGGAGCCGAACATGGATATCGTGGAGTGCTTTAACCGTGATACGAATACCTGCCGCATCACAAAAGATTGCCAGCTCAAGCATTATCTGATGGACGCAAACAAAGCCTTCATTGACACGTTGAATAAATACTCTCTTGCAGATGCAGTCCGTGACAAGTCTTTATTTTTAACTGCTCCTGTAAGGAAAGCTGGATAACTTCAACCCCAAACACTAGGAGATCATGATGAGTGCAGAAAGTAATCCTCTTGGAAATTTTGAGAACGCCAGAGAAAAGCTGGAAGAAATACGAAAGATGCAAACCCAATTTGCATCCAGAGTGCTGAACGAAGGCATAGAGCTACAGCAGAAGCAATACACACTGTTTACCAGCATTGTGCAGAACCAGATGGAATTTGGTCGCTCTCTCTTTTCAGGGGCATTGGGTATCATCAATGATAACTTGCAGCATTCAGAAAAGAAATCTGCCAGAAATAATTAGATTGATGAAAAACAGCATGTGAAAACCCGGTTTCTCTAGCCGGGTTTTTTTATTTTCTCTGAAGTTTTTACCCTTATGGCCCTATCCCAAGCAGGAGTGTGATTTTTCTGACATAGTCAACAGTTTCGGGGTAGGGCGGTATTCCCCCATATTTGGCAACAGCACCTTCGCCGGCGTTATAGGCTGCAAAGGTTGTAGGCAGGTCATCATCATATTTTTTGAGAAGGTATTTTAGATGCCTCGTTCCGATATCAATGTTTTGTTCAGGATCGAATAGGTCAACATCGCCATATTGTGCGGCAGTATTGGGCATGAGCTGCATAAGGCCGCGGGCGCCTTTGGGAGATAGAGCATCGATTTTGTATCGAGATTCTGTTGCGATAACGGCATGAATGATTCTTTGATCAACGCCATATTGTAAACTGGCAGCTTCAATATACCGGCTAAAGTTACCCTGAGGTTGCCATGCTCCCCTATAACTGGAAACCAGAGGTTTCTTTTTTTGGCGTCGAGATTCTGCAAGATAGTCGCTTGCTGCGTAGGTTGTTACACTTCCATCGCTACTAAATTCGATAACCGTCGCATTTGCGGCCGTAGGGATGTGAAGAGCAACAAATATGCAGAGAAGAAATCTCTTCATGCTCTTATATCATCAACGATTGTTTAGGATCGATGGCAGAAATAGAAGGGATTTGCAACAAAAATGACAGTCGGGAAATATTTGCTTTTGGCGATCGTGGCGGTAATTTTTACTGTAACCATAGATGTCCCGCAGGCGCGCGCTGCATCAGAGGCGGATTGTGCGATCTGGATATGCTTGCCCGGAGGATTTCCTTCCGGCTGTGGTGCAGCTCACAGCGCCTTTAAGAAGCGTATCAAGAAAGGGCGCCCGCCACTACCGCCATTGGCGTCGTGTACAACAGGCCCGAATGGGAAGGGCGTAAATGGCAGTTACCAGCTTGGATATGAAATTTTTGAAGCGTGCAAAGAGGGATATATTCTCAAAGAAAGCAATAACGGCATGATCAGAACGGGAATCTGCCAAAAAACCCAATGCTCTTCTTTGCCATATGGGTTTGGTGGCTACAATAATAGGAACTCTTGTGATAGCTATGCAGCCATCCGGCGCACGCAGCCGAGCTACGTGAAGATGTGGGTTGATGGCGACTATTTAGGCCAGTTTTGGTATTAAATAAGAAAAGTATTCACTCCTAATTTATGCAGCTACGGCTATACTGGCGGAATGATTATACGGAAAGAACAAGAAGGCGATCAGGCCGCCATAGCAGATATTACGGCGCGTGCCTTTCGCGGCGTAGAGTATAGCGATCAGACCGAACCCGCCATTATCGAACGGTTGCGTGCGGCCGGCACGCTGACCTTGTCGCTCGTTGCCATCGACCACGATTTGATTGTCGGCCATATCGCGTTTTCGCCTGTCACGATTGATGGCAAGTCGTGCGGTTGGTTCGGGCTTGGGCCTGTGTCCGTCGATCCTGATCATCAGGGGCAGAAGATAGGATCGGCCTTGATCATGTGCGGCATTGAGAAAATGCGTTCGGAGGGGGCATCTGGCTGTGTGCTGCTGGGCGACCCCGCTTATTATAATCGCTTCGGTTTTGAAGCGGATGAGCGCCTGCGCTATGAAGGCGCACCACCTGAATATTTTATGCGGCTCAATCTGACGGACAGCAATACCCCGATGGGCAGGGTCGAATATCATCCGGCCTTTATAGAGAAGCGACCGTGTGAAAATAAATATTAAGGGGCCATAATCTTCGTTAGGCCATTGATTTTATTTGACTATTCTGGATAAATTTTGATGTGATAATAATAATTATGAAAAATAATAGATAATCCTAAGTCATGATACCAGAATATCTTGGACAAGGCCCAAGGCTTCTTCGGTACGTTCAGTAGAAATTGCCACAAGAGCATAACCATCGTGACGCTCCACAAAACGGACGCTGTGGATATTGATTCCGGCATCGGCAAAACGGCGCGCAAGCTTTGCCAGAGAGCCAAGCTCGTCCTCGATCCTGACAATTAGAGCATTTTCACTGATAACCTGCAGATCCGAGTATTTTTGCAAGATGCTCAGGGCTTCGTCATACCTCTTTGTGGTGATTGTGGCAATGGATTGCTCACCGAAATTTCTTCCTGTAATCGAGTCCAGATTAATTCCTGATTCACTTAAAACCTGCGTGACGTCAGCAATAAGATCTCGTCTGTTCTGTGAGAGGATTGTAATTTGTTTCATGCCGTCAGCTCCTCTATAAATTCGTCAACTTTTTCTATAGTGACGTGTGGCATGGCAATTAAATGCGCGCTGCTGCCTTGCAAGGCAATCTGCCATTTTTGCAGTACTTCTTCGTTTATACGTGGGAAAACCACGGTTACTGAGTTTTCGTGCCGCCAGGCCCGTAAGTTTTTTTGAGAGAATTTTTTGATTGTGTAATCGGCAACGGAAAAGCATTCACGCACCATATCGCGGAAGCCGGGTTCACCAAAAGTATGGATAATATACCATAGAAATATTGGTGTTACGCCATTACGAGAGCCAAGAACAGTTGTGTCATTGGTGCCAATATATTCGACGCTACGCGCTACGCGATTCACAAGAGAACGTCGTGCCAGCACCACACCACATGGCATGGGCGCACCGGGAAATTTATGGCCGCTGATGGAAATAGAATCAATCCCGGCGCTAAAATCGAAAGCCTGCGGATTATCGACAAAAGGCAGGATCATGCCTGACAACGCTGCATCAGCGTGGATATAATAGCGTGCTATCGCCTTGTCTTTCAGGATGGTCTTAATGGTATCGAGGTTATCGATTGCGCCCTTCATCGTCGTGCCGATATTGGCGAAAATAATAGGCGGTACATCACGGTGGATGGCAATGGTTGCCGCGAGATCATCATAATCCATTTCCCCATCAGGACGGCTTTTAACCATAATGCTGCGAGCATTGACCATGCGTAGGATTTTGCTGACGCTGTAATGCGTGTCTTCTGAATAATAAACCATTCCATTCGGGAATAGTTCACGGGCCAGGTACAAGCCATACATATTGCCTTCTGTGCCGCCGCTGGTGACATAGCCCCATACATCATCATCGGCGTTCAGAATTTTAGCAAACCATCTGATAACCTCACATTCTATGTCATGCGTGTTAAGGCGGAAACAGCCTGCCGATGCGAACGGATCACCGATATTGTTGACCAGAGATCCCAAAAACGGGTAAAGCGGGCTAAAATCGAGCGTCTTTGTCGCCGGATAACCAAGCATATAACCGGCATCTTTCATGATGCGGTCAAGCAATTGATCGAGATGCTTCTGGCCAGTTTCGCTCAGGGCGTGTTTCATTTTTTATTTTTAGGCCCACCCTCTTTTCCCGTACTTGATCTGAATCAAGACTTTTGACAGCATTCTGCTGTTAAGGTCGGTATCATGATTACCTATAATGACGCACTTCAGATCGTTCGAGAAACAGCTCTTCTTAAAAAATTAGGCACTGAAAAAGTGCCTTTGGCGGATGTTGTTGGCCGGGTATGTGCCGATGATCTTGTCGCCGGGCTGGATATCCAACCTTTTGACAACTCAGCAATGGATGGTTTTGCAGTACGCCTTGATGATCTGGCGGCTGCTGACGGATCACGCCCGATACAACTTGGAAAAGCGGGCATCATTGGTGCCGGGGAAAATACAGAGGGCATATCTATCGAAAAAGGTACTTGCTGGCACGTCATGACAGGCGCCCCTTTGCCGGCAGGAGCCGAAGCTATTGTCCCGATAGAGAATGTTCTCGTTGAAAACGATATAATCACGTTCAAGGAAAAGCCTGTGGCTGGCCAGCATATTCGCTATGCTGGGGAGGATTTTAAAAAAGGCGCTCCCCTGCTCTCTCAGGGCGAAAAGGTTACATCTACGTATGTTTTGCCGTTAGCAACATTAGGAGTGTCAAACGTCACGGTATTCAAGAAGCCCAGGATTCTTTTCATCCCGACAGGGACGGAGATTATTGATGATTTAAGCACTCCGCTTTCGAATGGGCAGATTTACAATTCAAACAAGTTTTATGCGGCATCCTTTCTAACGGAATGTGGTGCGGAAATAACCGTTCAAGATACTATCCGTGACGACTTGGAGCATTTTGCAAAGGTTCTCATTGGGGCTGATGAGGAGCGTTATGATATCATAGTGTCTTCCGGTGCTGTTTCTGCAGGAAGCTTTGATTTTGTTAAGGAGGGACTGGAGAGATCAGGTTCACAGATCCTCTATCACAAGATCGGGTTGAAGCCCGGCAAGCCCAACCTAATGGCAATGCTACCGTCAGGGGCGCTTTATTTTGGCTTGCCTGGGAATCCGGTGGCAACGGCAGTAGGCCTGCGGTTTCTTGTCAGGGAGGCTTTACGTGTTCTGAACAGGCAAAGACCGGAGCTTCCCGTTTATGCGCGTGCTATGAATGGTTTTTCCAAGAAAGCCGGCTTGCACATGATACTAAAGGGTCGGCTCGAATATTGGGAAGATGGCTCCGTGACCGTTGATATTTTAGAGGGACAGGAATCTTTCAAGGTGAGTCCATTTTTAAACATGAATTGCTGGATTCATGTTTCTGAGGAACGGGAAGGCATTAAATCAGGCGAGGTTGTTGAGGCTTATCCCCTTTTACCCTAGTGCAGAGGGCATTCACTGCAATCGTCACTATATTTAGGACATAATGATGCAGTATCAGAGTCACAAAAGTGACATAAGGCGAAAGCGTCTTTCATACGAATTACATCATCATCGACGCTAACACCGATTGTTTTCATTTGTTTCAGGGTTCGGGAGAATGTTTCTGGGGTCATGCCCAGATAGTTCGCAATAATCTGCTTTTTAAAGGGCAGAGTGAATTCCAGATGGTCGTGGCCGGCTTCGAGGTGCTTTGTCAGGAAATAATGCCCCCACTCGCTGTATGGGAGATTTAATTTGCATGGCATCAATTTGGTGCATTGCATTTTTATAGTGCCGCGTGACGATACGAAGAATATTCACGGCAAATTGTGCATCAGCAAGAACGTGGTTTCTGACGATTTTCTCCGGGATCATAAGAAGTTTACATTTTGTAAGAGTCTGTACGGATATGGGTGACGGGCCACCCATAAACAAGACCGCTTCCATGCAGGTATCCCCCGGCTCGAGCATCCGGATGGTTGCTTCGCCCCCGTCTTCATTCAGGCGCAGGGTTTTTACCGAACCTTCAATAACCAGATATATGCCTTCCGGAATATCACCTTGTTGGACGAGTAGTTTTGAAGACTCATGTTCTTGAATTAAGAGGTGGGCAGAATTTGTTGCAGGCTTTCTTCGTCCAGACTGTCAGAACAGCTGTGGCTTTCTAGCGTCTGTGAAATCCTTGGTAAGGCAATCATAACATTCCGGCATTCTTTGGTATTTCATCTTATCGGTACGAGCTTGATCTGAATCAAGTAAGCGTTTTTTCACGCATGTAATAGTAAAGGAAGGAGGGTGTAAAAGAAAGCAATTTTCACCCAAAAGCCTAATTATCTGAATGTCTTGATGGAATTGAACCATGGTATCGACAACAAACCAAAAACTTGCTTTCACTCACCACGCTGGCCTTTACAACCTGCTTTGCCGTCTGGACGATCTTCGCGATTATCGGGGTTCAGATCAAACAGGATATGGGGCTGAGCGATACCCAGTTCAGTCTGCTGATCGGAACGCCCATCCTGACAGGATCTCTTGTCAGATTATTTTAGGATATGGGGCTGATCAATATGGAGGCCGACCTATTTTTATGGCCGTGATGCTTTCCTCGGCTTTTTTTACATGGTGTCTGACCTATGCCGACTCATACGAAATGATGCTCCTTACGGCCCTGGGTGTGGGGCTTGCCGGGGGGAGCTTTGTCGTCGGGATTGCCTATCTATCGAAGTGGTATGAGAAAGAGCGTCAGGGAACGGCACTCGGCATTTACGGTATGGGTAATATCGGCGCCGCCGTCACAAAATTTATCGCGCCTTTCGTCATGGTTGCTTATGGCTGGCATATGGTTGCGCAGGTCTGGGCTATTGCTCTTGTGGTTATGGCTGTCCTGTTCTGGTTCTCTAAAGATGAACCACAAATCCAGGCGCAGAAAGCCGCGCGCACCGCGCCCAAATCCATGATGGAATCGTTGAAACCGTTAGGGAAGCTGCAGGTCTGGCGCTTCTCTCTCTATTACTTTTTTGTCTTTGGCGGATTTGTTGCATTGGCGTTGTGGCTGCCTCGCTATTATGTTGGTGTCTATGACCTGGATATCAAGATGGCTGGCGTGCTGGCCGCATTGTTTTCCGTCGCGGGTTCTGCCTTTCGCGCGGTCGGAGGATATCTGTCCGATAAATACGGTGCAGGGCCGTTATGTACTGGACATTTATTATTTGCGCGATTTGCTGCTTCGTCCTTTCCTATCCTGAAACGGACTATGTGGTTCACGGTATCGAAGGCGATATTTCGTTCACTATGGGGTGGGGTCTTGTTCCGTTCACAGTAGTTATTTTTATTCTTGGATCTCTTCATGTCCTTGGGTAAAGCCGCTATCTACAAACATATCCCTGTTTATTACCCGAACGACGTAGGTTCTGTTGCAGGCATCGTTGGCTTGATCGGTGGATTGGGTGGCTTTTTCCTGCCGCTCTGTTTCGGTCTGATGAACGATTATCTGAATGTATGGACAAGCTGTTTTATGCTGATGTTCGCTCTGGTCGCTATCGCGTTCTTATGGATGCATGTGTCCATCCGCCTCATGGAGCGGAAAAGTTCCCCGAAATTGTCAAGCCGGCCTACTTTACCGAGCTTGAACGGCAAGGGCCTGTTTTAAAAGTCTGGAAGCCGGAAGATGAGGCTTTCTGGAAGAAAGAAGGTGACAAAATCGCCCGCAGGAATTTGTGGCTCTCAGTACCGGCGCTATTTCTTGCCTTTGCGCTCTGGATGGTATGGAGCGTGGTGGTCGTTAATCTTCCGAAAATCGGGTTTGATTTCACAACCGAACAGCTTTTCAATGACGCTCTGCCCGGCTTGTCGGGAGCAACGCTGCGTATTTTTTATTCATTCATGGTACCGATTTTCGGTGGTCGCCGCTGGACGGCGATCAGCACGGCGGCACTGTTGATCCAGCCCATCGGTATTGGTCTTGCTGTGCAGGATCCGCAAACACCCTATGCCGTTTTCCTACTTCTGGCG
This sequence comes from Alphaproteobacteria bacterium, assembly GCA_044220535.1. Taxonomy (GTDB): domain Bacteria; phylum Pseudomonadota; class Alphaproteobacteria; order Micavibrionales; family Micavibrionaceae; genus JBDHTS01. The sequence goes on along the minus strand of JBGAQU010000028.1, from coordinate 1,872 downwards.
CTTCTATGCGGATTTGGTGGCGGTAACTTTGCCTCGATCATGGCTAATATCGCTTTCTTCTTCCCAAAAAAAGAAAAAGGGAACGCGTTGGCCTTGAATGCAGGGCTTGGCAACCTTGGTGTCAGTGCGGTGCAATTCCTGGTGCCGATCGTGATTGTCTTCAACATCTTCCGGTGGATTGGCAGGTGGTTCTCAGGATGCGGTGAAACCCAACTCACCGTACAGAACGCTGCCTTCATGTATAAGCCGGTTTATTACGAAAATATCGGCTGTATTGTCATGGTTCTATATGAACGACATTGCTGACGTCCGCGCGTCCATTGCATCGCAGATGGCTATCTTCATGAGCGCAAGTTAACTGGATCATGTGTGCTTTATATCGGGACGTTCGGATCATTCATTGGTTTCTCGGCAGCCTTCCCGTTGCTCGCGTTATCGCAGTTCCCAGCGGTCAATTCGCTGCAACTCCCTTTTATCGGGCCGCTTGTCGGTGCCTTGTCCCGTGCCGGCAGCGGATGGATATCCGATAAATTCGGTGGGCGCGTAATCGCTCTGGCCTTCACCGTCATGATCTTGGGAACGATAGGCGTTCTTTATTTCCTTGGCATCAAAGATCAGCCCGGCGCGTTTTATGGTTTCTTCGCCATGTTCCTCTTGCTTTTTGCAGCAACGGGCGTTGGCAATGCCTCAACCTTCCAGATGATTCCGGCCATTTTCTGGCAAGATCGCAAAAAAGCCCTGGCGGGCCAACCCGAAGAGGATGTGCGTAAAGCGGCCGAACGCGAATCGGCGGCCGTCATTGGTTTCAGCTCCGCCATAGGCGCTTTTGGCGCCTTCTTTTAATGAAAAGTTACGGCTCATCCATTGCCGCGACCCGGCAGTCAGAGGCAGCACTATGGGTATTTGTCTGCTTTTACGCGCTATGCCTGTTTATGACCTGGTTTTTCTATACCCGTAGGAAGGCAGAGATAAAGTGCTAAAAATTCATGCTCTTGATTCAGATCAAGGGCGGATGTTGGCAAAAAAGGCATGAATGGTACAGCATAAGGAGCCATAGAATATGAGTTATTTTATTGACCGGATTAGTTTTTTTTCGCAGAAGCGCGAGCCGTTTTCGAACGGCCACGGCATAACGACTGACGAAAACCGGGCATGGGAAAAATCATACCGCGATCGCTGGGCGCACGACAAAGTGGTGCGTTCCACGCATGGCGTGAATTGTACGGGTTCCTGCTCCTGGAAAATCTATGTCAAGAATGGCTTGATTACATGGGAAACGCAGCAGACGGATTATCCGCGTACGCGCCCCGACCTGCCTAACCATGAACCGCGCGGCTGTTCACGCGGCGCCAGTTACAGCTGGTATATCTATTCAGCCAACCGTCTTAAATATCCGATGATCCGTAAACGCCTTCTCGACCTGTGGCGCAGAACGAAGGAGCAGACCGGCGGAGATCCTGTCAAGGCCTGGGCCGCTATTCAAGCGGATCCTGTGCTGCGGAAGTCTTACCAGCAAGTGCGCGGCCGCGGCGGTTTCGTGCGCGCTGGATGGGATGAAGCCAATGAAATTGTCGCGGCGGCCAATATCCACGGATCAGACTTACGGCCCTGACCCGATTATCGGCTTCTCCCCTATTCCGGCCATGTCGATGATTTCCTATGCAGTCGATCGCGCTATATGTCCCTTCTTTGGCGGCGTCTGCATGAGTTTTTACGTACTGGTACGTGACTCCACCCTGTCCAGCCCGCAGACATGGGGCGGGTAACCGGACGATATGGAAAGTGCCGACTGGTACAATGCCGACATCATCATCGTGGGGATCGAATGTCCCAGACGCGCACCGGACAGCGCACTTCTTCACCGAGGTGCGC
>JBGAQU010000027.1:0-28723 GCA_044220535.1 Alphaproteobacteria bacterium | reverse complement strand
CATGGGCGGTTTCAACCCCATGCCGAACCCGGCTTTGGGCCAGATTTACCCGCAAGCCTATATGGGCATGGGGGAGACGGCCGAAAACCTGGCCCGCATGTACACGATCTCCCGCCAGGAACAGGAACAATTCGCTTATCAATCGCAGCAAAAAGCTGCCGCCGCCGCCAAATCGGGCAAATTCCGCGATGAAATTGTCGCGATTGCGGGTGTGAAGGACGACGGCACGATCCGCCCTGAAACCACGCTCGATGCCCTCGCAGGTCTGAAAACCGCCTTCGATGAAAACGGCACAGTCACGGCAGGTACGGCTTCGCCTTTAACAGATGGCGCGGCAGGCGTCATCGTCGCCTCCGAAGATTACGCACGGGCGCAGCATCTGCCCATCCTTGCCCGCATCCGCTCTATCGCTGTCGCGGGCTGCGGCGCGGAAATCATGGGCATCGGCCCGGTGCCTGCGACGCAGAAAGCGCTGTACCGCGCCGGCCTTACCATCAACGACATCGATCTGTTCGAACTGAATGAAGCCTTCGCGGCGCAGTCACTTTCGGTCTTAAAAGAACTCGGCATCGACCAGGCAAAGGTCAATATCGACGGCGGCGCCATCGCCCTCGGCCACCCGCTCGGCGCATCCGGGGCGCGCATCACCGGCAAACTCGCCAGCCTGATGAAACGCGAGGGCAAACGCTTCGGCCTTGCCACTATGTGCATTGGCGGCGGCCAAGGTGTGGCGACGGTGCTGGAGGCTGTTTAAGCAGCTGTATTTAAATTAAAAAATACAATAGAACGAAATTTGTATAGTTAATCATACAAATTTCGTATATCATATAAAGCATGGTTATAGAGCGTGCTTTAAAGTCTTTGTTGACGTCTGCGCTACAGCACAGGCCCGCTGTCTATCTTAATGGTCCCAGACAGGCAGGCAAATCGACGCTGGCTCAATCTTTAGATTGGAAAGCCGATTATATAACATTTGATGATATGAACAGCCGCCTGGCAGCAAGGCGGGATCCTGAAGGATTTATAAACAATCTGCGCGGGCCGGTCATACTGGATGAAATCTCTTATGTCCCGGATCTCTATCTGCCGATCAAGCGCGCCATAGACGAAACGCGGAAGCGTTCGGGTAGGGCTGAACAAAGCGCCGGTAGGTTTCTGCTGACGGGATCGACCAACATCTTGGCCTTGCCGGAACTGTCCAGTGCGCTCGTTGGACGTGTAAATATCCTGACCCTTTATCCGCTTTCGGCTGGTGAAGAAGGAAAACATCCGGAATGTTTCATAAGGGACATTTTTCTTTCCGCGCCGCCCGCAGCGCAAAATCCTTATCCGGATTTTCCTTTGACGGAATGGATGCAGGGCGCGACCTTCCCTGAAGTGTCGGGCTGGACAGGCAATAACGGCATGAAAAGACTCCAGGCGCCGTATTCCCGCAGTTGGTATGAAGATTATATCGAAACCCTGATCCAAAGAGACATACGATCGATCGGTGAAATCGAAAAGCAGGACGATATGCGCCGTCTTCTCAGAATCCTTGCCGCCCGTGCCGGCCAGATTCTAAACGAGACAAACCTGTCGAATGACATAGGCATGAACCGGGGCACATTCCGGCGCTACGAAGCATTGCTCAGAGAGGTATTCTTAATCACCCTGTTAAATCCATGGAATGCCAGCGTGGTCAAAAGGCTGACCAAAGCGCCCAAAATCTATTTCAACGATACGCCTCTCCTCTGCCGCCTGCTTAGAATGGATCTGGAGGATTTCGATCCTGTCAAAACGCCCGCCCATGGATACATTCTGGAGAATTTTGTTTTTACAGAACTTACGAAGCAATGTTCCCGCTTCGCAGGATACGAACTTTCACATTATCGCGACCATAATAACCGGGAAATTGATTTTATCATTGAGGTGAAAAATTTGCGCGGGGTATCATTCTTTATACGGGCCGTGATATTATACCGTTCGGAAATAATATCACGGCCATGCCGGTCGAATCTTTATGGCTTTACCAGTCTGATACGCAATATGACCTGAATTTGGCGCAGCGGGGGAAATAATGATGACCATCAATAAAGTCGCCGTTATCGGTTCGGGTGTCATGGGCTCCGGCATTGCGGCCCAGGTTGCGAATGCGGGCATTCCGGTCGTGCTGCTGGATATCGTGCCGAAGCAAGAGGCGGGGAGCGCAGGAGGCGCGACAGGGAACCAAAATGCGGCGGACCGGTCCATGCTGGCGAAAAACGCCATCCAGAAAATGCTGAAAGCCGACCCCGCGCCATTCATGAGCGCGAAGAACGCGAAGCTGATCACGCCTGGCAATATGGATGACGATCTGGAACTGCTCCGCGATTGCGACTGGATCGTGGAGGTGGTGCTGGAGGATTTAGGGATCAAGCACGCGACCTATAAAAAAATCCAGCGCCACAGAAAGCCTGGCTCCATCGTCTCCTCCAACACCTCCACCATTCCGCTGCACAATCTGGTGGAACCGTTCGGCGATGATCTGGCGCGCGATTTTATCATCACACACTTCTTCAACCCGCCACGTTATATGCGTCTGCTGGAAGTGGTCACCGGGCCAAAAACGCGCCCTGATGCCATTCAAACTATTACCCAGTTCTGCGATGTGCAGCTGGGCAAGGGCATCGTCCATTGCCACGATACGCCCGGTTTCATCGCCAACCGCATCGGCACCTTCTGGCTGCAGGCCTCAGTCAACGAAGCGATCAAGGGCAATGTGCCGGTGGAGGTCGCGGACGCGGTGATGTCGAAACCGGTCGGCATTCCGAAGACAGGCGTGTTCGGCCTGATCGACCTGGTCGGCATCGATTTGATGCCGCATCTCGCGCATTCACTGCTCTCGACTTTGCCGGAAGGCGATGGCTACAGGCGCATTTATCAGGATTACCCCTTCATCCACCAGATGATCAAGGCGGGGTATACCGGCCGCAAAGGGAAAGGCGGTTTCTATCGCCTCGATCCCAATTCAAAGGATAAAACAAAGCAGGCCGTCAATCTGGCGGCTGACGGGTTTGATGAAAACAAAAGCTACCGCAAGGCGGACAAGCCGAAACTGGCGTCTGTGGCGGCAGGCAAGGAAGGCCTGCGCGCGGTCGTCGAAACCAATGACGCGGGCGGCAAGTATGCGCGCGCGGTCCTGTTCCAGACTTTGGCCTATGCCGCATCCCTCGTGCCGGAAATCGCCGACACGATTGCGGATGTCGATGAGGCGATGCGCCTTGGTTACAATTTCAAAAACGGCCCGTTCGAAATGATCGACGCGCTGGGGCCATCCTGGTTCGCGCAGCAATTGAAAAAAGACGGCCACGCCGTGCCGGATTTGCTGACCAAACTCGGTGAAGGCAAATTCTACCGCGTCGAAAACGGCAAGCGCCAGTATTTCGGCACGGATGGGCAGTATCACGATATCGTCCGCGCGGATGGTGTTTTGCTGCTCTCCGACCTGCGCCTCAAAACCAAACCGGTCTATGAAACCATCAGCGCCGCGCTGTGGGATATTGGCGACGGCGTCCTCTGCGTCGAATTCACGGGCAAGATGAACGCGCTCGATGAACAGGTTTTCGCGGTTTATGACCAGGCGATCCGCCTGATTGGCGATGGGAAGGGCGATTACAAGGCGCTGGTCGTCTATAACGAAGGCACGCATTTCTCCGCGGGCGCCAATCTCGGCCTCGCCCTGTTCGCCATGGGCGCGGGCCTGTGGCCGGAAATCGACGCGCTGATTTTGGGCGGGCAGAAGGCGTATACCGCGCTGAAATTCGCGCCGTTCCCGATGGTCGCGGCGCCGTCCGGCATGGCGCTTGGCGGCGGCTGCGAAATCCTGCTGCATGCCGACCACGTCCAGGCGCATGCCGAAACCTATTGCGGCCTGGTCGAAGTCGGCGTCGGCCTGATCCCCGGCTGGGGCGGGTGCAAGGAAATGCTGCTGCGCTTTATGGAGCGCGAACGCGATAAATACAAAAAAGATATCGCCCCCGTTACCAACCAAAAACGTCTGTGGTTCTCTCCGCCCAACACGCCAATGGGCGCAGTGCGCCAGGCGTTCGAGGCAATTGCCACGGCCAAGGTCGCGAAATCCGCAGCCGAGGCGAAAGAAATCGGCTATCTCCGCAAGACCGACGGCATCACCATGAACCGCGACCGGCTGCTGTTCGATGCAAAGAAAAAAGCGCTGGAGCTGGCAAAGGATTATAAACCACCACAGGAAATCAAGGACATCCGCCTGCCCGGTTCCACCGGCGCCTATGCCTTGCAAATGGCCGTGTCCGACCTGCGCAAAATCGGCAAAGCCACGCCCTATGACGTCACTGTCTCGGCAGCCGTGGGCGGCGAAGTCCTGACCGGCGGCGACAAAGGCGACTGGACTCGTGCTCTCTCCGAACAGGATCTCCTCGATCTCGAACGCACCCAATTCATGGAACTGGTGCATAATAAAGGTACATCCGACCGTATCGATCATATGTTGAAAACTGGTAAGCCTTTGCGAAATTAAGCGCCGTAGCCAAAAGAATGCGAAGACCCGGAGACCCGAAGAAGATTTTTTCCTTCGGGTCTCCGGGTCTTCGCGTTAAAAATTTTACTTAAAAACTCGACAACCGGAATGCATGCGGTAGCAACGCGCCTAGCGTCGTTTCCAGCCTGACCGCGCCGCTTTCATCCACTATGCTCACCGCCATATCATCATCCGCGAATTCCACCAGCAATTGGCGACAATGGCCGCAGGGCGCGCAGAGCGGCCCGCCTTTGTCCCCGCCCGCTACGGCCAGATGCCGGATCTTTGCATGGCCTTCCGCTGCCACCATCTGTGCAATCGCGCCCTGTTCGGCGTGGATGGTGTGGTTGAAGGCCGGGTCTTCCGCATTGGTGCCTGCATAGATTTTGCCGCTTTCGGACAGGATCGCCGCGCCGACCTTGAACCCGGAAATGGGGGCAATGGGAATTTTTGCGCACTTTAAGCGCCGCATTTATAAGATATAAAGTTTGCTGATGCATCAAGAAGGTCCGGAGTTAGGATCCCCAAGTCCAAAAAGTTTCTGAAAATCAATATCAGGCTTTGATAAATGGGCTAGTAGTATCGATAACGGCTGTTCAATTTTGTCGGCATATTCCTCATGGCATTGAAGTGTGGCTAACGGACCACCCGAAGGATGATAAATCTGGAATTCCTTGAATTCTTCCTTGACAGCTTCAGGCCCCATTTTGCCGTCTAAGGCAACCTTCTGAGGTATTTTTGAAAGACCAGCTAAATAACAGGCGGAAACTTTTTGATCCTCATAAAAATAGGATGGTACGCCTATAACACTATCGGATGACGGATTGTTCAATTTTTCTTCAAAAGTTAATAAGAAAGCATCAAGGCTTTTTTGCATGAGGTCATATTGTTCTTGTTGGCTCTCAGCTTTATCGAATAAATCTTTTAAACCACTTTTTTTATGAGGCTGTATTGTATCTTTAAGAGTAGCCAGATGGATACGGCTTTGGGCATTCATGGCAGGGCCTAATTGGTTGTCACAATATACAACCTCTACAAGTTTCCCGCGCGGGCTGATAGAACAAATTTTATAGTCTCTGTCGGATCCTCTTATGAGCGTAAACATGTTAATCTCCTAATTAAGATAGACGTAAAAGTATCAACATATATACAATATGTCAAACAAAAAATGTTCTGGTTTAAAAAGAAAAAACCGCAAAAACCGGTCGTTCTCGACCGCGATGCGCTGAAGGCCGAAGCTCTGGCGAATATGCGCAAGGCCCGCGCGCAGATCGGGGAGGATAATCTGGGCCGCCTGGCCGCCATGCTGAAAGTGCCGGAATTGAAGCCCGCCTCGGACGGCGATAAGGCGCGGGATTTGATCCGGTCGATGGACAAGGATAAGATCGCCGACAATCTGCGCTATATGCTGCGCGAGGACCGCGACAAAAAATGAACGGGCATCCGGAGGGGGACGCCCGTTTCAAAGGGGAAAACGCAGTTTTTTCTTTACTCAGAATGCTTATATTAAATAATGCTAATATGACAGTCAATATGAAATTAGATGATTTCCACAGTCATGATCCGGCCCGCCTTGCCGACGATCTCGCCAGCCAGGGCTGGGCCGTCGCGCCGGGGTTTTTAAGCCCGCCGCTGATCCGCGCCCTGGCGGACGATATGGATCGTTTGCAGCTTGAACCCGCCGGTATAGGCAAGAATAAACAGAAATCCGCCCGAACCGACCATACGCACTGGTTGACGGGTGAAACGGAGGCACAGAAATCCTATCTGAAAGTGATGGAGGATCTGCGCATCACGCTGAACCGCACACTCTTCCTCGGCCTGTTCGATTACGAATGCCATTACGCGCGGTATGAAGCAGGCGGGTTTTATGAGAAGCATATCGATGCGCTGCGTGGCAGCCGCAACCGCATCGTCTCCTGCGTCACCTACTTGACAGAGGACTGGACCTATGCCGATGAAGGACATCTCATCCTGTATGATAAGGACGATCAGGACAGGGACATCGCCCGCATCCTGCCTGCCGGTGGCACGCTCGCCATGTTTTTAAGCGAAGACATCCCGCATGAAGTGCGCCCTCCCAAGCGTCCCCGCGCCAGTATCGCCGGATGGTTTCGCTGCAACACTTCGACAGAAGGACGGATCGATCCGCAAAGATGATGAAACCAGTTATATTGGAAACCGTTGCCGCTCTGCGTGCCCATGTCAAAGCCGAACGTGACAAAGGCACACTGATCGCGCTCGTCCCCACTATGGGCGCGCTGCATGACGGGCATATCGAACTGGTGCGGCAGGCGCTCATCAGAAACGCGCATGTCATCGTCAGCATCTTCGTCAACCCGACCCAGTTTGGCCCCAATGAAGATTTTTCTGCTTACCCGCGCACCTGGGATGCCGACCTGAAACGCCTCACCGATGCGGGCGCACATGCCGTCTATCATCCATCCGTCGCCGAAATGTATCCACAAGGCGCATCGACCATCGTGCATGTGGCGGGCGTGTCCGAAGGCCTGTGCGGCGATGTGCGGCCCGGTCATTTCGACGGCGTTGCAACCATTGTCAGCAAGTTGTTGCTGCAATGTCTTCCCGATATCGCATTGTTCGGGGAAAAGGATTACCAGCAATTGCAGGTGATCAAACGTATGGCGAAGGACTTGGACATTCCTGTGCAAATCATCGGCGTGCCGACCGTGCGCGATGAAAACGGCCTCGCCTTATCTTCCCGCAACGCATATCTGAGCGCGGATGAACTGCGTATTGCCGCCGGCCTTAACAAAATCCTGTTCGCGGTGGCGGACTCTATAACCGCAGGAACGCCATGGAAAAAAGCTTTGGAAGAGGGGTATACGAAACTTCAGCAAGCCGGCTTCGATTCCATCGATTATCTTGAAGTGCGCGACGCGGATTCGCTGGCCATACCGCGTAAAGGTCAGTCGGACAGTTTGCGCATTATCACTGCCGTGCGCTTGGGTAAGGCACGGCTGATTGACAACGTGGGGATCTAAATGAATTTATATCTGCGCCTGCTCATTATATTTCTCACATCTTTTTTCAAACCTAAGATCGCCGATATCCTCACCACATCTGTGTTGCGATTAAGGGTTTGGCCAAACGACCTTGATCTCAATGCCCATATGAATAACGGACGATACCTGACGATCATGGATCTGGGGCGTCTTGATCTTGTGATGCGGACAGGGCTTTTGAAAGTCATGATGCGGCGCGGCTGCCTGCCCGTACTATCCGCCGCCAGCATCCGTTACCGCCAGCCGCTGGCGCCATTCCAGCCTTATCACCTCGAAACGCAGGTGATCTGCTGGGACGATAAATGGGTTTACCTGGAACAGCGTTTTATCCTGTGCTCAGGTCCTAAGGCAGGCGCAGTAGCGGCGATTGCCGTTTTAAAAGGCAGCTTCTGGGACAGGCGGAGCAGGGTGACTGTGCCGACCCCCGAACTCCTAAAAATTCTTGGCACCGACCGGCCCAGCCCGTCCATGCCCGATCATGTCGCGCAATGGCAAAAGGCCGAAGACTCCTTGAAATCCGTCACGGCGGTTTAGGATTTCCCGCCCGCCATCCGCCCGATCGTTGCGGTGGTGCTGTGCCCTTCATGCAGTGGCATGATCGCGACATCGCCGCCATAGGCGCGCGCGGCTTTGGCTTCCGGCATCTGGTCTTCTGTATAATCGCCGCCCTTGAACAGGATATCCGGTTTTAATGTTTCCACCAGCCGCACCGGCTTGTCCTCCTCCGCCTTGTCCTGCCCAAATAAAACAACCAGATCGACCGACCGCAACGCGGATAAAACCGCCGCCCGCGCCTGTTCGTCATTAACGGGTCGCGCCGAACCTTTTAAACGACGCACGGACTCATCCGCGTTCAAACCTATAATCAGCCGGTCGCATTTCGCTTTCGCCGCTGCCAGATATCCGACATGGCCCGGATGCAAGATATCGAAACATCCATTGGTGAAGCCCACTTTCAGTCCAGATGCCTGCCATCCGCGCACGATATCGAGCGCCGTATTTTTATCCGGCACCGTGCCGCCCGCGCCATTCGTCATGCGTGCCTGCAATTCCTGCAGAGAGATGCGCGCGGTCCCCTGTTTTTCCACGGCAATCGCGGCGGCGGTATTGCCGATGGCGGCGGCCTGGACCGGGGTTGCACCCGCAGCCAGAGACAGGGCGGCGGTTGCAATCAGCGTATCGCCCACGCCGGACACATCACTGACGAACCGCGCTTCGGCTTTCATATGCACCGGCGCATTCTTGCCATGGACAACCGTCACGCCGTTTTCCGACCGCGTTACGATCACCGCGCCGAATCCATACATATCGATCAGACTGCGCGCTGCGCGGACCAGGTTGTCCTCCGAACATACTTCCATGTCCGTTGCTTCCTGCAGTTCTTTTAAATTCGGTGTCACAACATCGGCGCCGCGATACAGCGAATAATCTTCCCCCTTGGGATCGGCCAGAACCGGAATGTTTTTTTTCTTCGCGAGTGTGATCAGTTCTTTCGCCACGCGTGGGGTCAGCACACCTTTACGGTAATCAGACAGGATCAGAACATCCGCCTTTGCGATCATTCCTTGCGCCTGCTTCAGCAAGGCGTCTTCCAGTGATGCCGCAATCGCGCTTACATCCTCATGGTCGACGCGCAGCATATGCTGCCCGCTGGCAACGAACCGGGTTTTGACCGTGGTTGGACGATCCGCAGCCTCGACCAGCCCGGAGGCAGCATCGCCCAGCAGAATTTTGAATGCTTTTCCCTCACTATCCTCCCCGATCACGGAAAGGAGTACAGTTTCAGCGCCCAACCCCTGCAACGTGGTCACGGCATTGCCCGCACCCCCCGGCATATCCGCCTGCCTGTCTATATTCAGGACAGGAACCGGAGCTTCGGGCGAAAGCCGGCCAGCCCGGCCATAGACAAACCGGTCCAGCATGGCATCCCCCGCCACGACAACATTTAAGTCTTTGAAACTTTTAGTAATATCTAGTATTTTTTGATCCATGATCCCGCGCCTTGAAAGGGCTTTTTAACAATCCTCTGCTTTTTTGCGCCCTTGTTAGGGTTTCGTCAACGTTTCTCGGCTTTAATAGAGGTGAAGAGTGCCAGACCCCGTCTTTTATAGGACAGGAGTAAAGGCAGACAAAATGCAGGATCGGCCATGACAAAAAATCACCAGAAAGGCATTTTTACCCGCCTGAAAAGCATGCTCCAGCGCAACCGCCTGGGCGAATTGATGGTGATGACGGGCCTCCTGACCTCCGGCGAACTGAAATACGCCTTAGCCCGCCAACGCGTCAGCGGCGACCATCTGGGCCGTGTGCTGATCCGTGAGCGCATGGTATCGCGCCAGGCCTTATATAGAGCATTGGCTCAGCAATGGACTCTGCGCTGCCTCGCGGCTTCCATGACCATTTTCCTGGCCTTTTCGGCCTTCGGCGCCAAGACTGCCCGCGCCGGATCCATCCGCGACGTCCCTGCGGAAATGAGCCTGGTCAATTCGGCTAATGCCGCCTTTGCCCCGATGCAAAGCTATCCCACATTATTCGGCTCCGGCGAACGCCGCTCTACCAATCTCGGCGCGTTTGTAAAATGGAGCAATATGTTCAACCGCTTTGAAAAAGCGATGCATGAGCCGGGTAACCAGCGCATCATGACCAGCTGGACCAACCAGATCCGCCCTTTCGCCGGCCAGTCGATCACCCAGATGGCGCAAGGCGTCAACAGCGTGATCAACCAGCAGGAATACGTGAATGACGATGTCAACTGGCGCGTCAGCGACTATTGGGAAACCCCGATTGAATTTTTCCGCCGCGGCGGCGATTGCGAAGATTTTGCGATTGCCAAATACGTATCGCTGCGTGCGTTAGGCGTGCCCGAAGAACGCCTGCGCATCGCCATCGTCCATGACGAACGCAAGAACATGCCGCACGCCATCCTGATCGTCTACAGCGACCAGGGACCCCTGGTTCTGGACAACCAGATCAAGGATGTGCGCTCCGCCGACAGCATCGGCCATTACCGTCCGATATTCACAATCAACCGTTTCGCCTGGTGGCTGCACACCGCGCCGGGAACCACGGTGCTGGCATCGGCTAGATAACGCTTTAATAGTAAGCATATAGCGCCAAATATCAGTCTTTGGATTGTTCCTGGCGTTTCCTTTCCTGTTGCAGCTGATCTTGCCTGCGTTTTTCTTCTTGACGTTTTTCTTCCTGACGCTTTTGCTCTTGTTTTTTTCGCTCTTCTTGCATTTCTTCCTGGCGCTTGCGCTCGGCGTCTTTGCGGTCCTGCTGCCTGCGTTTGAAATCCTGCTGCTGCTTCAGTTTGCGTTGCTTGATCAGCCGTTGCTGCTGGATCTTACGTTGCTTGACGACCCTTTGCTCTTGCTCTCTTTTTTGTTTCAGGCGCAGCGCTTCCTGCATCTGGCGCGCTTTCTGAAGGATATTGGCTTTTTTTCTGCCTTCATCCGCCTGTTGTGCCGCGCGCCTGCGGTAATCCTCCTGAAATTTTTTAAGGTTCAGAACATCACGCAAATGTTTGTCGCCTTCCATTTTTTTCAGGCGGTCCAGCCGTTGCTGCTCACGCCTGTCACTATCGATTTTCCGTTTCTGTTGCTGCGCTAGCGCCTCCTGGCGGCTTTTATCCATGCGCTTCATTTGTTCGAACAGTTTCTGGCCGCGTATCTTTCCTTCCGCGCGTTGCGCCCGTTCCAGCATCTCCCGGTCGCGGCGCAGCCTGTCCCGCTTGACGGTCGCCATCTTTTTTTCCTGCTCCTTGCGGCGCTTCTCTGCGCGTTGCGCCTGCTGCTTTTTGATTGCGTCGCGCTTTTTCTGATCTGTTTTCGCCAGCTGTTTTTTCTTCTCTACCTCTTTGCGGTGATCGCGAAGGGTCAACATGCCGTTGGTTTCTTTCAGGTCGGTCGACTGTCCCCCCAGCCAGCTGGCTGCTCGGGCGACAATACCACTCTTTTTTTCGCCGGATTGTTTTGGATCCTCTTCTTTCGCATCATCCGATTTTTTCCCGGTAGGGCGCTCATGATGCTTGCTTTTGGGATCGTCCTTGCCGCCTTTTTCGCCGGAAGGGCCGTCTGAAGGGGGTTGGGCCATCAGGATTCCTCAAAAATCAATTTCGGTTTAATAATCGTCAGGCACACGCGCATCCACACAGGCCCATGATTCTATTATAAAACTGGGACAGCGTTGCCGCCAAAATATTTTTTTGTTTATTCGACCCAGGTAATGCGCAGGGAATTGGTCGATCCTGGCGTCCCAAAAGGTACACCCGCTGTGATCACGAGACGCTGGCCGCTGACCGCCAGCTTGTGCTCGACCGCCAGGCGGCCAGCTTTTTCAACACCTTCGCCGAAGGACGTCATGTTTTCGACATAGATGGGCCGGACACCATAGGACAAGGCCAGTCGCCGCGCCGTCTCCATATTATGTGACAGGCATAAAATCGGCATGGATGGCCGCTGCCGCGCCGTACGGAGCGTGGTGGAACCGGAACTCGTGAAATTCACAATACAGGCGGCCTTGGTGCTGTTCGCCACCTGATGGGCGGCGACGGTGATGGCGTCGGATGCGTCATTTTCCGCCAGCATTGGGTCGTTGTCGATGATATGGCGATAGGTTTCGTCATGTTCGGTAAACTGGCAGATGCGGTCCATGATCGACACAGCCTCCATCGGGTATTTGCCCGATGCCGTTTCAGCGGATAGCATCACCGCATCCGTCCCATCATAAACGGCGGTTGCCACATCCGACGCTTCTGCGCGGGTCGGGGCAGGGGAATCGATCATCGATTCCAGCATTTGCGTCGCGACGATGATCGGCTTGCCCGCCTGGCGCACCATGCGGACAATGCGCTTCTGCACGCTCGGCACCTGTTCGGCTGGAATTTCAACGCCAAGGTCGCCGCGCGCGAGCATCACGGCGTCGGCCAGGTCGATCAACTCCTTCATATGCTCCAGCGCCGACGGCTTTTCGATCTTGATCAAAAGGCCCGCCTTGCGGCCCACATATTTGCGCGCCTCCGCCACGTCTTCCGGGCGCTGCACGAAGCTTTGCGCGATCCAGTCCACGCCCATCTCCAGCGCGGCTTCCAGGTCCTTGCGGTCCTTTTCGGTCAGGGCCGGGATCGGCAGCACCACGCCCGGCACGTTGACACCCTTGTTGTTGGACAGCTTCGTCCCCGCCAGCACTTCGCAAACCAGCGCGTCAGCATGCTGTTCCACCACGCGCACACGCACCTTGCCGTCATCCATCAGCAGCATGTCGCCGGTCGAAACCGCGCCGATGATTTCCGGGTGGGGCAGGTTGACGCGGGTTTCATCACCTTCGGCCTTATCCAGGTCGAACCGGATCCTCATGCCTTTGGTCAGCGTGATCGACCCGTCCTTGAATCTGCCCACGCGCAGCTTCGGTCCCTGCATATCCGCCAGCACGCTGATCGGCGTGCCGAATTCCTTTTCCACCTGCCGGATGATAGCGAGGCGCGCTCTATGATCCTCATGCGTGCCATGGCTGAAATTCAGGCGGAACACATCGACCCCTGCCACGAACAGATCGCGAATGACCTCCAGCGTGCTGGAAGCAGGCCCCAGCGTGGCGACGATTTTGGTCTGGCGGTTGCGGTTCATGGATGGAATCTCGTTACTGTCGGATTAAACACAGATAAAAGGCTTTTACCATGCTGTCATAACCGGGTCACGCGGGAAATGGCATTCCATGTTATTTAGCTTAAAAAGCTGACGATATTGAATTTTATGTTTGTGTATAAAAAGACATAATAATAAAACCATTACAGACTTGGCAATGTATGCTGCATATTCTGGATCGCCCGTTCCAGCACCTCCGGCTGCTTCGCGAAACAGAAGCGGATCAAGGAGCGGGGCGGGACGCCCGTTTCCCCTGAATAAAACGCGCTGACCGGGATCGCCGCCACTTTTGTTTCTTCCGTCAGGCGGCGACAGAAAGCGGTGTCCGCATCCTTATATCCCAGCCTCGCATAATCAGCGGTCAGGAAATACGTGCCGGGGCAGGGCAGAACGTCGAACCCGATATCTTCCAGCCCTTCGCGCAACAGATCCCGTCGCAGTTTTAGATCGCTGGCAAGGCTGTCGAAATACTCATCCTCCAGAAGCAGCCCATGCGCCACCGCCGCCTGCAGCGCGCCCGGCACGGCGAAGGTCGTGTATTGATGGGCGCGGGCGACGGGCAGCAGTAATTCCGCGGGGCCGGACACATAGCCGACGCGCAGCCCCGTCATCGAAAACGTCTTGCCCGCCGACCCGATCCTTAAGCAGCGTTCGCGCATGCCGGGCAGGGTCATCAGCGGGATATGCGCCGCGCCGCCATAGACGATATGCTCATATACCGTCGCAGATCGCATAAGTATCAAACTCCTGCAACAGGGCCGCGATCTGCATCAATTCATTTTTATCGAACACCTTGGCAATGGGATTCAGCGTGTTTCAGCACCAGCGCCTTGGTTTTTGGAGGAAAAAGCAGAACGCAACGTTGCGATATCAAGGTCCCAATGCGGCGGCTCCGCCACCACAAAGCGCGGCACCCCGCCTGCCGCGGATCTGCGGGGCATAGCAGTCATAGCTGAGTTCCATCAGCACCACCTCGTCATCGGATTGAGCAGAACGGAAACAGGCGGACAATGCTTCCGCCGCGCCGCAGGTCACCAGCGTTTCGGTATCGGGATCGATGTCGAGATTATAGAATCGCTTGTTCGCCTCCGCGATCGCCCGCCTTAAATCCAGCAGGCCTGCGGTCGGCACATATTGGTTCGGCCCGTCGATCGACTTTGGCCGCAATTTCCGCAACACGCGGCCCATCCGCCATCGAGAAGGCGCACCCAGATTAACGCGCCAGGGCGAGCGCCGACATTTCGGAAAAAATCGTCAAGGGCAGGCTGGAAAAAAGACGGCTGAGCGGTTTCATCGAATGACATGATAAAGAGGCAGCCAATATATCAGCAAGCTTTTTTACCGCAGAAAGCCAGGCCGAGCACAGCGCAAAAAAGACTTGAACCGCACGACTGATCACACTTTTGATGGCAGTGCAGTCTCAGTGTTCTCAGTGCGCTCAGTGGTTCAAAAGACTTAAGATAGCCTGCGGCGCTTTAATTCTGTCTCTATGAGTGGAAGTAGAAAGAGAATCATCTTTATGCTTTTGATTATGCATGATTCTTTCCTCCTTATTTTGGATCACAAAACTGGAAAAAATACATGTTTGCGCTACCTGATTTTTGGTAAAATTGTAAGATGATTGCGTTTTGGGCCGCTGTGCACAAAGCGCCCACTCTGTGGATGAACCGGGGTAAAGGGCTGTTCTGCCGCTCTTAAACGCTTTTTTCGTGACACGGTCCGGGCACGATGGGAAAACAGTCATATTGTGGCGAAAAAGGACATTCGGTAGTCTGGTTGAAGTTACCGCAACGGATTGTGTTTTTCTGACACGTATCCACCGCCAGACCACAATATCTAGTTTTAAACCGTTCACACTGGAGTACGGGAATGTTTGACGTCGCGCAAATGGAAGGGGGCAACCGCGTTCGCATCGATCGCAGCCGGGATGCCTTCCTGACCCCGTTCGGCAAGGCCACGCTGGAAGACCGTTATCTGTTGCCGGAAGAACAATTCCAGGATCTGTTCGCGCGCGTCGCCATGTATTACAGCGACAATTCCGACCATGCCCAGCGCATGTACGACTATATCTCCAAGCTCTGGTTCATGCCGGCGACGCCCGTCCTGTCCAATGGCGGCACCAGCCGCGGCCTGCCGATTTCCTGTTTCTTGAACGAATCGGGCGATAGCCTGGAAAACATCGTCGAGCTGTGGAACGAAAACGTCTGGCTCGCCTCGCTTGGCGGCGGCATCGGCTCCTATTGGGGCAATGTCCGCTCCATCGGCGAAAAAGTCGGCCGCAACGGCAAGACCTCCGGCATCATCCCATTCATCCGCGTGATGGATTCCCTCACCCTCGCCATCAGCCAGGGCAGCTTGCGCCGTGGTTCCGCCGCCATCTACCTGCCGATCTGGCATCCGGAGATTGAGGAATTTATCGAACTGCGCCGCCCCACCGGCGGCGACCCGAACCGTAAAGCCCTCAACCTGCACCACGGCGTGTTGGTCACCAACCGCTTTATGGAGTGTGTTGAGAACAATGAGGAATGGGCGCTGAAATCCCCGAAAGACGGCCATGTCGTCGACCGTGTCAGCGCGCGCGACCTCTGGATTCGCCTCCTCACCGCCCGGATTGAAACCGGCGAGCCCTATATTGTCTTCATCGATCACGTAAACGATTCCATCCCCGACCACCACAAAATGGCGGGCCTGAACGTCAAGATGTCGAATCTGTGCTCGGAGATCACGCTGCCCACAGGCCGCGACCATCTCGGCAATGACCGCACGGCGGTATGCTGCCTGTCCTCCCTCAACCTCGAGAAGTTTGAGGAATTCCAGGACCACCCGACGATGATCGAGGATTGCATGCGCTTCCTCGACAACGTCCTGACCGACTTCATCAATAAAGCGCCCGACAGCATGAAGCGCGCCAAATACGCCGCCATGCGCGAAAGGTCAGTCGGTCTCGGCGTCATGGGCTTCCATTCCTTCCTGCAATCGAAAATGATCCCGATCGAAGGCGCGATGGCGAAGGTCTGGAACCGCCGCATGTTCCAGCATATCAAGCGCGGCGTCGACGCCGCGTCGGTGAAGCTGGCGCATGAGCGCGGGGCCTGTCCGGATGCCGCCGATTACGGCATCATGGAACGCTTTTCCAACAAGATGGCGATCGCGCCGACCGCGTCGATCTCCATTATCACCGGCGGCGCGTCGCCCGGCATCGAACCGAACGCGGCCAATGCATATACGCATAAAACCCTCTCCGGCTCCTTCCCGGTGCGAAACGAATACCTGAAAAAACTCCTGGGCGAAAAGGGCCAGGATAATGAAGACATCTGGTCCTCCATCATCACCAATGAAGGCTCGGTCCAGCATCTCGACTTCCTCAGCCAGGATGAAAAAGACGTGTTCAAGACCGCCTTCGAAATCGACCAGCGCTGGCTGATCGAACACGCCGCCGACCGCACGCCCTTCGTGTGCCAGGCGCAATCCCTCAATGTCTTCCTTCCGGCCAATGTGCACAAATCCGATTTGCACAAAATCCACTGGGACGCGTGGAAAAAAGGCGTGAAATCCCTCTACTACTGCCGCTCAAAATCCATCCAGCGGGCCGAAAGCGCCCAAAGCTGGCAACGCGCGAAGGATGGCGAAGTCGTCGAGCAGAAGAGGCTGGCAGATGTCGCGGCGCAAGAGGCGGAGAACAAGTATGAGGAATGCTTGGCTTGCCAATAGACATTTCTAAAGCTGTTAAT
Organism: Alphaproteobacteria bacterium; assembly: GCA_044220535.1. Classification (GTDB taxonomy): domain Bacteria; phylum Pseudomonadota; class Alphaproteobacteria; order Micavibrionales; family Micavibrionaceae; genus JBDHTS01. The sequence goes on along the minus strand of JBGAQU010000027.1, from coordinate 11,808 downwards.
CTCTCCCTGGCTGGGGAGGTTTTCACGGACAGAGAACCCTGGATTCTAAAAAATCTGAACTGTTTTAATAGCTATTGTGAAAAGTTAAAAATCGAAGCTGAAAAACTTACTGCCTCAAAAGCTTTGAGTGGTTTTGAAGACAATTATCCTTATAGCAGTTATTCTATTTTGTTTTTTTTCAAAGATAATAATGATTTCTTGAATAAAGACTACAAGATTGGCGAAGCTTTCAATGGAATCGCAGTGGCGATCAGTAGGCTAGGACCATGTTATACAATGTGGGAAGAAACGCGTGATCCTTCAGGCCTTACTTCTTTTTTACTTGAAATAGATCGGTTTTCAAATCAAAGCATAAACACGTTGGCCAATAAGCTTGATAAGTTTTTTCACATGCATTTAACCAAATTGAACAAGGAGGATCTCGTGTATCCGCTAACCCAAGAGCAAGCTAAATATTTGGATATCGGAAATAATCTCCATGAGCCTCCCTATAAAAATTTTGATGCATTTTTTCACTGGTACGATTAAAAAAAGATGATTTTCGGCTTGCAAGTAGCTTCATTGGCTATGAATGATTTATTCCTGAAAATAACGTCTCTCACTTCATACCCCCTTCTCGGCGAAGGCGTCTGGGGTCGGGTTTTTGACCTGGGTGACGGCACCGTCATCAAAATCGCAAAAGCCGCGGGCGGCATAGGGGATGGCGTCGAGAAACTTTTAAAGGAGCAGCATCTTCTTGAAGTTTTTGAATCGAGCGGCGCCGCCAGCCTTCCCTTTCAATTACCCCGCTGCATCGCAACGGGTGAAGTGAAGGAAGATCATCCTTTATTTGCAGAAGGCTTCAGGCGATGGATGATCAGCACTAAAGTGTCTGGCCGCCCTTTAAAAATTGAACAGGCAAAACAATTCTCTGCCGCAGATCAGGCGCGGGCCGCACAAAATCTTGCCGGGACTCTTTTTACATTTCATCAATTCGTGAATCGCACCTTGCTTGCACCCACCTTGGGGCCTGATCCCGTTTTCGAATCCATCCGGGCTGACAGGCTGCCCCTTACAAGGGACGAAAAAATCCTTTGTTCGCAGGTCGAACATTTATGCGCCGCGCAAAGCAATACAACTGTGATACATGGCGACTTTAATATTTCAAATGTCCTGATGGACGATCATTACAATGTCACCGGCATACTGGATTTTGCCGAAACCTGCCTGGGGCACAGGGAAGATGATCTGGCATCCCTGATTGATGAGATGCCGTTCATGAGGGAGGCACTGCTCGATCATTACAGCCAGACATCAGGCGTTGAACTCAACTCCTCCCTGATTACACTCGCAGAGGCAAAGCGGGCCATGATCGGCATGTTGATATGCCGCCATAGGTTGAATGACCCCATATCTGCCGATAAAAATGAAAGACAATTAAAAAACCATCTGAAGGCAATGAAACCTGAAACAAAAAAACCGGATCTAAATATTAAAAATTCTTTGTAAGGAAGCTTTATAACTATATTAGAATACCCTAGTTGATCGCGGCATTCAGCTCTTAATTTATTTTTAACCGGCACTTTATATAATAGCGCATGGATAAAGATATTGATTTGTTCCGCAATGAAATAAAAGCCGTGGAAAGATTTTTCGCCGCGCCCCCCTCTGATATTGTGTCGCGTTACGCGCTTGATAAAAACACGCCGGTCTCTGTGCGTTTTGGCCCGGATATCGAGTCTTTCATTGTCAAAAACGGGGAAAACATAGTTCCCCTTGATAGAAATGAACGATGGGAAGACCCCGTTCTGTCGGACATTCTTGATACCGCAACACATCGTCTGAACCCTATTCTTTATCATGACAGCGAATCCCCGCCAGTTGAACTGGATGGCAGAAGTATAGAAATAAAATTGGCGCCTGCCTCTCCTGCCGATATTTGTAATGCCTATGCGAAGGCGCAGGATACGTTGCAGGCGATAGCCGCAGAATCAGGTGCGGAAGCCTTTGTTCTCGATGGGCACTGGCACATAAGCTTGTCTCAAAATGAACGCGATCTTTTTATGTCTGATAAAAACAATCATGTTTTTAACGATCTGTTTCGCCATGCAGGCGCAGGCATTTTAACATGGCAGGAAAACTTTCCCGCTTTTTTTATCAAACCTAAAACAGCGGAACTCGACCATGAAGAATTCGATATCCTTTCCGGCCAATCGCCCAATTATAAGGGGCCTGCCCGCTTCTCATATCACAGTTCGGACGGGCGCGCATCGCTGAGAGCCAGAAACATTGAAAGTCCCCAATCCACCCTGGAGCCGAGACTTTCGTCAAACGCCCCTTATCAGCCTGTTTACCTTACGCTTGCGGCTATACGCTATGGCATGCTTACGAAAGGCCTGAGGCTTGAGGAATCCCTGCCACATCCGATGGCCATGTTTGACATGCATCGCTGCAGGCAGGACAATGATTATGATGGCGCTGTCAGTGATGATTGCCCTGTGACACGGCGTGGCAAGTTCGGCTTTTTATCAATGCTGAAACAGACAATCGAAAATGCCCGGCGCTTTGCCGTCATTCCTGAGGATATGACCGCATTGATGCTACGCAATAGCATAAGGAATTATAAAGCGTATCTGAAAACACCCCGTGCCCAGATGATGTACACGGCAGATGAAATGGCAGGTATTCTGTTCTCAATTGATGAAATGGGCGAACAGCTTCTTAATGATACGCCCGTAAAAAATGTTACAAATTCTGCACCAAAGCTCCAGCTAATATGATCGCGACGATCAACCCTCGCACTCTCATCCTCATCTCCACCGGCTTTCTCTTCGGTCTCCTCGCCAATCTGCCTTACTGGTCCTGGCTGCATGGCGGGGAATGGGAATGGATGAACAGCCTGCCGTTCTTCGTGATCGGCGCCGGTATGCAGGCGATGACGACGTTTTTCCATGAGATCGGTCATGCGTCCCTGATGTGGTTTTACGGCTATGTCGCCATGCCGACCTTTGATTTCACCTATGGCGGCGGCATGGCCTATGCGGTGACGGATCAGATGACAATCCTGCTGCTTGGGCTTTATGGGCTGATCGGCTACGGGCTGTATCTGTTAAGGGGTGAATGGCGGGCGCAGGCCATCCTTCTTGCCATTCTGGTGTTCAACCTCGCCACCGCCTTCACCGATATGCATCAGGTGGTGATCGATTTCATGGGGCCGGGCGCGCAGGCGGCTATCGGCGGGTTCTGCCTTTACCGCGCCTGGCTCGATCTCGCGCCGCGCGGTGGCGCAGAACGCTGGCTGAACGCCATGATCGGCTCCGGCCTTGTCATCGGCGTGTGGATGGAAGGCTGGATGCTGCTGCACGACCGCGATGTCCGCGACGCCTACGAGGCGCAGAAGGGCGGCCACGGCCTAGGCGATTTCAACAAGGTGGCGGATGCGCTGTCTTTGAATTTTACAACGCCCGTCACGATCTGGATGGCTTTGGACGTCGTGGCCGTTATCGTGCCTGTTATTCTGTATTGCTTCAGGCCAAGAGCGAATTAAGTCTACGGAGAAGGCGGGGTTAATTGGGGGATCAGGGTCTGCATGACCGTTATAAGATGAGGCAGTGCATTGGGCCCTGCATGAATCTCCGTGTTTTGATAGTAGGCAACCGCATTCTGCCGCGCTTTTACGCTGACCCCCGCCTTGAGTAAAGCCGCCAGGGTCTTGGCGCTCGGTCCTTCAATGGCCGGAATCAAAGCAGCATCCCGTTCCGCCTCCGTTACGCCGGAATTCAGAATCTCGATAAACAGGCCCTCTTCTTTGAAACCTGCAGCCTTAATTAAGGCCTTTGCTTTAATGCCGGTATCGATCTGCATGATTTTATCGGCCATATCAGTTTTGCCGGTGCTGAATGCAGCGATCAGCGCCGGTGTCAGCGCATCGCCCTTCGGCGGATTGGGGCTTGTCAAAACAAAGTCCACGATTTTTGGCATGTCCTTATTGATGGCAAAGGTCAGGATATCGCTTTTGATGTCACTGCTGGTATCGCCGCCCTGAAGAATAATTGTCAAAGCTTCAGGGTTGTTCGCCCATATTGCCAATGCGGCGTCGCGCGCCCGGCCTTCATCCGTGTTCGGATCGCATTTTTGCCAGACAGCCATTGCCTCCCATGCAACAGCCTCATTTTCAGGATTAGCTTTTAAAGAATTATAGACGTCCTTTGCTTTGGGGCAGGTACTATCCTGCGCAAGGGCCGGAGATGTGGAAACGGCCGCCGCGACAGCCATAAAAATACCAAGGGCTGAAACTGTGTTTTGCAGTATCGCTTTGGGAAAATGTCTGGTCATAAAATAACAAATAAAGACCGGTTTTTCTTCTGTCAACTCTTTCAAAAACTTATAGAAAATATTGCCAGTCACATGGTTTAAAGGTATATTGTGTTATGCAAATAATAAGTTCCAAGGATTACAAGCGCCGCCCGGATATCGTCCTGTTTGATCTGGATGGCACCATCACCGATATGCCCCCGTTTCTGGCCTGGATCACACCTCAAATTTATGAATTGCGTAAAACGCTGAGGTCCTTGTTTACAACTGCCGCAGAAACCGAAACGCCGGTCGTCACCCGCCATCGCCCGCCCTTCCATCTGGGCTTCCTGCGCCGTCTGGTCCGGCCAGGGATCAAACCCGGGTTGGTCGATGCGCTGGATTATGCCGAACAGAACGGCATCCATACCGGCATTGTCAGCAATGGCTTTGCCGCCCGATGGGGCTGGCCGCTGATTCAAAAATTTAAAATCGCCGCCACAATGGACCGATATGTGTTCCGCGAGCATGTCCAGCGCAAGGGCGGGCAGATCAAACCCGCGCCGGATGGTATATTACTGGCCATGGAAAAATGGAAGGATGAAATGGGGCCTGGAAAAACCGTCTGGTTTGTCGGCGACATGGACACGGATATTGACGCCGCGCTGGCCGCCGACAAACGCGTGGACTACACGGTCATTCCCGTTGCGATCGGTGAATATTCACTGGCCGCGCGGCGGTTACAGGCCTTGAAAGAGGACGTGCCGCACGGCCTGATTTTCAAAACCTATGCCGAATTCACAACGCATCTAAAAGATCTTGCCGCCAGGGCGGCAATCCCTGCAATCAAACCGCAACCTGTATAATTACGGGCAAAGCTGCGGATTGATTGTGATGCGGCTGCGGTCTTCTACGAATGAACTTTCACCCTTTGGCAGATAGGCGGTTTTCCATCCCTCATTGCGAATGGGCTCATAAAGAACAGCGGTTTGACCCTGCAGTTCGAAGCCTTTTTCCTTTAATTCTGCAACAAAATTTTGAAGAGCAACTTGTCGATCTAAAATTAATAAAGATTGGATTTTCAGTATCTTTTGATGGTTGTCTGTAACTGTGAGGGTTGCGAGCGCGTCATCATCATGACTGACCACGACAATAATCTGGTTATCTACAAGTGTTTTCAGGAAATCTAAACCTTTGGAATATTCATTCTCATATAAATCAAAAATGTTTATAAAGTTATGCGTTACTACAAATGTTTCTTCCGCAGGAAAAGGCTTGGAACAAAAAGCCCCGGCGCGGCGCCCCAGTTCCTGAGCCATAGCGATGGTCTCATTATACGCACCTTGTTGTTGCAGATCCTGCACGCGCTCCTGCAACGCATCCCGATCTTTCACTTCGACTTCAAGAGCGGTTATTTTTGCTGCAAGTTCGGTATTCTGTGCCTGAAACACAGCATTCTCATTCGCAAGGTTTTGAACCTTTAGATCGGCATCATCGTTTCTCGGGAAAAAAGCGCCGACAGCCATACCCGCGACTGCTGCGAAAGCGCCAATTAAATAAGGGCTAAATTTCATAATATTTTCTCCTGTTCAACAATACACATAACAGAAAAAATCCGGCACGCAAGCCGGATTTTTTTAATACATTTGAAAGCGAACAAATTAAGCCGCGGCTTTATATTCCACTTTTTCGTGCGCCAAGGCCTTCTGGAATGACGGGCGTTTGGACACTTCACTGAGAACGCGTTTGACGTTTGCGCTCAGTGTTGGCATCGTTTCGATTTTCCAGTTGGCGATCACCGTCATCAGAATGTCGGCGATTGTTAAAGTCTTTCCTGCCAGATAGGGCGTCTTGCCCAACTGCGCATCGGCTTCATCCCATAATTTCTGGATATGGGCAGTGGCGGCTTTCATCAGGTCTTTCTGGTCCGGTGCCTGGCGCATCAGCCCGAACACTTTGCTATAGGCCGGGTGCAGTGTGGCATTGCACCACATCAGCCATTCCAGCGCCTTGGCGCGTTCGATGCCCTGTTGCGGCAGCAAGGGTGATTTATGTTTATCGATCAGATAGATCATGATCGCAGCGCCCTCCTTGATCGGCGTGCCGTCTTCCTCGATCAGCAACGGCACCTGGCCGCGCGGATTGAGTTTCAGGAATTCGGGTTTTTGCCCTTCGCCCGAATGAAGGTCGACGCGAATCGCTTCGTGCTCGGCGTTCAGTTCATGGAGAAGAACGTGCGGCGCCATGGAACACGCGCCGGGAGAGTAATAAAGCTTATACATCGATTTTTCCTTATGGTATGTGAGCCTGCCCTTAAACTAGGCTTGGCTGCATGGCTATTCAAGGCCTCAAAACATCCGGAACAGCAACATTAAAAGGCCTGAGAAGGTAAAGGTCAGCGGAATCGTCAGTACCCAGGCCCAGACGATATTCCCCACCACGCCCCAGCGCACGGCGGACAGGCGCTGCGTCGCGCCGACGCCCATGATGGACGATGTGATGACATGCGTCGTCGAAACCGGAATGCCGAAATGCGACGCGCCGGAGATGATCAGCGAGGCGACCGTTTCCGCCGCGAACCCCTGGCTGGTCTGCAGATGGATCATTTTCGACCCCAGCGTGCGGATGATCCGCCAGCCGCCGGTCATGGTGCCGAACCCCATGGCAATGGCGCAGGCGATCTTGACCCATAACGGCACATGAAATTCCGTGCCCGGAACGGCCAGCACCAGCGCCAGCGCGATAATCCCCATCGATTTCTGCGCGTCGTTCATGCCGTGGCTCAAGGCCATAAATCCGGCGGAAACAATCTGCAGCTTCCCGAACAGCCGGTTGATCTTGAACAGGCTGCGTTTATAGATCAGCCAGGTCAGCCCTGTCATAAACAAAAACCCGAGCGATAATCCCAGAACGGGCGACAATACCATGGGCAGCAAAACCTTGCCCGTCAGCGCATGCCACGTAATGCTGTCATACCCGCCGCCCGCCGAAAAAAACGTCGCGCCCAGCAGCGATCCGATAATCGCATGCGATGAACTGGTGGGCAGGCCCTTGTACCAGGTGATCAGGTTCCACAAAATCGCGCCGGTTACCGTGCACAGAACCGTCATCAACGTAATCGATCCCGCATCGACCAGGCCTTTACCGATTGTGGACGCCACTTCGGTTCCCAGCATCGCGCCAATAAAATTCAACACACCGCCATACATGACAGCTTTAACCGGTGTCAACGCCTTGGTTGAAACCACGGTCGCGATGGCATTGGCGGAATCATGAAATCCGTTGATGAAATCGAACGCCAGGGTCAGGAGGATGACGATGATCAGGAGGGTCATGTCAGTTGCGAGTTTTCAGTTGCGAGTTGCGAGTAAAAAAAGCGGCGCAAATTATGACTGGATTTATTCATTTTCTATCTCGCAACTCGCAACTGGAAACTCGCAACTCACCCATGCTTCAATACAATTTCCAGTACAATCCCGCCCGCATCGCGATACCGGTCGATGACTTTCTCCAGCATGTCGTAAATATCCTTGCGCAGGATCAGATCGCGCGTCGTATGCCCTTCATTGAACAGCGAAACCAGCAATTCACCCAGCACTGCATCACCCTGCAGTTCCAGTTCCTGAAGCACGGCCATGTGCTTCTGGATTTCAGGTTTATGCGCCTGTGACAGATCCTGCATGATCAGATGCATCGCATCCGCCTCGCGCACGATCAGTGCGGTCTGGCGATAAAAATCGTCGCGGTGGCTGGACAGGCCGTGCAGTTGCATGCGCTCCCGCACCTTGTCCATCGTCTTGGTGATTTTATACAGCTGGAAAGACAAGGACTGAATGTCTTCGCGGTCAAACGGGGTGATATAGGATTTGCACAGCGCGGAAGTTACGTCCGACAATGTAGCCTTCGATGATGCCTTGCATTCATCAAGACCTTTGGCCGCCGCAGTCCTTGCGGTTTCATCTGCGCTTTCAACAAAGGTTTTTAAATGAAGGGCGCAACGCTGTGCGTCGCTTGACATTTTTTGCAACAGACGATGGAACGTATCGTCTTTAGGCAACAGGTTGAATTTGAACATGTCTCAATCCCCTGATTTCGCAACGCACAATATCATAAGGGTATGAAAGCGGCAATCGCCCGACCTGAATCAAAATCTGCCTTTTTGTACTAAGGCAAACACCTGTTTTAAATTTTGCTATATGTAGCGTAAATTTTAGATTGAAAACACCATATTTAGTGTTTATGATCCTAATAACATACTAAATAAGCCGCCTCACGATTCTCATAATCCTGTGGATGAATTGTCCAAATGACTCCACGCCCCGCCCTATCTCTGCATTAATGAACCCATACCAATCGCAAGGAGTACTAAGACATGGCCGAAGCAGCCCTGAAAAAAGCCGACCTCAACGATCTTGCCGCCGCACGGTCGCCGCTGCTGCAGGAGCGCCATGTCTATAAGCCGTTCCTTTATCCCTGGTGCTACGAAGCCTGGCTGACGCAGCAGCGCATCCACTGGCTGCCGGAGGAAGTGCCGCTGGCGGAAGATGTGCGCGACTGGAAGAACAAGCTGACGCCGTCCGAAAAAAACCTGATGACGCAGATTTTCCGCTTCTTCACGCAAGCCGATGTTGAAGTCAACAATTGCTACATGAAACATTACAGCCAGGTGTTCGGCCCGGTGGAGGTGCAGATGATGCTCTCCGCCTTCTCCAACATCGAAACCGTGCATATCGCCGCCTATTCGCATCTGCTCGACACGCTCGGCATGCCGGAACTCGAATACATGGCCTTCATGAAATACAAGGAAATGAAGGACAAATACGATTACATGCAAAATGCCAGCATGAAATCACGCCGCGATATCGCCAAAACCATGGCGCTGTTCGGCGGCTTCACCGAAGGCCTGCAATTATTCGCGTCTTTCGCGATCCTGATGAACTTCCCGCGCTTCAACAAAATGAAGGGCATGGGCCAAATCATTTCATGGTCTGTGCGCGACGAAACGCTGCATTGCCTGTCGATGATTAAGCTGTTCAACGCCTTCATCCAGGAAAACAGCGATATCTGGGACGATTCCCTGCGCGCCGAAATCACCGAATCCTGCAAGACCATTGTCGGGTTCGAAGATGCCTTCATCGACCTCGCCTTCGAACAGGGCGAAATCGAAGGCCTGACCCCGCAGGACGTCAAGAACTATATCCGCTATATCGGCGACCGCCGCCTGCAGCAGCTCGGCCTCGATCCCGTCTTCGGCATGGCGAAAAACCCGCTGCCCTGGATGGACGAAATGATGAACGGCGCCGAACACACCAATTTCTTCGAAAACCGCTCGACGGAATATTCGAAGGCGTCGACGCAAGGAAGCTGGGAAGAAGTATTCTCGGATGACGTCTTCGCAGGCAGTTATGGCCGCAAGGCTGGATAAATATTTAACAAAACAAAGGGGAGATTGAATATGACCGAATATGTTATTGCGAGAAAATATGACAGGACCACAAAAAGTTACGGTACAAAAACCTTGTCTGAAGTTTTCGCCGATGCCGGATTGGATAAAGATTTTCCAAACCTGCCGGATCAGAATATCATAAAGCTGGATTTGAATGATCAACAACATGCAGTCCTTTCTGCAAGGCCTGAAATTCGTGTTGAAAATGTTATTTATCACTCAACTGCATGGTCAGATAATCCTCACTGGTCATAAATTAAACTCTTTAAGCGCTATTAAGAGCACTCTAATCAGACTGCGGATGGACACGGATGAACGCTGATTGATCCGTGTCTATCCGCGTTCATCTGTGGTTAAATCTTGACTGTGTACCTACAGTCCTAAATCGGTGCATTCGGGAGTTGCATAATGAATATCTGCGTTTTCTGCGGTTCCGGCGCGGGCCGTGATCCTGTTTATGCCGAGGCTGCCACCGCCACGGGCGCATTGCTGGCCGAGCGTGGCATGACGCTGGTCTATGGCGGTGGGCGCACAGGCCTCATGGGCATCGTCGCGGATTCGGCGTTGAAGGCGGGCGGGAAAGTTATGGGCGTCATGCCGCGCTCGCTGGTCGAAAAAGAAATCCAGCATACCGGCCTCACCAAACTCGAAATCGTCGATACCATGCATGAACGCAAACTGAAAATGGCGGATCTGGCGGACGGCTTTATCGCTTTGCCCGGCGGCATCGGCACGTTTGAGGAGATTTTCGAGCAATGGTGCTGGCTCGCCATCGGCATCCACCGCAAACCCTGCGCCTTCCTGAACGTCAACGGCTATTACAATTCCATGTCGGCGATGATGGCGCACGCAGAGGGCGAAGGCTTCGTCCGCGCGCCCGACCGTGCCGCTGTTTTGTTCAGCGATTCTCTGCCTGCCATTCTGGACTTCTTCGCCGGCTTCAGCCCCCCGCCCATCAAATGGCAGAAATCGGCGAAGCCGTGAAAGGCGTTAGAGGCCCAACTTTCTTAGGAGTCTTACTGCTGCTGTTCCCCATCGCTGCGCCGCCGAACTTTCGAAAGATGCGAGTATTATGCTTATAGGATTTCGCATCCGTCCAAGAGTCTTCAAAGCCGCAGTGTAAACTTTCGGATCCAACAAGGATTCAAGTGCTATGGGCGGTAAACGCGAATCCATGTTGACGACATAGAGATTCGTCAACGTACCAAAACTCATCCCGTGCCCGAACCGCCTGAAATGAACCATAGCTTTGCCGTCTTCATGCGCTTGAAGAACAAGAATGGCCGCATTCATGTTCCGATCCCAGCCTCGCATGGCAATCGTGTGATCGTTGAGGCTTTGCAAAAGCGGACGGTCCAGCTTCGCTGTCCATGCTAGACGCGCAAACGCCCTGATGTCAGGCGGTTGCGGAATAGGAAAATCAGGGTTGGCTTCCAATTGGAATAAGAACCCCTCAAGGGTATCCTTGGCGACGCTTTCCCATTTACCCGCCTGATTTCTGCGTTGTAGGTGGATCAATGTCCTGTATTGGGAAGCATCGCGGTCTCCCGGCTGTGAGTTATTCAGGATCATAAGACGGGTATCGGCGCACCTGCCTGGCAGGACACTGGAAAAAGGATATAAAACCCTCGCCGACCATCGTCCGAATTTATGGGGGGCTTCTATGAAGGCTTCCGGGCTGTCTTCATCAATGAATGGCATTTTGCACGCCAGGCCGGACAGTTCTGCCCATCCACGCATGAACAAGGGCTTTTTTAAAGTTTCCATCAAATCCATATTTTATTGATAATGGACATAATAATTAATGTCAATCGGTTCTTCTACAGCATATCTCCTTGGTATGTGATGTATAATTTCCTATTATTTTAAGGGGCTGGTATAGATAATCTCCATTATCTATACCAGCCCCTTAAAATATTAAAAAAACAAAATTTTATTAAAAAAGGAAATTTTTATAAAAAATGTACAGAAGAACAATAAAATTCTTGCATTTAATTTCTATAATACATTAGATTAATTCCATCTTAATCAATATGGATATGGATCATGAAAACATATTTTAACGAAGAGGCTGTTCCGGGCCTTCAGGA